>JAPLSM010000036.1 GCA_026398635.1 Spirochaetota bacterium | reverse complement strand
GGCGTGCGGATCTCGATGGTGCTCCCGAACGAGCGCGGCGAGCTGGCGAAGGTGTCCGCGGCCGTCACGGAGGCGGGCGGGAACATCATCGCCCTCGGCACCTTCCTCGCCGAAGACACCACGCAGGGCCGTCTCACCGTCAAGGTCGAAGGCCTTTCGAAGGAGAAGATCGCGGAGGCGCTCCGGCCCCTGGCCGTCCGGATCGAGGACATCCGGGAATCCTGACGTCCTGTCTTGACCGATATGGGAATATGGTAATACTTTTTCCCATATGAAGACGACGGTGGACCTCCCCGACGATCTGCTGATCCGGGCCAAGAAGCGGGCAGCGGAGACGCGTACCCCGCTCCGTGCGCTCATCGCGAGGGGCCTGCAGCGGGAGCTGTCGGCTGAAGGCGGGAAGATCCGGACTCGGGATGCGCCGGTGCGCATCCGCTGGGTCACGGAGCCCGGCGGGCTTCCACCAGGTCTTGATGTCGCCGACCGCGAGGCGCTCCACGCGTGGAAGGATGCCCGGCGGTGACCGCCGTCGACACGAACCTCCTCGTGTACGCGCACCGGGCCGGGTGCGTCGAGCACGCCACCGCCCGGGAGGCGATCGAGCGTGCAGCCGGCGAAGTCGACGGGTGGTGCATCCCCCTTCCGTGCCTGTTCGAGTTCTGGAGCGTGGTGACGTACCCCTCCTGCGCCGGAGGCCCCTCCTCTCCATCGGTTGCCCGCAGGTTCATCGATTCGCTGGTCGTCACCGGACGGGCCCACCTGCTCCAGCCGGGGGTAAACTTCGCCGAACGCTGCCTGCGCGCTGCGGAGCATCTGGGGGTCACGGGTCCCCGGGTGTTCGATCTTCAGATCGGACTGCTGTGTCTCGAAGCAGGCGTTACGGAGCTTCTCACGCACGACACGGGTTTCGTAGCCCTGCCTGGCCTGAGGCTCCGCGACCCCTTCGCTACCGGGACCTCGTAACGGTGTACCAGTCCTCGCGGGTCAGGGGCAGTCCGCTCGCGCCGCGCGTGTCGGGCAGGGCCAGGAGCGCCTGGTAGACGTTCAGCCGCCCGGTCGTGAACCCGTGCGCCGATCCCGACAGGTACAGCCGCCACACCCGGTACGTCGGTTCGTCCACGTGCCGCAGCGCCTCCGCGTGGCCGGCTTCCAGGCGCCTCACCCAGTGGCGGAGGGTCAGCGCGTAGTGCTCGCGCAGGCTCTCGACGTCGCGCACCTCGAAACCGGCTTCCTCGGCGGCCCGGAGCGTCACGTGGACGGGCAGGGTCTCGCCGTCGGGAAAGACGTACAAGTTGCTGAAGTTCGGTCCGCGGTCGAAGGGGTCGGTCACCCGCGAGGCGATGCCGTGGTTCAGGAACACGCCGCCCCGCGTCAGGAGGCGCGCGGCCTTTCGGAAATAGGTGCCGAGCATCCCGCCGCCTACGTGCTCGAACATGCCGACGCTCACCAGCGCGTCCCAGGGCCGGTCTTCCGCCACCTCGCGGTAGTCGAGGGGCAGCACCCGGCAGGTCTTCGCCAGGCCGGCGGCTTCGATGCGCTCGTTGGCCAGATCCCACTGTTGGAGGCTCAAGGTGATGCCGGTGGCGTCGACGCCGTACGCCCGGGCCGCGTGCATGACGAGGCCGCCCCAGCCGCAGCCGATGTCGAGGAGGCGCTGCCCGGGCTTCAGGCGCAGCTTGCGGCAGATCAGGTCCAGCTTACCGAGCTCTGCGGATTCCAGGTCGGTTCCCGCATCGGGGAAATACCCGCAGGAGTAGACTATCCGGCTGTCGAGGAAGATCCGGTAGAACTCGTTGGACACGTCGTAGTGGTAGCGGACGGCCTGCCGGTCGCGCTCCACCGAGTGCAGCCGCCCCTCGAGCCGGGCGGGTCCCCGGCTGCCCGTTCGCGGCCGTCGGCCGTTTTTCGGCAACCGGCCCAGGTCGGAGAACGCCGCGAGTTTCCTGCTCCCCCCCGCGGTGCGCTTCGCGAGCGAGTCGGCGAGGTCGAAGATGCTCTCGATGTCGCCCTCGACGTCGAAGTCGTCGTAGAGGTACGCTTCCGACAAAGCCAGCTCGCTTCCGGCGCGGAACATGGCGCGCAGGGCTCCCGGGTGACGGAGCACCAGAGTCGCGGGGCGCGCCCGGTCGTCGGGCCAGCGCGTCCCGTCCCACAGGCGGACCCCGACCCGGAGGCCGGGCTCTCGGCCGATCAGCTCATCGAGCAGCTTCAGGGTGATGCGTGCGGCGTTCGATCCCGGGTCGTTCGCTGATCCCACGCGGCCTCCCCGTCGCGCGCCTCGAGGGCGCCGGCACCAGGAAGGCGCCTACACCTCGAAGGTGCGGCCCTCCTGCGCGATCGAGACCTGCATCCGGCTCTTCCCGGCGATGGAGGCCCGGCACTCGTTGCCGAGCTTCTCGAGCTTCGCGTCGGACCGATCGGGGTCGTGGTGGAAGAGCACGAGGTGCTTCACCCCCGCCCGGAGGGCCGCGTCGCGCGCCCACTCGAAGGTGCTGTGACCCCAGCCCTGCTTTCCGGCCAACCACTCTTTCTTCGTATACTGCGCGTCGTGCACGAGGAGGTCGGCTCCCTGCATGAACCGTAGCACCTTTTGGTTCTCCCCGGCGGCCGCGTCGGCCCCCTCCTTCACGGCATCGGCGTCGTAACCGGGGGCGTCGGGCTTCACATCGAAAACGTTCTGATACGGCTCGTGGTCGTACACCGTGCAGATCACCCTGCCCTCGAACTCGAACCGGTAACCGAGCACGAGGATGGGGTGGTTGAGGTACTTGGTCCGCAGGCGCACGCCTCCGCCGAGGTCCTGCTCGCTCTCCTTCAGGGCGAAGTAGCGAATGGTTGCGCTCAGCTCCGCCTGCC
>JAPLSM010000132.1 GCA_026398635.1 Spirochaetota bacterium | reverse complement strand
CGAGGCGCGCGTCCTCACCGCGATCCTCTCGCTGACCCGGCTATCGGCCCTCGGCCTCTGCCACGGGTTCCATTCCTTCCAGGAGCTCGCGGCCCGGGCGCTCCGGCGCCCTCTCGAGAGCCTGGACGTGCGCACTGCCGGGATGAACCACTTCTACACCTTCTACCGGATCGCCGAGCGCGACAGCGGCCGGGACCTCATCCCAGAGTTTACCGAGCGCCTGGAGGCCGATGCCGGACTGCTTCCCCCGCTCACGAGATACCTATGGAAGACCTTCGGCATGCTCGGGTACGTATCCGAGCACCACATCGGCGAGTACGTGAGATTCGCCGACGAGTTCACGGGCCGGCTCTGGGAGTTCGGGATCGAGCACCGGAAGGTCCATCCCGCCGAGCAGCCGGTGGACGGCCGCGCGGTCTTCGAGGCCTGGCGGCACCGCATGGACGTCGAGACCTACCGCGAGAAAGGCATCGGGGTGGAGGAGCGGGACGCCCTGACCGGGAAGACTCCCCTGCGACGGGAGGACATCCGCGCTTCGGGCGAGCTCGCGGTCTCCGTGATCGCTGACATCGCCCTCGACCGGAAGATGCTCCGGGAGGCCGTCAACGTGCTCAACACGGAGGGCTTCATCGAGAACCTCGATCGTGAGGGGTGCATCGAGGTGCCCGCGACGGTCGACGGCCGGGGCGTGCATCCCGAGAACGTCGGCCGGCTGCCGGAGGGTTTCGCCGCGCTCGTGCGCCAGCAGCAGTCCATCCAGCGCCTGGTCGTCGCTTCGTACGCCGAGCGGTCGCGGAAGCTGCTGCTGCAGGCGCTGCTGATGGATCCCGCCTCACCCGCGAGCGCCTCGCAGACGGAGCGGATGATGGACACCCTGCTCGAGCTGCAGGCCGCGTACCTGCCAGAGATCGGATGAGCCCATGCGCCTGTACGTGATACGGCACGCGGATCCCGACCTCACGGCGGATCGTTTGACACCCCAGGGCGAGCGGGAAGCCGATGCCCTCGCGACACGCCTCGCCGCGGAGCGGATCGACCAGCTGTACTGCTCGGTCACCGGCCGGTCGCTCGCCACCGCGGAGCGTGTCGCAAAGCACACCGGACTCGCGGTGACGCAGGCGCGTTGGCTGAACGAACCCGGCTACCTGCGCGTCGAGCAGGCCGGACGGACATATATGATCTGGGACACGTTCGGAGAGACCGTCCGCGGCCTCTCCCCGCTTCCCGCCCGGGAGGAGTGGCTGCGGACGCCGCCGTTCGACGCGCCCGCGATCTCCTCGATGTGGGCGGAGTTCACTGCGCGCTGCGACGAGCTGACCGCGGCACACGGCTACGTGCGCGAGGGGGCGCGCTACCGGATCGAGCACGCGAGCGACGCGAGGATCGCCATCGTCGCCCACAACGGCACCGTGCTGCTCTTCCTCGCCCACCTGCTCGCGCTACCCCTGCCCCTCGTGTGGTGCGGGTTCTACGCCTGGCCGGCCTCGGTGACGACGATCCACTTCGAGGAGCACTCCGATGCCTGGGCGGTGCCCCGGGCGCTCTGTGTGGCCGACACCTCGCACCTGCGGGCCGCCGGGCTCGAACCGCAGCCCCGAGGCATGGGCGCCGGACTGTACGAACCATACCGGTAGAGGAGATTTGCTAATGGCAGCAGTTGCGGGCCGCGGTAGCTTCGAGGTCGCACCCTGCGTCGTGCGGTCGGGGGAGACCGTCGAGATCGTGATCCGCCCGCTCGCCGAAGGTGCCGCCTTCTCGCCCGGATTTAAGTACGCGGTGACGTACACGCCCATGGAGGACCAGGGCGGGTACAGCGCCTTCGGCACGAGGCACGAGCCGGCGTTCCGGGTGACCGGCGGCGAACTGCGCATCACCCACCGGTTCGACGGCGAGCAGGAACACGGCCTGTTTGTCGAGGAGCTGCGATCGTCCGAGCGGATTCCCGTGCTCGACGCCCGGGTCTACTCGGTCGATGCGGATCTGTACGACCGACGGCCCCTGAAAGGCGACCTGCACATCCACAGCAACCGGTCCGACGGCAGGGAGCCGCCGGCCCATGTAGCCGCGGCCTGCCGGAGGATCGGCCTGGACTTCATGGCCATCACCGATCATCGCCTCTACGAGCCCTCGCTGGAGGCCCAGGCCGCCTTTGCCGCCCACCCGGTCGATCTCGCGATCTTTCCCGGCGAAGAGGTCCACCCGCCCGACAACAACATCCACATCGTCAATTTCGGCGGCTCGCGGAGCGTCAACGCGCAGTTCACGGCTCCCGGCTGGCGGCAGGAGGTGGACGAGATCGCCCGCGGCCTGACCGGTCTTCCCCCGAAGCTCGACCCGTATCTCTACGCTTCGACCCTGTGGACATTCCGCGCCATCCACGAGTGCGGGGGGCTCGGCATCTTCTGCCACCCTTACTGGATCAGTGACCGGCGCTACCACATCCCCGGCTCCCTCGCAGACCGGGTGTTCGAAGAGCAGCCCTACGACGCCTTCGAGCTTATCGGCGGCTATCACCGGCACGAGGCGGAGTCCAACGCGCTGCAGGCGGCTCGCTACCACGAGGAGACCCGCCGCGGGAAGCGCATACCCGTCGTAGGGGTGAGCGATGCCCACGGGTGCGAGCGGGGCGAACTCTTCGGCTGGTACTTCACCATCGTGTTCGCGGCTTCGCCGGCGCTCCGCGACCTCGTCGCCGCCATCAAGGACCTGTGGTCCGTGGCGGTGGAGGCTCTGTCGGGTGCGCCCGTCCAGGTCCACGGCCCGATGCGGCTCGTGAAATACGCGCACTTCCTCCTGCGGGAGTTCTTCCCCGGCCACGACGCGCTCTGCCGGCAGGAAGGTGAGGCGATGCTCGCCCTCCTGGCAGGCGACGGCTCGGCCCAGGACGCGCTGGCCTCATTGCATGGAAGAACGCTCGAACTGCACCGCCGGCGCGCGGCAGCGGGGTGCCCATGATCGTCATGAGCTGCAACATCCGGTATTCCCGGGCGAAGGATGGGCCCGACAGCTGGCCGCTTCGCCGGGAGCTGTGCCTCCGCGTCATCCTTTCGCGCAGCCCCGACGTGGTCTGCTTCCAGGAGCAGACCGACGAGCAGTTCGACTGGTTCACCCGACACATGCCGGAGTTCGCGTACGCGGCCCCGACCGACGAGCCGACCGGCGG
>JAPLSM010000307.1 GCA_026398635.1 Spirochaetota bacterium | reverse complement strand
TGGTCACCATCGTCGTGCTGATGCGTCAGCGGCGTCACCATCATCGTGGCCGACAGCAAGCCGCAGAGGACGCCGCACCACATCGGGTAGGTGTCTCTCAGGCCGGTATCTGGCAGGCAGGCGGAAAATTCTCGCAAACATAGCACCCGCATAGCACCGACTGCCTTATAGCCTTCTGGGGTATACTGGAAAATCGTCGTAAGTCGTTGCCGTATAAGGAATGCGGACGGGGAGATTTGAACTCCCACCCCTCTCGGGACAAGATCCTAAGTCTTGCGTGTCTGCCAATTCCACCACGTCCGCATCGTGTTCTGCTCTGAATAAGTTTGCGGCATTTTCTCGGGCACGAGAATTTTCCAGAATTCTTGCGTTCGGTAGGCGTCCGGTTGATCTTGATTGGACGGTCGGGGATGTGTATCTTCCTGCCCATGAAGCTGCGGGAAACAACCTCTTGTCTGAACTGTGAGCATCTGACGCAACGTGTTGCGACGTTGGAGGACAAACTGCTCCAGGCAATGGAACGGATCGCAAAGGTGGAAGAGGAGAACGCCCGCCTGCAACAGCAGTTGGCCGCGGCGCGCAAGGATTCCTCGACGTCCTCCAAGCCGCCGTCGAGCGACATCGTCAAGCCGAAGAAGCCGCTGCCCAAGGGCGGCCAGAAGCGGAAGAAGGGCGGACAGCCGGGACATGAGCAACACTTGCGGTCCCCGTTTCCACCCGAGGCGGTCAACCACTTCGAGCCCCACACCCTCGACTGCTGCCCGGACTGCGGCGGCACGCTGGTCCTTTCGCGGCACGAACCCGAAGTGCTCCAGCAGGTGGAAATTACCGACACACCGACTGTCGTGACAGAACATCAAGGCGTGGCCTACTGGTGCCCGCACTGCCGCAAGGTGCATTATGCCCCGATGCCGGAGATGGTGGTGAAGGCGGGGTTGTTCGGCCCGCGGTTGACGGCCCTGGTCGCCTTCATGAAGGGCGTCTGCCACGCCTCGTTCTCCACCATCCGCAAGTTCCTCCGCGACGTGCTCGTGCAGTTCTGCATGGCCCACCTGATCCGCGACGTGAAGTTCCTGCTGACGCTCCCCGGACGCGAGGTCCAGGCTTACGGTCCGCGTCTTCGGGACGCCTTGCGGGATCTGTTTGGCGTGATCCACCGACGCGAGAAGATGACGGCGACGGGTTTCCAGAAGGCGTTGGAGGCGGCGCGGGAGCAAGTGATGAAAGCGGCCACCACCCGCGTGCCCGACGCGAAGCATGCACGGAACCTGGCGAAGCGGTTCCGCGAGAACGGGGAAGCGTACTTCCGCTTCATCACGACGCCGGGCATCGGCCCGACGAACAATCTGGCGGAACAAGCGATTCACTTCGTGGTGATCGACCGGCACATCACGCAAGGGACGCGGAGCGAGAAAGGCCGCCGCTGGTGCGAACGGATCTGGACGGTGATCGCCACCTGCGCCCAGCAGGGTCGCGCGGTCTTCCAGTTCTTGCTCGACTCGGTACAAGCGCATCTCTGCGGTACTCCCCCGCCCTCGCTCTTGCCGTCAGGCTCCTGACGGCATCCCAGGTTCTCTGCTATCCCGTGGTCTTGTGTGGTCGCCCCTGGCTACCCCGTGAACGCTCACCTCTGCGGTTGGGTGTTGGGTCGGGCTCCTCGGCATAGCTCTCACAGTTTTCGCCTTAGCGCTGGCTGTTTGCTGGCGACACAAAGACACCGGCGTCATCATAGCGCCTACCCGGCAGGTATTATCGCCTGATCGGCCGCTCTCGACCTTCCCTGTGGAGGTCACTAACCGTGGTTCGGAGGAGCTTTCGAGTGTTGCGGTGAAGATCGTCGCTCGACCTGAACTGCCATCTCCTGGTTGTCTCCTCGTCACGCCGACGAAATTGGGGGAATTCACGGCAGCTCGTGCAGGTTATGTGTTTGACCTGAGAAGCAGTTGCGTTGAATGGGTCGAGGATGGTGCGTCGGTAACGCTGTTGAAGATCGATCGGATGCTGCCTCACGAAACCCTTCGCTACGGCGTCAACGTGAACCTCGAAGGCTCGCTGGAATCCCATACGGTTTGCCTAGCCCTAGCACCAAACGGTTTTTCGGGTCCGAAACGTTAACAATGACACAATACAGGGCCGGCGCGTGCCCGGCCTAACGGAGTCAAACCCATCTTCGACACC
>JAPLSM010000149.1 GCA_026398635.1 Spirochaetota bacterium | reverse complement strand
GATTGTGCCGGCCTCCGAAGAGGCTGCGGCGCCCGTCGGGGCCCACGCGCAGCACCTCGGGGTGCTTCTCCGCCAACCAGGCGGGCCGGGCGCCCGAAGGAGTTGCGAGCACGGTGAAAACGCCGGCTGCGCGCAGCCGATCGACGACGCCGTCGAGCCAGCCGAACTCGTACCGCCCGTCCTCGGGCTCCAGGGCGGCCCACGCGAAGATGGCCACGCTCATGACGTTGCACCCCGCCAGCCGCATCAGGCGCACGTCCTCCTCGAGCACCGCCGGATCGTGCAGCCACTGCTCGGGGTTGTAGTCCCCGCCGTGCCACAGCCGGGGTAGCTTCGGGCTGATCGGTCCCCAGTTCCGCATCGCGTGCCTCCTTCGCCTCCGCCACTATAGCCAATGCGGGTGTCGCCGTCGCCTGCCTCCCCGCGGCCGGCCCCCGATCACGATGACGGCGCGCCGCCCGTTGTGCTACACTCCGGGTGATGCCCGACACGATCCTGGTGGTGGAGGACGAGGCGCCGGTGGCACGCGGGCTCGAGTACGGCCTGAAGGCCGAGGGGTTCGCGGTGGTCGTCGCGCCGAACGGGAAGAAGGCCCTCGAGGCGGCACGGTCCGCCCATCCCCGCCTCGTCCTGCTCGACGTGCGCCTCCCCGACATGAGCGGCTTCGACGTCTGCCGCACCATGCGCGAGGAGGGCATGACCCTCCCGATCATCATGGTCACCGCGCGCGACGAGGAGGTCGACAAGGTGCTCGGCCTGGAGCTGGGCGCCGACGACTACGTGGTGAAGCCGTTCAGCCTGCGCGAGCTGGTCTCCCGGGTGCGGGCCGCGCTGCGCCGTGCCTACGGCGAGCTCTCTTCGGCCGACGGCCCGGCCTCGATCCGGTTCGGCGAGGTGGTGGTCGACCTGCAGAGCATGCGGGTGGAGCGGAAGGGCGCGACCGTGCCGCTGACACCGACCGAGTACCGGCTGCTGCGCCACCTCGTCACCAACCCCGACCAGGTGTTCGGCCGGGAATCGCTGCTGGAAACCGTCTGGGGATACGACAGCTCGGTGGACTCCCAGCGCACGGTGGACGTGCACGTGCGTCACCTGCGCGAGAAGCTCGAGGACGATCCTGCCAGCCCACGCTGGTTCATCACGGTGCGCGGAGCGGGTTACCGGTTCTCGCCGAAGGGCGAGTGAGCGGCCCGCAGCGTGTTAATAAACATTAACGCCACGGCAAACCCGCCGCAACCTCCCGCTGGTACCCTCGGAGTCGGAGGTACCAGCCCATGAAACACGCATCCCGGTTCGTTCGGGGTCTCGTACTGTTTTCGGCGCTGATCGGCGTGGCCGCCTTCGCTGCGCCGAAGCAGGAGGAACCTGCCGCGCGTTCCAGCCCCGACGCCGGTGTACTGGTCGTGAAGGTGGAGCCGCAGAGCCCCGCTGCCGCGGCCGGCATCGCGAGGGGCGACATCATCCTCGCGGTCGACGGGGCCGACGTGGCCACGGTCGCGGAGGTGCAGAAAGCCGTCACCTCGAAAAAGCCCGGAGACAAGGTGAAGGTGACCGTGCGGCACGGCGATGCGAAGCGGACGCTCACCGCGGAGCTCGGCGAGCTCAACGGGCGCGCCTATCTCGGCGTGTACTTCGAGTCCACCTCATCGGCCGGGGTCCAGCCGCCGATCCAGCCCGGCATGCAGAACGTGCCCCGGCCCATGATTCCCGGCAGAGCCGGCGCCTGGATCGTCGCGGTAATCGCGGGAAGCCCCGCGGAAAAGGCCGGCCTCGCCGCGGGCGATCTCGTCACAACGGTGGACGGCGTCGCGGTCGATGCGAAGAACGATCTCGCGGCGATCCTCAACGCGCACAAGCCCGGCGACACGGTGGTGCTCGCCGTGACCGGTGCGGACGGGGCCGCACGCGACGTGACGGTGTCCCTGGGTGAGAACGCCCAGGACAAGGCGAAGCCCTGGCTCGGGGTCGAGTACCGGATGGTTTCTCGGCTCGCGGACAATGTCCCGCGGCCCGACGGGCTGCCGATCATGGCCGGGGTCCGCGTGATGGCCGTGGCGAACGACAGCCCGGCTGCGAAAGCCGGCATCGCCCGGGGCGACCTTCTGACGACGGTCGACGGGACGGCAGTGCGGACCGCGCAGGAGGTCATCGATGCGGTCGCACAGCACAAGCCCGGGGATACGCTGAAGGTCGGCGTGGTGCATGCAGCCGACAGCAGCGATGCCGAGGTCGTCGTGACGCTGGCGGAGAGCCCGCAGGACAAGGCCAAGGCGTTCCTCGGAGTGCAGCTCGGGGGCCCCGGGATGCTTCCCGGTCCGGGCAACCGAAACCCCGGTAACCGCACTCCCGGCGGCAGGCCCCCGGGCAGTCGGAACGGTCTCGGCGGCACGGATACCTGAGCCGCAGGCCTGAGGAGGGCCGATGTTCCGGTCGATCCGCTTCCGGCTCGTAGCAAGCTACGCCGCGCTCGCGCTGCTCGGCGTGTCGCTGATGGGCGTGCTGGCCGTGGTCTTCGTCAGAAGCCACGTGGTCCGCCAGGAACGCGATTTCCTCCAGGCGAACGCGGCAGCGGTCGCGCGGCAGGCCGAGGTGTTCCTCTCGCCGAGCCTGCGCCGCGTGGCCCTGCAGGACCTCGCCGGCGCATCGGCCTTTCTCGGCAACGTGCGGGTGCGCGTGCTCGACACCGGTCGCATGGTGCTCGCCGATTCGGGCGACCCCGCCGCCCCCGACGAGTTCCTCTGGCTGGTGCCCTCGGGCCTCGCCGAGGCCGACGAGCGGTCCCGGCCCTCGGCACCCCTGATCATCCCCCTCCCCTCGGACGGGAACCGGGACGAGACCGCCGGAATGAACGACCTGGTTCCGTTCCTTCGCGACCTGCCCCTCGGCACCACCCTGCTGTACGCGAGCCGGCAGTTCACGTCGTGGGGCAGGCGCTTCTCGTTCGAGGAGCAGCGCCCCGATCATACGGCGCCCGGCCTGCCCGGCGAGCCGCGCACCTACCTCACGGTGACCGAGCCGGTCGGACCGGCCGATGCCCCGCTGGCATACGTGGAGCTGTCCAGTCCCCTGTCTTTCCAGCGCGAGACCACGGAGACCCTCGCCGGGGCGGTGGTCTTCTCGGGCCTCGGAGCGCTCGCCGTGGCCGTGGCGTTCGGCATGCTGATCGGCCGGACCCTCACCGATCCCCTGCGCGCCGTCTCGCGGGCTGCCATGCGCATGGGAGCCGGTGACCTGGCCGCGCGCGCGCCCTCCGGCCGGCGCGACGAGATCGGCGACCTGGCCCGCAGCTTCAACGCGATGGCCGGCAGCCTCGAATCCAGCTTCCGCGACCTCGCCGCGGAGCGCGACTCGCTTCGCCGGTTCGTGGCCGACGCTTCGCACGAGCTGCGCACGCCCATCACCGCGCTCTCGACCTTCACGGAGCTGCTGCAGGGCCCCGCGGCCGGCGACGAGGCGGCGCGCCGTGAGTTCCTCGAGGCAGGCAGGCTCCAGCTGGACAAGCTGCGCTGGATCGTGGAAAACCTGCTGGACCTCTCGCGGCTCGACGCGGGCATCGCAACCCTCGCCCTTGCGTCACACGACGCGGGCGACCTCGCCGCCGGGGCAGCGGCAGGCCACTCGGCGTTAGCGGAGCGCAGGGGCATCTCGCTCGAGGTCCGGCGACCCGAAAAGCCGCTCGCGTTCGTGTGCGATCGGCAGCGGGTGGAGCTCGCGCTGTCGAACCTCGTGGCCAATGCGGTGAAATTCACCCAGCCCGGCGGCCGGGTCCAGGTGGCCGTGGAAGAGGTCCCGGCGGACGGCGCGGCCGGCCCGGGCACCGGCCTCGTCCGGTTCTCCGTTCGGGACGACGGTTCGGGCATCGACGCAGCCGAGCTGCCCCGGATCTTCGAGCGGTTCTTCCGGGGCCGGGGCGCCACGGCCGACGGGGCAGGCCTGGGCCTGGCCATCGCCCGCAGCGTCGCCATAGCCCACGGCGGCGACCTGACCGTGGAGAGCGCCCCGGGTGCTGGAAGCCTGTTCCGTCTCGACCTGCCCGCCGCGCAACCCGCACAGCCCGTTCGACCCGCACAGCCCGCACCTTGAACCGGCGGTCCCCGGGGGGTACCTTCCTCCCTGACGGAGGTGCCCCGTGCACAAGTCCGCAGCGCTTGCGCTCGTCCTGATCGCCCTCGCCATCCTGCCCGCCGCGGCCGAGACCTACCTGCTCGGCGGCGTCCTGGCCACGGAGGTGGTCGACGACGAGAAGTCCGGACTGGTCAACATCCTCGGCATCCAGAGCTCCATCTTCGACGTGGACGTGCCGTACGTGGCGGACCTCTGGGTGTACCTGCGCTGGGAGGGCGAAGGCGAGCACACCATCGACCTGGAGGTGGTGAACCCCGACGGCGACGTGGTGGCCGACCTCTCGGACGACGTCAATTTCGGGGAGCATGGTACGAACTTCACCACGCACAGCCTCGCGAACACCGTCTTCGAGGAGGAGGGCACCTACGTGGTCGTCGTCTACGTCGACGGCGAGGAGCTCCTCGACCTGCCTTACTGCGTCAACGACGACAGCGACGCCCCCGATGAGCCGTACCTCCTCGCGTCGCTGCCTGCCGTCGAAGGCAGGATCGACGACGTGGGCTGGGGAGAGGTGGAGGGGGCTTTCGAGCATTACACCTTCGAGCGCTTCCCCGGCGCCGACGATTTCGCCATCGTCACGCTCTGGTTCTCGGGCGACGACTCCTACGAACAGCGCATCGAGATCACGGATCCCAATGGCACGGTGGTGGCGCAGTCCGACGCCCAGGAGGTCGAGGCCTGGCCGGGCGAACTCACGGTGGTCACGGACTACTTCAAGAACTTCCTGTTCAAGGTCCCGGGCGACTACCTCGTCACGGTCTACCTCGACGACGAGGAGCAGCTGACCTACACACTGCGGGCGGCGCTCGCGGAGTAGGGCCCGGTTGCCCGGCGGGAGCCCCCGGGGTACCATCGCCTCCGGAGGCCCCCCATGAGAAAGATCCTTCTCCTCGGTGCGGCTCTGCTCTGCGCCGTCAGCGCGTTCCCGAAACCTCGGACCTTCAATCCCGTGGCCGAGGACGTCGCCGCGCTCGCCGCGGACCGGGGCACGTCGCAGCTGGGCTCCATGACCGTGGCGGACGTCGAGAAGGCCCTGGCCCGGCTCTCCGTGGCGATGCAGCAGGAGGCATGGATCCACGGATCCGCGATGTCCTCGCTCGCACTCCCCGGCCTCGGGCAGTTCCTGAACCGCGACCCGCTCGGCGGCTCGCTCTACCTCGTGGGAAGCGCCGCCGTCGCGGCCGGCACCCTGGTCGGCGCGTATTTCCTCCTGCCCCCGAACCTGCGGGTGATGAACTGGTTCACCGAGCCGATCGCGAGCCTCGAGAACGACTTCGAAGCGAACAGCGTGGGCGAGTACCTCCCGTCCCTCGGCATCATGGCCGTGGGGGCGGTCGTCGACGCGGTGCTGCGCTGCGTCTCCGCCGCGGGGGCCGCGCGCCTCGCGGAGCGAAGGGTGCTGGACGGGACGGTCAGCTTCGAGCCCATGCTCATCACGAGCGGGAAGGGCATGGGCTTCGGCGTGAAGTTCAAACGGAAGCCCTGAAGACGAGCCTCCGGTAGTCCTCGAGGAATCCGAACGAGAGGAGCGCCGGCCGGTACGGGCTCTCGAGCGCGGGGATCCCGTTGATCGACTCGACGTGCAGCGCGGCGGAGGCGCGCACGTCCCGGCCGACCATGACCCGGACGAACGCCAGGTACCGGGGCAGCGAGGGGTCGTCGGCCGGCACCCGGAACTCCAGGTCTCTCGCCCTGCGCCGGGACACGAGTACCACGGTGCTTCCCCGATACACGACGTGGGTCGTCGGGAGCCGGGACGGGAGCGTCTCCTTCACGCCGGCGACCGTAGCCCCGCACAGCGAGGCCGGGTCGCAGGCGTTCACCCACCAGACCGGCTCGCCCGCGGGGTCGGCACGCGCGGCCGGCCCAGGGAGCTCCGCGGCGATGCCCGGCAGGGCGAACTGCGGTCCCGGGATGCCGTCGAAGAACCTGCCGGTCACGAGCTCACCGGACAACTCCATCATCCTCATCGTGCGGAAGAGAGCCGACCACCGGAGCGCCGGGAGCTCGTTCTCGAGCAGCTCGCGGAACAGCACCCCGTAGCGCGCGGCGAGCTGGCGCACCCGGTCGCGGTT
>JAPLSM010000439.1 GCA_026398635.1 Spirochaetota bacterium | reverse complement strand
TTCCTGCCCGCGGAACTCCACAACCTCGCTAACGGAGACAACCGGCAGCGAGCGGGCAAACCGCCGCGTGTCTTCGAGCTTCTGGCGAATCTGGTGGCGCACGACTTCGGATACATCTCCACCGGCGACTTCTTGCGCAGGACCGATCGGGCTCTGAGAACGATGGAGAAGCTCGAGCGCTTCCGCGGCCATTTCTACAACTGGTACGACACGCGCACGCTGCGCCCGCTGCTGCCCTTCTACGTGTCGAGCGTCGACAGCGGCAATCTGGTCGGAGCGCTGTTCACGTTGCGGGCCGGGCTGGGGGAACTGAAACACCAGCCCCTCGTGTCCGACCGCACGTGTGCCGGTCTCGCCGACACCCTGCATGTGTTGCAGGACGAGGCGCGCGGAAGCCCGGCACTGCTGACCGGAGTGCAGCGAGCGCAAACGATCCTGGACGCCCCGTGCGACGACACCGTCAACGCGATCATCGCGCGCCTGCAGGCGCTCCGCGAACAAGCCGCCAGCATCATGCGGGAGGTTCCCGCCCACGCGTCCGGAGACCTGCAGTGGTGGGCGGGTGCTTTCGAGCGCCAGTGCCGCGATGGGCTGGAGGACGTGCAGGGCCTCGTTGCCGAGCCCGAGCGGTCCGCGCCGGTGCCAACCTTGCAGGAGTTGGCGACAAGTGCCGAGCATGGCGGTCGCGCTGCCGAGCGAATCAGACAGATCGACGACCTGGCGCAGCGGTGCGCGGAACTGACGGAGATGGACTTTTCATTCTTGTACGATTCCGCGTGCGACTTGCTGTCCGTCGGCTACGACGTCGGCGACCGGCGCCGCGATCCCTCGCACTACGATCAACTCGCCTCGGAGTCCCGGCTGGCGAGTTTCATGCTCATCGCGCAAGACCAGGTGCCCCAGGAGCATTGGTTCGCTCTGGGCCGCCAGTTGACCGCCCACGGCAGCGCGCTGGCGCTGCTGTCCTGGAGCGGTTCGATGTTCGAGTACCTGATGCCGCTATTGTTGATGCCCACGTATGCGCACACGCTGCTCGACGAAACGTACCAGGCCATAGTCGCCCGCCAGATCGAATACGGACGGGAACGGGGCGTACCCTGGGGGATTTCAGAATCGTGCTACAACGCCACCGACGCCAACGATGCATACCAGTATCGCGCGTTCGGCGTGCCGGGCCTGGGGTTCAAGCGCGGGCTGGTTGATGATCTGGTCGTCGCGCCGTACGCCTCGGCGCTGGCGCTGATGATCGCGCCGCCGGCGGCCTGCCAGAACCTGGAACGTCTTGCGTCGGATGGCTATCACGGCGCGTTCGGGCTGTATGAAGCCATTGACTTCACGCCGACGCGCGTACCGCGCGGCGGAACCCGCGTGCCGCTCCGCAGTTTCATGGCGCATCACCAGGGGATGAGCCTCCTGGCACTGGCGTCCCTGTTGCTGAACCGGCCCATGCAGCGCCGTTTCCTGTCCAACCCGCAGTTCAAGGCGACGGAGTTGCTGCTGCAGGAACGCGTGCCCAAGGTCGCGGCACCGCTGCAACCACATACGGCCGAAGTCACTGCTGCGCGCAAACCGCCGGCCGGGGCCGAGACGGCGATGCGCATTTTCCCGTCGCCGCACACACGGATTCCCGAGGTTCACCTGTTGTCCAACGGACGCTATCACGTCATGGTCACCAACGCCGGGGGCGGCTACAGCCGCTGGAACGACCTGGCCGTCACGCGCTGGCGGGAGGACGCCACGTGCGACGGGTGGGGCCTGTTCTGCTATCTACGCGATGTCAAGACGGGCGCGCTCTGGTCGGCAGCCTATCAACCGACCCAGCGTCCGTCGAAGCGGTTCGAGGCGATCTTCGTGCAGGGCCGGGCGGAATTCCGTCGCCGCGACGACGACATCGACTGCCACACCGAGATCGCCGTTTCGCCGGAAGACGACGTCGAAGTCCGCCGCGTAACGCTGGTCAACCTGTCGGCCCGGGTCCGGACGATCGAGCTGACCAGTTACGCCGAGGTCGTCATCGCGCCGCTCGCAGCCGACCTCGCGCACCCGGCGTTCAGCAATCTGTTCGTGCAAACCGAGATCCTGGCGGACCGCGACGCGATTCTGTGCACACGCCGCCCGCGCGCGCCCGGAGAGCAACCGCCGTGGCTGTTTCATCTGCTGACCGTGCAGGGTACGCCCGCCGGCGAAGCGTCCTACGAAACGGACCGGGCCAGGTTCATCGGTCGCGGCCGCACGGTGGCCCGCCCGGCAGCGTTCGACGACGTCGCGTCGCTCTCGGACAGCTCGGGTTCGGTGCTCGACCCGATTGTCGCGATCCGCCAGGGGGTGGTCATCCAGCACGACACCTCGGCGAATTTCCACATCATCTCCGGCATCGCCGAGACGCGAGAAGCGGCGCTGGCATTGATCGGCAAATATCGCGACCCCAGTTTCGCGGCCCGAGCGTTCGAGATGGCGTGGTCGCACAGCCAGGTCGTTCTTCGGCAGCTGCAGGCCACGGACGCGGAAGCGCAGGTGTACGACGAGTTGGCCGCGTCGGTGCTCCACGCAAACCCGCTCCGCCGCGCCGGCGCCAGCGTTCTCACCCGCAACCGGCGCGGCCAGTCCGGCCTGTGGGGTTTCGGGATCTCGGGCGATCTGCCGATCGTGCTGATGCGCATCGCGGACGTGAACCGGATCGACCTGGTCAAGCAGATTCTCAAAGCCCACGCCTACTGGCGCGTGAAAGGGCTGGACGTCGATCTGGTGATCCTGAACGAGGATTTTTCCGGGTATCGGCAGATATTGAACGACCGCATCATGGGCCTGATCGCCGCCGGTCCGGACGCGCACCGCGTGGACAAGCCCGGAGGGATCTTCGTCCGGCGCAGCGAACAGTTGTCGGAGGAGGACCGCGTGCTGTTGCAGACGGTGGCGCGGGCGATCGTCACCGACAGCGCGGAGACGCTGGCCGAGCAGGTCGAGCGGCGGCCCCCGATCGAGCGGAGAATTCCGCAGTTCGAGCCGACGCGGCTTCCGCTGGCCGCACATGCCCCGGCACCGCCCGCGCGCGAGCTCGTTTTCTTCAACGGCCTCGGCGGGTTCACGCCCGACGGTCGCGAGTACGTGGTCACGCTCGCCCCGGGGCAGGCCACGCCCGCGCCGTGGGCAAACGTCCTGGCCAACGACCGGATCGGCACGGTGGTCTCGGAGAGCGGCAGCGCGTACACGTGGGTGCTCAACGCCCACGAGTTCCGGCTCACGACCTGGCACGACGATCCGGTCTGCGACGAGAGCGGCGAGGCGTGGTACCTCCGCGACGAGGAAACCGGTCAGTTCTGGTCGCCGACCCCGTTGCCCGCGCGTGGCCTCGGCACCTACCTCTGCCGCCACGGCTTCGGGTACAGCGTGTTCGAGTACACGCAGTTCGGCATCAGCTCGGAGCTGTGGACCTACGTCGCGCTTGACGCGCCGGTGAAGCTGGCCGTGGTGAAACTGCGGAACCTTTCGGGCCGGCTGCGGCGGTTGTCGGTCACGGGTTACTGGGAATGGGTGCTCGGCCAATGGCGGCACGCGAACCTGATGCACGTGGTGACGGAGACCGACCCGAACACCGGCGCGTTGTTTGCCCGCAACGTGTACAACCGCGAGTTCGCCGACTGCATAGCGTTCGTAAGCGCTACCGAACCCGCGCGGACCATCACCGGCAGCCGCGCGGAGTTTCTCGGCCGCAACGGGACCCTGGCCGATCCCGCCGCGCTGCACCGGGCGTACCTATCGGGCAGGACCGGCGCAGGCCTCGACCCATGCGCGGCGGTGCAGGTTACGCTCGACGTGCCGGATGGCCAGGAACGGGAGGTGGTCTTCGTGCTGGGCGCCGGGCAGAACGCCGAGGAGGCCCAGCAGCTGGTGCGGCGGTTCGGCGGGTCGGCCAGCGCGCGCCAGGCGCTGGAACAGGTGTGGGAGTTCTGGAAGCGGACGCTGGGCGTGGTCCATGCCGAGACGCCCGACGGCGCGTTGAACATCCTGGTCAATGGATGGCTGGAATACCAGGTGCTTGCCTGCCGGTATTGGGGGCGCAGCGGGTACTACCAGTCCGGCGGCGCGTACGGCTTCCGCGATCAGCTGCAGGACACGGCAGCCCTGATCCACGCGGCGCCGTGGACGGCCCGCGAACACCTGCTGCGCTCTGCCGGCCGCCAGTTCCGCGAGGGGGACGTGCAGCACTGGTGGCACCCCCCGAGCGGGCGCGGGGTGCGGACGCATTTCTCCGACGATTTCCTGTGGCTGCCGTACGCGACATGCCGCTACGTGTCGGCCACGGGCGACACGGGCGTGTGGGAGGAGCGCGTCCCATTCCTCGACGGCCGACCGGTGAATGCCGATGAGGAGTCGTACTACGACCTGCCGCAGCGCGCCGGGGAAGAGGGGACGCTCTACGAGCATTGCGTGCGCGCGATCACCCGCGGGTTGCGTTTCGGCGCGCACGGGCTCCCGCTGATCGGCTGCGGTGACTGGAACGACGGGATGAACCTCGTCGGCCGTAACGGCCAGGGCGAGAGCGTGTGGCTCGCGTTTTTCCTCTACCACGTGCTCCAGCGCTTCGGCGAGCAGGCGGGGCGGCGGGGGGATGAAGGGTTCGCCCAACGCTGCCGGGAGGAAGCGGGGCGGTTGCAGCGAAACGTCGAAGAGCACGCGTGGGACGGTGAGTGGTACCGGCGCGCGTTCTTCGACGACGGCACGCCGCTCGGCTCGGCGGCCAACGACGAATGCCAGATCGATTCCCTGTCCCAGAGCTGGGCCGTGCTTTCGGGGGCAGCGGATCCGGCGCGGGCGCGGCAGGCGATGGACAGCGTCGAGCGACGGCTCGTGCGGCGCGGCGAGCGGCTCATCCAGCTTTTCGATCCGCCGTTCGACACCTCGGCGCTCCAGCCCGGCTACGTCAGGGGCTATGTCCCCGGCGTGCGCGAGAACGGCGGCCAGTACACCCACGGGGCCATCTGGGCCGTCATGGCCTTCGCCGAGCTCGGCGAGACCGAACGGGCGTGGGAGCTGTTTTCTCTCCTCAATCCCATCAACCACGCCGGAACACCGGAGGCGGTCGGGGTGTACAAGGTCGAGCCGTACGTCGTGGCAGCCGACGTCTACGCGCTCCCTCCGCACACCGGCCGCGGCGGCTGGACGTGGTACACCGGTTCGGCGGGCTGGATGTACCGGATGATCGTCGAGACGCTTCTCGGGCTGCGGCTGGAGGAGGGCAGGCTGCTGGTGAACCCGCGGGTCCCTCGCGCCTGGGACACGTTCAAGATCCACTACCGTCACCGCGAGACGTTCTACCACCTCACGGTGAGACGGGCGGGGCTGGAGGCGAAGACGGTGAGCGTGACCGTGGACGGCGTGGAACAACCCGGCCCTGCCGTCACGCTGGCCGACGACCACCGCGACCACGACGTCGAGGTGCTCGTGCCCGTGGCTTTGTGAGGCGCGGCCGGCGTAGTCGGGTCCGGGCCGGCACGCTATCATTGAAGGCATGCGGTGCAGGCGCGCCTTCCTGGTGCTCGTCCTCGCGCTCCTGCCGGGCCTCCGCGGAACGGCTGCGGCCATCGTTTCCCGTTCCCTCGTGGTGGACGGCATCTCCATCCACGTCCTCGACACCGCACCGGGGCGCGTCGACCTTCCGACCGCCATCCTCGTGCACGGCTGGGCGGGCTGCACGACGGACTTCGAGCCGCTTCTCGAGCGCCTCGGCGACGACCGGCGCTGGGTGGCCTTCGACTTCCCGGGCTGCGGGGAATCGGACAAGCCGGACATGCACTACTCCATCTCGGGCATGGCGGAGTTCGTCGAGCGCTTCCGAGAGGCCCTCGGGGTGGAGACGATGGACCTGGTCGGGCATTCCCTCGGCGGCCAGATCGCGGCCCACTACGCCGTGCGGTACCCCGGGCGGGTGCGTCGACTGGTGCTGATCGACCCTGACGGGATGGCGGGCGAGGAGGGGTGCGTGCTCGGCCTGGCCCGGCTCGGCCCGCTCGTCGATCTCGCCTTCGACCTGAACAGCCGGTGCCTCATCAGGAGCGTCATGCGGAAAAAGGTCTTCCACGGGAGATCGGGTCTCGAGGACGCCGTCGACGGCAAGGCGGCGTTCCTGCTGACCCCCGGAGGGAACCGAGCCGTTTCGCGCATCACGCGGGAAGCGGTCGGCACGGAGCCGGTCGACGACGTCCTGCCCCTGCTCCGCCAGGACACGCTCGTCATCTGGGGCGTGGAGGACCGGGTCCTGCCGATCCGGTGGGCTGACGGGTGGATGCGGCGCCTGAGCCGGGCCGAGTACTGCCCGATCCCCGAGTGCGGGCACATGCCGAGCGCCGAGAAGCCCGCCGAGACGGCCATCGCGCTGGAAGAGTTCCTGCAGCGGCCCTGAGGCTGGTCACCGTTTCCGCGCGATGACCGGCAGGGCGCGCGCCCGGCCGCGATCGAGCTATTGTCCGCTCTTCTTCAGCAGCACGGCACTGAGCTTGCCGAGATCGTCCGCGTTGAGCAGGTCGACGCCGGCGTCGTAGAGCCGGCTCCAGATCACCTCGGTCTGGGGAATCGACCAGAAGCGAACCCGCACTCCGCGTTCGTGAGCCTTGGCGACGATAGCGTCCAGTTTCGCGGCTTCGTCGGGCGGCATGTCCCCTTGTCCCAGCCACCCGAAGTGCATTGTCCAGTTGTCGCTGATGAGAGGCATCTGGTGGCGGTTCAACGGGCCGTCCAGGTCCGAGAGGCGTCCGTCGATACCGGCGCGGCGCGGGGATGAGGCCAGGATCACATCCGTGGCACGATCGCCGGAGATGATCACCGTCACGGCGCCGGGTGTGGTCGTATCGTCCGTGAAGTGCGCCAGCATGGGCGCATAGTCTGCCAGCATTCGATCCAGCACCCGGAAGGTCTCCGCCCCATTGTTCTTGACGTCGATCAGCAGCGTGAAGGCCGCCGCCTCGGGCGGTGCGGTGGCCCGCCCTAGGGGCGGTGCGGTGGCCCGCCCTAGGGGATAGATGTGGCCGCCGTTCGCCTGGAAGCGCTCCCAGAGCGGCCGCAGGTAGAGGTTGTCGAGTGTCCTGCGGGCGTCGACATTGCTCCGGTCGTGCGCGACGAGCAGCGCGCCGTCCACGAGGTAGATATCCGCCTCGACGCTGCAGAACCCGAACGCCAGGGCATCGAGGAGCGGGCGTGCGTGCTCATAGTCGTTGTGGGAATGGGCGCGCGGCTGGATGACGGGAGCACCCGGTGCCCCGCTGCCTGTCTCCGCCTTGGGGGTGCACGGCATGACGACGACGGAGCCCAGAAAGAAGACCGTCGCGAACAGGAGAAGGGGAAAGGCCGCAGGTCGGTGCATCGGCCCGACCAAGGGGGTGGACCGCCTGACGCGGTCAGGCGACTCTCTGGTCCGCATTTCTGAACCTCGCGCTTCCGTTGAGGATCCTGAAGCGCATTCTACCGGCCCATAGGTCAGACGCGCAAGAGGAAGCGATACCGGTGCGAAGACGGTGCAGCGGCGCCGGCCCAAAGGGCGGTGCAGTGGCCCGCCAGGGAGTGGCGACAGGGGCGACCGGGCCGCCGCAGGGATAGAGGCCCCGCTGCCGGGTGCATTTCCCCCGCGGTGGCGCTATGATGGGCGTGGAGGAGCTTCAGTTGAAGAAGGCTCGGATCCTGGTGGTCGAAGACGAGGGGCTCGTGGCGGCGCAGATCAAGGAGACCCTCGAGGGGCTCGGGTATAACGTTCCGGCCGTGGCCGCGACGGGAGCTGCCGCGCTCGAACGGTTCGCGGAGATCGAGCCGGACCTCGTGCTGATGGACATCCAACTCAAGGGCGGGATGAACGGCATCGAGACCGCGCAGCGCATGAGAGCCCGGCTCGACGTGCCCGTGGTGTACCTCACCGCCTTCTCCGACAGCGAGACCCTCGAGGAGGCCAAGCTGACCGACCCCCTCGGCTACGTGCTGAAGCCCTTCGACGAGCGGAGCCTGCACGCGACCATCCAGATGGCGCTCCACCGGCACGAGCGCGCCCGGGGATCGCTCGAGTCAGGGCGGTGGGCGTCGGCGGTGGCCTCGAGCATGAGCGACGCGGTGCTGATCGCGGACCCCAAGGGCCTGGTGACCTTCGTGAACCCCGCGGCCGAGACGCTGCTCGGCCGCCGGCAGGAGGAGCTCGCCGGGCAGCGCATCACCGACGCCGTGACCGTGCTCGACGGCGCCACCGGGAACCGGATCGTCCTTCCCGTGTCCGAACCCCTCGCCGAGGGGCGCAGCGCCCTGCGGGGTGATTGCCGGGTGGTGGGTGCGGGAGGCGCGGAGACGCCGGTCGAGGTGAACGCCTCGCCGCTGCGTGGCGCCGAAGGAACGCTGTTCGGGCTGCTGTACGTGTTCCGGCAGACGAGCGAGCGCGAGCGCGTGCAGCACCTCGTGCTGCGCGAGCTCGAGGAGCTCGCGCGCCTGGCGAAGCGGAACCTTCCCGCGCGCGACGCTCAGCTTCCGGGCTGCCGGGTCGACTGGCTCTTCCACCCTTCGGAGCTCTCGGGCGGCGACGTCGTGGGGTTCGCGGCCCTCGATGCCGGCCGGGCGGGATTCTGGGCGGTGGACGTGATCGGGCAGGGCGTGACCTCGGCGCTCTTCTCCCTCCTGCTGCACTCGGTGCTGTCGACCGACGCAGAGCGCGGCGGCATCCTCGTGGCGTCCCGGTGCGAGGAGCCGCGCCGGGAGGTACGCGACCCCGCGGAAGTAGTGTGCGAGCTCAACCGCCGGTTCTACGTGGACCAGGACCGCAACCCCTTCTTCACGCTCGCCTACGGCGTGCTGGACGCCGACCGGGGCCTGCTGAGCCTGGTCCGTGCCGGTCACCCCCACCCATTACTCGTGCGGGCCGATGGGGCGACGCGGGTGCTGCGGCCTGAAGGGTTCGCCATCGGCCTCTTCCCGCGGACCGAGCCCGTGGTGGAGGAGGTGCGTCTCGCGAAAGGCGACCGGCTGCTGCTGTACTCCGACGGCCTGGTGGACGCCACGAACCCGGCCGGCGAGCGGTTTGGATCGACGCGCCTCGCGGACCTGGCGAAGCGCCATCGGACGGCCGGCCTGCGCGAAATGGTCGAGGCGATCGACGCCGAGGTCCTTGCGTTCCGGGCAGGGTCAGCGTTTGGCGACGACGTGTCGCTGCTCGTGATCGAGCGGACCTAACCTGAGACGGTCGGCCCTCCCGACGGGTCGGGAAATACCAGCGAGAATGCCGTGCCCCGGCCATCCGCCGGGCAGCGCACCGTCTCGAGCGTGCCCTGGATCTGGGCGGACAGGATGTGCACGATCCGCAGGCCCAGGGTGCCGGGATTGTCCGGATCCACTTCCGGAGGAAGCCCGACCCCGTCGTCGGCGACGCGCAGCTCGAGCGACCCCCCGGGGCGGCGGCGGAGCGAGACGGCTACGCTCCCAGCGCGGCCCTCCGGGAACGCGTGCGTCAGCGCGTTCGTCAGCAGCTCGTTGATGACCAGACCGCAGGGCACCGACACGTCCATGTCGAGCGCCACGTCCTCGACGTCGACGGCGACCGCGATGCGTCCGGAGTCTCCGGACAGGGAGTGGCGCAGGTGCGTCACGAGATCGCGCGCGTAGTCCGCGAAGTCGACTGCGTCCGAGCCCGAGCCGTAGAGCCGCTCGTGGATGAGGGCCATGGAGCGGACCCGGCCCTGGCTCTCGGAGAGCAGGCGCCGCGTCTCGTCGTCCCGGGCGGCCCGGGCCTGCAGGTCGAGCAGGCTCGAGATCACCTGCAGGTTGTTCTTGACCCGGTGGTGGATCTCCTTCAGGAGGATTTCCTTGCGCTGGGCTTCCGCGGCCCGGCGCTCGGCGGTGACGTCGCGCACGAGCACGAGCACCTCGTCCCCGCCGATGGGCGCGGTGCGGCACTCCCAGGTGCGTGGCGGGTCGTCGTCGAGGGTGAACTCGATGGACTGCGGGACCCCGGTGGCAAGGGTGTCGCGGATGCGGGTCATCCCCCGCTCGATGAACTTCGGGTCTATCCGGGACCAGATCCCGGGCAGGTCCCGGGCGTTCGCCCCGACCAGGCGGTTGGATGCGGGCAGGCGCGAGACGCCGGCGGGGAGGCGCGCATCCACGATGGTCCCCTCGCGGTCGACCCGGAAGAACAGGTCGGGCACTGCGCCGAGGAAGGCCTCGTTGCGCTGCTCCATCTTCAGGAGGTCCGCGTTCGACCGCTCGAGGGAGTCCAGCATGCCGTTGATCGCCGCCCCGAGATAGGCGAACTCGTCACGGCCCGCGAGCGCGAGCCGCCGGCCGGGTTCGTCGGCCGTGCCGATGGCGAGTACGCCGGCGCTCAGCGCGTGGAGGCGCGACAGCACGGCCCGCTCGAGGAAGAAGAAGACCGCCGCGCCGAACGAGAGGCCGGTGAGGGTCACCCAGGCGAGGAGGGCGAAGAGCATGATCACGCCCTGACGCCGGAAGTCCGCGGGCTCGAATACCCGGAACGCGACGGCGGGCTGCCCGTCGAAGTCCTTGAGGAGGCCGTAGGCCGCGACCCGGTCGCGGCCGAACGCCTCGATGACCACGGCGTCCCCCGCGAGGCCGGCCGGAAGCTGCGGGTCGCCGAGGGAGAGCCGTGCGACCGAGAGATTCACCCGCCGGCCGATCTCCCGCACGTCCTCCGAGGTGAGGAGCCGGCACATGAGCAGCGTGCCCCGGGCCGGCTGGGTGCGCGAACTGTCGAGGATCGGCCAGGCGGCCACCAGCGTGGTCCCTTCCGGCAGTGCCGCGATGCCGGCGACGCTCGCGTCCGGTGAATCGTGCGCGAGGAGCGCGGGGTGGTCCGCGGCGTATCGGGCAATCTCCGCGGCGAGATCCGCGGCGCCGGAGCCGGCCGCGTCCGTCGTCTTGCCGTACACCAGCCGGCCGTGGGCGTCGACGAAGAGGATCGCGCTCACATTGATGTCCGAGAGCATCTCGTCGGCGAGGTTGCGTGCGACAAATCCGGGCGAGCGGGTCGCGGCGAACTCGTAGGCGTCGTCCCACGCGGACCAGTCGCGAGCCGTGCGGCGGAGGGCGGCCAGATCCTCGGCCACGGCCTTGCGCACCTGGTCCACGTCGCGCTCGAGGTAGCTTCGCTCGAGGTCGAGCAGGCTCTGCATGAGGACCAGCCGGGTGGCCGCGGCGATGACGAGGATCATCGCGAGGAGGGTGAGGCCGATGACGAAGAAGACGCGCCGGCGCATGAGGGCCTCCGGGCGATCCTATGACCGTGCGACGGCGGCGGTCAAGCGCACGGCCTCAGGCCCGCGATCGACGCCGGGTGCAGCCGCCGTGGGCTTTCATCGCGACAGCAGCACGACCAGCGACCTGCCGCTCACCCGGCAGGTGGACTCGGCGAGCGACGGCTCGTCGCCCGGCTCCGCAAAGTCATCGGGCGATGGCCGGGCCGTGTCCACGGCGCGGCGCCAGGCCGACCTGCCGGGCGGCACCGGCGCCACGGTGAACACCGCGTCGTCCCGGTCCGCGTTCAGCATCAGGTAGAAGTCGTTGTCGTCCCGGTCGGTCCCGGTTCCCGGACTGCCGTCGATGAGCATTGCCAGGCGCCGGCTCGCGGCCGACCAGTCGTGGGGCGCGCCGTCGGCACCGAACCACGCCACGTCGGGGATCCGGTCATCGTCGGGGTCGCCGCCAGTGTAGAACTCGGGTCGCAGGAACGCGGGGTGGTCGAGCCGGAAGCGGATCAGTTCCCGGCAGAACCGGCGCGCCCCCGCGTGCCGCGCGAGCAGGCGCCAGTCGTACCACGACGTCTCGTTGTCCTGGCACCACGGGTTGTTGTTCCCCCGCTGCGTGCGGCGCATCTCGTCGCCGCCGAGGAGCATGGGGGTGCCGAGCGACAGGAGGAGCGTGGCGAGGAGGTTCTTCACCTGCCGCTCGCGGACGGCCTCGACGAGTGGGTCGTCGCTCGGCCCCTCCGCGCCGTTGTTGTCGCTCCAGTTCGGCTCGAACCCGTCGCGGCCCCCTTCGCCGTTCTCCTCGTTGTGGCGTCGCGTGTAGCTCACGAGGTCGTTCAACGTGAAGCCGTCGTGCGACGTTACGAAGTTTATCGAATGGAAGGGCTTGCGGCCGTCCCTCAGGTACAGGTCGGCGCTGCCGGTGAGCCGGGTGGCCACCGCTCCCGTGCAGCCGGGGTCGCCGCGCCAGAACCGGCGCGTGTCGTCGCGGAACCGGTCATTCCACTCCGCCCACCGGCCGCCCGGGAACTGCCCGACCTGGTAGGCGCCCGCCGCGTCCCATGCCTCGGCGATGATCTTGGTCCCGCGCAGCACGGGGTCCTCGGCGATCCGCTCGAGGATGGGCGGGTTCTCCATAAGCCGGCCCTCCCGGTCGCGTCCGAGCACCGAGCCGAGGTCGAACCGGAACCCATCCACGTGCATCTCGACCGTCCAGTAGCGCAGGCAGTCGATGATGAGCGTGCGGACGATGGGGTGGTTGCAGTTCAGGGTGTTGCCGCAGCCGGTGAAGTTCGCGTACCGGCTTTGGTCCGTCTGCAGCAGGTAGTAGATCGTGTTGTCCCACCCCCGGAAGTTCAGGGTGGGCCCGGTCTCGTCGCCCTCGGCCGTGTGGTTGAAGACGATGTCGAGGATCACCTCAATGCCCGCCCGGTGCAGGCTGCGCGCCATCTCTTTAAACTCCGTCACCGCGGCCCCGGGCGCGCCCCCGGCCGCGTACCCCTCCTTCGGCGCGAAGAACGCGATGGTGTTGTAGCCCCAGTAGTTGCCGAGGCGCTCGCCGGTGCGCGGGTTGGTCCGGTGGTTCTCGCGCTCGTCGAACTCCATGACGGGCATCAGCTCCACGGCCGTCACCCCGAGGTCGGTGAGGTAGGGGATCTTCTCAGCCACGCCTCGGAAGGTGCCCGGGTGCTCGACGCCCGCGGAGGGGTGACGGGTGAGGCTGCGCACGTGGGTCTCGTAGATGACCGTGCGCTGCGGCGGCCGGCCGGGGGGCTGATCACCCTGCCAGTCGAACTCGTCCGAGATCACGACGCCTTTGCGCCGGCCGGCGGGGCCGGTGACGGCCTTCACGTAGGGGTCGAGGAGCATCGTGGCGGGATCGAACCGGTGGCCCCGGGCCGGCTCATGAGGGCCGTCGACCCGGAACAGGTACAGCGCGCCCGGGCCGATGCCGTCCACCTCGACGTGCCAGGCGTCACCGGTCCGGTTGAGGCGCGGGTCGAGGGGGATCTCCACGGACGGCCGCTCGTCGCCGGCACGGTCGAACAGCAGCAGCGTCACCGCGGTCGCGTGTCGGCTGAACGCGGAAAACCGCACACCTCTTGCGGTCGGGGTGGCGCCGAAGGGCAGGGGGCGTCCGGGCGAGGCTGGGAGGTCCCGGGGGCGGTCCGTCATGCGGAGGTCGCGCCGACGCCGTGCTCCCGCTCGAGGCGCTCGTAGTACTCGATGACCCGCCGCACGTACTTGCGCTTCTCGGGGTACGGGAGGTGGCTGAACGAGCGCTTGAAGCCGTAGATGATGATGTCCTTAAGCTGGTCCGGGGGGATATCGAAGGCGGCGAGCGCGAGCTCGAGCTCGTGGGTGACGGTGGTGTGGGACACGAGCCGGTTGTCCGTGCAGAGGGTCACCGACAGGCGGTGATCGAGCATCTTCTTCAGCGAGTGGTCGCCGATGCGCTTGAGCGCGGGCGAGGTCTGGAGGTTGCTCGTCAGGCAGACCTCGATGGTGGTGCGGTTTTCGGCGATGTAGTTGACGAGGTTCTTGATGTAGGCCTTCCGGTCGCGCACGCTCTCCGAGCGGATCATGTCCTCGTCGAAGAGGTGCAGGCCGTGGCCGATGCGGTCGGCGTGCAGCTTCGCGATGGCCTGGAAGATCGACTCGGGGCCGTAGGCCTCGCCCGCGTGCACGGTCTTCCGCATGAAGTTGCGGTGCACGTACTCGTAGACTTCCAGGTGCTCGTCCGCCGGGTAGCCGTACTCGCTGCCGGCCAGGTCGAAGCCCACGACCTGCACGTCCGTCTCGTCGCGGAGGTGCACCGCGGCCCGGGCCAGCTCGAGGCTCGCGACCCGGATGACGTCCACCGGGTCCGAGAAGCTGAGCGTACGGCACAGGTCCGCGTAGTAGCTCGAGAAGCCGCCGGTGAAGAAGCGCATGGCGCAGACGATGATGCCGTAGTCGAACGGCGGCTCGTCGTCCGGCAGGCCGCGGTTCACCTCGGCGCGCGCGCCGCGCAGGCCCCGGTCGACCGCACCCATCACCGCCGCGAAGTCGAGGTCGTGGGACATGTGCAGCTGCGGAGCGAACCGCACCTCGAGGTAACGCACGCCCTCGGCCCAGTTGTCGAGGGCCAGCTCGCGCGCCGTACGCTCGAGGCTCTCGGTGTCCTGCATCACCCGCAGGGTCCACGCGAACCCCTGCAGGTACTCGTCGAGGTTGCGGTAGGCGGGCTTGAACACCAGCTCGTTCATCCCCTCCTCGGTCTCCGAGGGCAGGGTCACTCGGCGCTCCCGGGCCAGCTCGATCAGCGTGGGCAGGCGCAGCGATCCGTCGAGGTGGACGTGCAGGTCGGTCTTCGGGATCGCGCTGATGAAGGCATCGGGGTAGTGGGTCATGGGGCCTCTCTCGGGCACCCATACTACCATCAGGGGACGCCAAGCGGTACCCTCCCGGGCATGGCAGGCATTGCGGACGTCAGGCGGACCTACGTGGAGCCGGGCACCCTTGCGGAGGGGCTCGAGGACTGGATGGCTGAGCTGGCCCCCTACCAATGGCGGCCCGTTCCGCCCCTCGCATCGCGCGCGACGGCGCTTCTCGTGGTCGACATGAGCCGGCCGTTCGTCGATGAGGGGCGGCCCCTCGCATCGCCGAATGCACGGGCGGTCCTGCCCCGGGTGGCCGCGCTCGCCGCCGCCTTCCGAGCCCGGGACCTCCCCGTCCTGTGGATCGTGCAGGGCCACCACGCGGTGGACCACGACCGGGCGGGCATGCTCGCCGAGTGGTGGCACACCCCGATCCTCGAGGGCACCCCCGACGTGGAGCTCGCGGAGGGCCTGGAGGCGTCCGCGGGGGAGAAGGTCATCGTCAAGCGCCGGTACAGCGGCTTCCTGGGCACCGACCTGGAGCTCACGCTGCGCACCCTCGGCGCCGCGAGCGTCGTGGTGTGCGGCGTGCTCACCAACGTGTGCCCGTTCGTCACGGCGATGGAGGCGTTCATGCGCGGGTTCCGGGTCTACTACCCCGCGGACGCCACGGCCGCGCTCAACCGTGACCTGCACGTCGGGGCGCTCCGCACCGCGGCGGGCTGGTTCGCGCACGTCGTGCGCGTCGCAGACCTCGAGCGGTGGATCGCGGCGCTGCCCGGCCGATGAGCGGCCCGATCGACGTCCTCGGCCTCGGCGCGGTGGCCGTGGACGACCTCGTGTACCTCGAGGAGTACCCTCGCGCCGACAGCAAGGTCCGGGTGGTGCGGCGTGAGCGCCACGCCGGCGGACTCACCGGCACCGCGCTCGTGGCCGCCGCCCGTCTGGGCCGGCGCTGCGCCTACGCGGGCGTCCTCGGGGACGACGAGCTCTCGCGCTTCATCCTCGACAGCCTCGCCGCGGAGCGCGTGGACACGACCGCCGTCGTGCGCCGTCCGGATGCCCGGCCGTTCCACTCGACGATCCTCGTGGACCTGAATGGGCTGACGCGCACCATCCTGTCGGATGCATCAGGCGTGATCGGCGCCGACCCCGCCGGACCACCGGAAACGCTCCTCAGGTCGGCGAAGGTGCTGTTCGTCGACCATGTCGGCCTCGAGGGGATGGTTCGGGCGGCTCGCCTCGCGCGGGACGCGGGTCTTCCCGTGGTGGCGGATTTCGACCGCCGTCTCGAGGCCCCGTTTGACGAGCTCCTCGCGCTCGTGGACCATCTCGTGGTGCCGCTCGAGTTCGCCCGGCAGATCGCGGGCGCTTCCGACGGCCCTTCTGCGGTTCGGGCGCTGTGGAACGAGGGGCGGTCCGCGGTCGTGGTGACCGACGGCACGGCGGGCTCCTGGTACGCGAGCCGCGAGCGCCCGGGCGGGGTGATCCACCAGCCCGCCTTCCGTGTCGAGACGGTCGACACGAACGGGTGCGGGGATGTATTCCATGGCTGCTACGCCGCGCTCCTGTGCGAGGGTTTGCCGGTGGCGCGGCGAGTCAGGTTTGCTTCTGCGGTCGCGGCAATGAAGGCGACCCGGCGCGGCGGTCAGCAGGGTATCCCGTCGAGGGAGGAGGCGGACCGTTTCCTCGCGGAGCGGTCCGCGGAGGCGCTGCCGAGGGAGGTTGCATGATCCTGAATCAATGGTACGTGGTTCTCGAGTCGAGGGAGGTGAGGCTCGCACATCTTCTGGGCGTGACGCGCATGGGCGAGCGGCTGGTCTTCGCCCGCGACCGGGCGGGGAAGACGTTCTGCCTGCGCGACCGCTGCGCGCACCGGGGCGCGGCGCTCAGCGCCGGGAAGCATGCCGGCGACGCGGTGGAGTGCCCCTTCCACGGGTTCCGGTACGACGCGTCGGGCAGGGGGGTCCTGATCCCCGCGAACGGGAAGACCGCCGAGGTGCCCGAACGCTTCCGTGTGCACGCGTACCCCACGTACGAAGCGCACGGCTGGCTCTGGATCTGGTGGGGCGAACGGCCGCCCGCGCGCATCCAGGCGCCCCGCTACTTCGAGGACCTGGACGGCTTCTCGTGGGCGAGCGCGGTCGATCCCTGGGATGCCCACTACTCCCGGGTCATCGAGAACCAGCTCGACGTCGTGCACCTTCCATTTGTGCACTACAACACGATCGGACGGGGCAACCGCACGCTGGTGAACGGACCCGTGGTCGAGTGGCGCGGACCGGACCGGTTCTTCGTGCGGGTCTTCAACGAGCTCGACACCGGCCAGCGACCCCGGACGGCCGAGGACATCAAGCCGCCCTATCCGGCGTTCCACCTCGACTTCATCTTCCCCAACCTCTGGCAGAACTGGATCGCGCCTAAGGTGCGGGTCGGGGCGGCGTTCGTGCCGGTGGACGCGGAGCACACGCTGCTGTACCTGCGCTTCTACCAGAAGTTCATGCCGGGCCCGCTCGGAAGGCCCGTCGCGCGCCTGGCCATGCCCATGAACCTCCGCATCGCCCACCAGGACCGGCGGGTCGTGCAGACCCAGCAGCCGAAGCCGAGCGGCCTGAAGATCGGCGAAAACCTCGTGATGGGCGACGGCCCGATCATCGAGTACCGCCGGCGCCGGCAGGAGCTGATGGACGCGGCCCAGGGTTGAGCCGCGCCTACCCCTTCCGCGGCTTACCGATGATCTCCCGGATCTCGAGCTTCTGGAAGGTGCGGGTGTAGGCGGGCTTGACGACAATCGCGGTGTCCGCTCCTTCCCCCGTCCCTCCTACCGCGATCACCTCGCGCCGCATGTTCAGGAGGCCGGCGTCGGCCGCCATGAGGGCGACCTCGACGGCGACCTTCATGCCCTGGCAGAATCGATAGAGGACCTTCGAGGCGATGTCTTGCGCGCCGGTGACCTCCAGGCCATTCGAGAGCTCGCCGCCCAAGGCGTGCGTGCCGGTGAGCACCGTGATCCCCGCCCTGCGAAGCCGCGCCCGCTCCGCGTCTTTCATCGTCCAGCCTTCCTTGTCGTAGGCGGCGGCGATGGTGACCGCGATCACGTCGACCCCGGTTCCCGCGAACGCGGCCTGCGCCCGGCGCGCCGTGAAGCCGTGCGTCGAGGCGACCACGACCTGCCGCACTCCGAGGGCGGTGGCGCGGGAGCACGCCGCCTTGAGGAGCGCATCGGTGTTCGCCTTGCCGGTCTTCGTGAAGTAGAGAATCGTCTTGCCGACAATCCGCTCGGTTTTCTTGGCCATGCGGCGATGGTACGCCGCATCGCCCGCCGGCGCAACCGTGTGGACGGGCCTGCGGGGACGGGGCGGGGCTCCGGGCGCAGAGGCGGCACCGCCGGGGTCAGGCCGCCGGGGTCGCGTCTTCGGGCAGGTGTTCGCGCCCGCGTCGGGGAGCCGCGAGCCAGATGCAGCAGGTCGCGGCCACGGCGACGGCGATGCTGAAGATCAGCGCGGCATCGTAGCTTCCGCTGGCATCGAAAATGGCGCC
>JAPLSM010000374.1 GCA_026398635.1 Spirochaetota bacterium | reverse complement strand
ACCCCTGCGCAACGGGCGCGCGCGGGAGATGACGAGCGCTGCCGCGAGGACAGCACGATCCGGGTGGCCCGTCCGCCGCCTCGCGGGGTATTCTCACGGTATGACGCACGCGACGAAACAGGCTGCCGCCGACTACGCGCGGGTCGAGCGGGCCATCCGGTTCCTCGGGGAGCAGGCGGAGCACCGGCCCTCCCTCGCGGAGGTTGCGAGAAGTGCGGGCCTCAGCCCCGCGCATTTCCAGCGCCTGTTCACCCGGTGGGCGGGTATCAGCCCCAAGCGGTTCCTGCAGTTCCTCGCCAAGGAGTACGCGGTCGAGCAGCTGCGACGCTCGGTCACCGTACTCGACGCCGCGTGGGACGCGGGCTTGTCGGGCCCGGGCCGGCTGCACGACCTGCTCGTGAGCGCAGAGGCGGCAACGCCGGGAGAGGTGGCGAGCGGCGGCAGGGGTGTCTCCATCGCCTGGGGGTTTCACCCCACGCCGTTCGGCGAATGCCTGCTCGGCATCACGGCCCGTGGCATCTGCCACCTCTCCTTCGTCGGGGCCGGCGGCCGGGCAGCCGCGCTCGCCGGTCTGCGCCGGCGCTGGCCCCGCGCGACCCTTCGCGAGGACCACGCCATCGCGGCCCGGATGGTCGAGCGCATGTTCGCCGGGACGGGCGGGGGGAAGCTCGGCCTGCACCTGGCCGGTACCAACTTCCAGCTGAAGGTGTGGGAGGCGCTGCTTCGCATCCCGCCGGGCGCGGCCACGACCTACGGCGATGTGGCGCGGCGCATCGGCCGGCCGGGGGCCGCGCGCGCTGTGGCGGGTGCGGTCGGTGCGAACCCGGTGGCCTGGATCATCCCGTGCCACCGGGTGCTGCGGTCGATCGGCACCCTCGGCGGCTATCGTTGGGGCCTCGAACGCAAGCAGGCCATGCTCGGCTGGGAAGCGGCGCGCACGCCGCTCGGGCCGCCCGGGCGCCTCGAACGACGCGTCCAAGGCGGCTGAGCCGGATCAACCGCGCGGGGCCGTCGCCGCGCGCCGTGGGCCGCGTGCCGCGGGTGCGGCGCGGCTAGACCGCGCGCCGCTTCTCGAGCTCGGCCCGCATCGCCTCGTGCTCGCGCTTCCCGAGGGGCGATTTCCAGGCCACGATCATCGAGGCGCCCAGCAGCACGGCAGGCGCGACGCCGATCATCAGCCGGATGGCGAGCAGCGCGGAGGCGGGCTGCGCCTCGCCCGGCCGGTAGCCGGTCAGTGCGAGCACCCACTGCACGATGGCGAGCATGAAGGCGGTCCCTGACTTCTGGAAGAACGCCACCACGCCATAATAGGCGCCCTCGCGCCGGCGGCCCGAGTTCATCTCGTCCGCTTCGATGACGTCGGGCACCATCGACCACGGGATGACCTGCGCCCCGGCCACGCCGAAGCCGGCCAGCCCGGCGAGAACGTAGGCGAAGGTGCGCGCGGTGCCGGGGATGATGGCGAGGCCCAGCATGACGGCCGCCCACCAGCCGGCCGACACGATGTAGGCGCCGCGCTTGCCGAGCCGGCCGGACAGGAGCACGACCAGCGGGATGCACGCGATGGCCGCACCCTGGACGACCACGAGCACGAACTCGAGCTCGTCCGGGATGCGCACCCACCACGTGACGTAGTACTGCAGCAGCGAGGCCACGAGGTTCACCGTCACCCAGGACAGCAGGTAGATGGCCGCGGTGTACCGGAAGGCGCGGTTCTTCAGCGTGGCGACGAAGGAAGTGACGAGGCTCTCCCGCGGCGGAGCCGTCGCGGTGAACCGTTCCTTCGTGGTGAAGAACAGCATCAGGTACGGTACCATCGCGAGCAGGCCGAAACCGGCCGCGGCCACGAAGTAGCCGGTGGCCTGTCGGGTGAACGCGCCCACGATGACAGGCACGAAGAAAGCGGCCATGAGGCCGCCGAGCAGGTTCAGCGCCATGCGCCATCCCGTGAGATCGGTGCGCTCGTCGTAGTCCTCGGTGAGCTCGGCGGTGAGAGCGCCGTAGGGCACGGTCATCAGGGTGAAGCACGTGTCGAAGAGCACGTACGCGAGCGCGAACCAGGCCGCCCTGCCCAGGTCGCCCCACTGCGGCACCCACCACAGCATGGTGAAGGTGACCGCCAGCGGCAGGGCGTCGAACAGGAAGAAGGGCCGGCGCCGTCCCCAGCGCGTCCTGACCCGGTCCGCCAGCACGCCGATGAGCGGGTCGTTCACCGCGTCCCAGATACCGCCGACGAGCAGCACGAGTCCGGAGAGCTGGAGCGGCAGGCGCGCGATGTCCGAGAGGAAGAACGAGAAGAAGAAGATGAAGATCGTCGAGGTCGCGGAGCCGCCCCAGTCGCCGAGTCCGTAGATGATCTTGCGGCCGAGCGGGAGCTTGCCGGGCGCGGGTGTCGTTTCACGCGGGATTCGGGGGGCCGTTTTCGTCGGTGCTCGTTTCATGCGGGTCCTCCCTTCGCGGGGGCGATGTCCTTCTCGAAGATCCGGTAGCGCCGGTAGACGTGCGGTCCGGTCCGCTCCTGGATCCGGTTCGACTTCCAGTTCTCGTCGCCGGTCATCGACAGGTCCACCTCCCGATAGCCCTTGCGCCACACTGCCTCGCCGAGCCGGCGGATGATGAGCACCTCCACGAACCGGTCCTGGAACTCCGGCGCCACCATCATGATCTTGAAGGAGGCGCGGTCGATGGACCGGCGGTGCCACAGGAAGCGCAGCATGCCGATCGGGCCGAGCCGGCCGTGCGCGTGGCGCAGCGCCTGGTTCACGTCGGGCAGCACGAGGCCGAATCCCGCCGGACGCCCGTCCACCTCGGCCAGCAGCGCCATCTCGTCGTCGAGAATGGGCCGGAGGCCCGCGGCCATGGCGAGGAACTCCTCCTCGCTCACGGGCACGTGCTCGGGCAGGTAGGCGAGCGCCGCGTTGAAGAGCCGGCAGGCTATCCGGATGTCCTCGTCCCAGCGCTGCCGGTCGAGCTTCCGCACGACCACCCCCCGGTCGCGTTTTTCCGCGATCTCGATGGCGCGACGCAGCCGGGGCGGCGCGTCCTCGAGGAAGGATCGGTTTCCGGGTGGTCGCACGAAGAGACGCGCGAACATGTCCTGGTGCTTCCGCATGCCCGCACCCTCCAGCAGCCGTGCATAATACGGCGGGTTGTGGGCCTCCATGACCGCGGGCAGGGTGTCGAAGCCCTCGACCAGCACCCCGGGCTCGTCGTCGGCTGAGGGGTTGTAGGGGCCGCGCATGACCGTGAGCCCGCGCGCGGCGAGCCAGGCCCCGGCGGTGCTCACGAGGAGAGCGGCCGCCTCGGGGTCGTCGAGGCACTCGAAGAACCCGAAGGTCCCCAGCGACCGGTGGAGCGCCTCGTTGGACTTGCGGTCGTGGATGGCGGCGATGGTGCCAACGACCCCGCGGCCCCGCATGGCCATCCACAGCCGGCGCTCGGCGGTTCGCCAGAAGGGGTTGCGGCCCGGGTCCACCTTGGCGAGCCGGTCGACGAGGATCGGCTCGACCCAGTGGGGGTCGTTCCGGTAGACGGTCCGGGGGAACCGGAAGCAACGCTCGAGCTCGCGTCGGGATTCGGCGGCAACGATGCGGAGCGGCACGACGCGGGGCAGCACGACGCGGGGCGGCATGCCGGTCAGCCCGCGACGTGCCTGAGGAAGGGGATCATCACCTCCATGGCGCGATCGTTGAACCCGCCCTCGGGGATGATGAGATCGGCGTAGGCCTTGGTGGGTTCCACGAACTCGTAGTGCCCCGGCCGGACCTTTTCGACCCACTGCTCGGTCACCGAGTCGACCGTACGTCCCCGCTCGCTGATGTCGCGGCGCAGGCGCCGGATGAACCGGATGTCGTCGGGCGTGTCCACGTACAGCTTC
>JAPLSM010000127.1 GCA_026398635.1 Spirochaetota bacterium | reverse complement strand
ACGATCGAGTGGCACGGCCCCCAGAACCCGCTCGGCGCGGACACGCTCCAGGCCGAAGGACTCGCCATCCTCTGCGCCTCGCGGGGCGGCGGCCTCGTGTTCCCCCCGCTGTACTACGGGGAGAGCCGCAGCGAGTCGCTCATGGAGGCGAACGCCGCGGACCGCGAACTCATCGCGACGGCCATGGACCTGCCGGCGGAGAACTTCGGGCCCGACCGGCAGCCGTTCACGCCCACCGAGCAGGTCCTCAACTACCAGCGCCTGCTGCTGCACGTCCTCGCGGAGGTGGAGAGCCTCGGATTCGCGCTGGGGGTGCTCGTCGCCGGGCACTACCCCCTCATCGACCACGCCCGCTCGGCGGTCCTGCTCTTCAACAAGCGCCGGCACAGCAAGTATCACGGCATGCTCGCATGGGCGTGCGTCGACTACCTGTTCCTCGAGGACCGGTACCCCGAGGCGGGGGACCACGCGGCGGGTTGGGAGACGTCACACCTGATGGCCCTTCATCCCGGGACCGTCGACCTTTCCGCGCTGCCCCCGAAGGGGCAGCCCCTGACCGGCATCATGGGAAGGATGCCGCCGCAGGATGCCACCGCAGAGTTCGGCCGCCGGACGCTGGAGGAATCCGCGGCGGCAGTCCTCCGCGAGGTCGACCACCGGATGGAGCACCCGCAGCTCTACCGGCAGCACGGTTGGAGCCTGCGCGAGGGCTTGGGGAAGGAACGAGGGGGCGTCTGATACCGCCCGGCGGGCGCGCCGCCCGCTACAACGGCCTGGCGCCGGCCGCCAGCGCCCCACGCAGCATGGCCCGGTATTCACCGCGCGGAATGTCGACCGCGCCCAGCGAGGCGAGGTGCGGGTTCATGACCTGAGCGTCGAACAGCACAAAGCCGCACTCGCGCAGGCGCGCGACGAGCGCGGCGATCGCGACCTTCGAGGCGTCGCGTTCCGCCGAGAACATGGACTCCCCGCCGAACCAGGCGCCGATGGCCACCCCGTAGAGCCCGCCGGCGAGCCGGTCGCCCTGCCAGCATTCCACGGAGTGCACCCAGCCGAGCGCGTGCAGGCGGGTATAGGCCTCGACGAAGGCCGGACTGATCCAGGTTTCCTCGCGTCCCGGGCGGGCCGCGGCGCATCCCTCGATCACCCCGGGGAACGCCGTGTCGAAGGTGACCCGGAACGCGCCGCGCCGGATGGTGCGTGCGAGGCTGTGCGAGACGTGCAGGCCGTCGAGGGGGATGACGGCCCGGGGATCCGGGGACCACCAGGTGATCGGCCCGTCGCTCCAGGGGAAGATGCCGGCCCGGTAGGCAGCGAGCAGGGTGCCGTGCGCGAGGTCCCCCCCTACAGCCACCAGGCCGTCCTCGTCAGCGGTTTCGGGGTCGGGGAAGCGGTAGCGGGAGACCGGCTCTGAGGCCGGCGCGCCTGAGGGCGTCATCGTTTGCGGTGGGCCGATGATAGTGGGAATCGGCTGCTTGGGCAACCGCGGCGCGTGGCGACGGCTCTCGCTCCCCTCTCGCCCTAGCACGGTATTCCGTGCGGAGGCTGTCCACTGGCGGCTCTCACTCCCTTCTCGCCACGCCGCTCCGCGTCGTGGCTGTCGGGGTCGCCACGGCGAGTACGCCGTGGCTGGCTTGACGCCGGTGCCCGGCCGGTGCAGGCTCGGCGCATGTACCACTCCATCGAGGAATTCACGGTCGACTGGGAGCGGGAGAGCGCGGCGACGCTCGGGGTGCTGCGCGCGATCACCGACAAAGCGCTCTCGCACCGGGTGGATCCCGCGGGCCGCACCCTGGGCGCTGTGGCCTGGCACCTCGTGCTCACCCTCGGGGAGATGGGCGGCAAGGCGGGTCTTTCGGTCGACGCGCCGGCCGAGGACGCCCCCGCGCCGGCTTCGTCGATGGACATCTCCGCAACCTACTCGCGCGCCGCGCGCTCACTCTCCGAACAGGTCGCCCGCACGTGGACGGACGCGATGCTCCCCGGCGAGGTGGAGATGTACGGGTCGCGCTGGACCCGGGCCAGCGTGCTGCAGTCGCTGGTGCGGCACCAGATACACCACCGGGGGCAGGCGACCGTCCTGATGCGCCAGGCCGGCCTGGTGGTGCCGGGGGTGTACGGCCCGGCGCGCGAGGAGTGGGCGAAGATGGGGATGCCCGCGCAGCCGTGAGGCCGGGTGCCGCGGGAGCGGCCATGATCATCGACGCCCACAACCACCCCGACTGGCGCGGCCACGACCTCGCGAAATTCCTGGCCGACATGGATGCCAATGGCATCGACGTCACGTGGCTGCTGTCCTGGGAGGCGCCGCGTGACGAGGTCGACCCGACCTGCAACGCGGTGATGCCCGGAGCCGGTCAAGACGGTCCGGTACCCTTCGCCCGGTGCCTTTCGTACGTCGAACGCGCGCCCGACCGGTTCGTACCTGGCTTCTGCCCCGACCCGCGCCGACCCGACGCCCTCGACCGGCTGAAGGCGATGAAGGACAGCTACGGGGTGCGGGTCTGCGGCGAACTGAAGCTGCGCATGATGTGCGACGATTGGGACGCACTGCACCTGTACCGGTTCTGCGGCCGCGAGGGGCTGCCCGTGATCGTGCACCTCGACTACGAGTTCGACACCGGCAAGGTTTACCCCCGACCGAACTGGTGGTACGGCGGTGGCATCGAAGCATTCGAGCGGGCCGTCCGCGCGTGCCCGGACACCGTGTTCCTCGGCCATGCGCCGGGATTCTGGGCACACATCTCGGGCGACGACCGGTTCGACAAGGAGCCTTATCCCGCGAGCCCCGTGCTCCCCGGGGGGAAGCTGCCGGCCATGATGCGGCAGTACCCGAACCTGTACTGCGACATCTCCGCCGGCTCGGGGTGGAACGCGCTCAACCGGGACCACGCCTTCACCCGGGAGTTCCTGTACGAGTTCCAGGACCGGGTGCTCTACGGCAGGGATTTCTTCGACACTCGCCACCGCGAGCTCCTCGACGGCCTCTGCCTCGATACCGGCGTGCTCGCGAAGATCTACGCGGGCAACGCGCTGCGGCTGGTGCCGCCCGACACAGGAGGTTCCTGATGGCTTCATCTAAGCTCGCCCTGCTGGGCGGACCGAAGGCGGTCACGCGCGATCCCGGCGACCTGTTCACCTGGCCGATCATCACCCGGGAGGACGAGGAGGCCGTACTCGACGTGCTGCACCGGCGCGCCATGTCCAGCTCGGACGTGACCGTGGCGTTCGAGCAGGAGTTCGCGGCCTGGCAGGGCCGGAAGTACGCGCTCGGCTTCTCTTCGGGCACGGCGGCCATCCAGGCGGCGATGTTCGCCTGCGGGGTCGGCGTGGGCTACGAGATCATCAGCCAGAGCCTGACCTACTGGGCCACGTGCCTTCAGGCCTTCTCGCTCGGCGCCACCGTCGTGTTCGCGGAAATCGATCCCCGGACGCTGACCCTCGAGCCGGCGGACCTCGAGCGCCGCATCTCGCCGCGTACGAAGGCGATCGTGGTCGTGCACTACCTCGGCCACCCGGCGGACATGGATCCGATCATGGCGATCGCGAGGAAGCACCGGCTCGCCGTGATCGAGGACGTTTCGCACGCCCAGGGGGCGCTGTACAAGGGACGCAAGGTCGGAACGTTCGGCGACGTTGCGGCCATGTCGCTGATGACCGGCAAGTCCCTGGCTGTGGGGGAGGCGGGTATCCTCGTCACCGACGATCGCGGCCGCTACGAGCGGGCGCTGTCGCTCGGGCACTACGAGCGCTTCGACGCCTCGATCGAAAGCCCGGATCTCAAGCCGCTGATCGGCCTGCCGCTGGGCGGCTACAAGTACCGGATGCACCAGATGTCGAGCGCGGTCGGCCGGGTGCAGCTCGCGCACTACGACGAACGTATGGCCGACATCCAGGCGGCGATGAACCGGTTCTGGGACCGGCTCGAGGGCACTCCGGGCATCGCGGCGCACCGGCCGCCGAAGGGGTCGGGCAGCACAATGGGCGGCTGGTACGCGGCCCACGGCCTCTACCGGCCCGAGGAGCTCGGCGGCCTGTCCGCGACCCGGTTCTGCGAAGCCCTGCGCGCCGAAGGCGTGACGGAGGCGGTGCCGGGGGCCAACCGGCCGCTGCACCTGCACCCGCTGTTCAACGACGCGGACGTCTACGGCCACGGGAAGCCAACGCGCATCGCGCACAGCGACCGGGACCTGCGCCAGCCCCGCGGGAGCCTCCCCGTGACCGAGGCGGCGAGCGGACGCATCCTCTGGATCCCCTGGTTCAAGCGGCCGCGGTTCGACCTGATCGAGGAATACGTGGAGGCGTACCGCAAGGTGAGCGCCGGCTACCGGGAGCTGCTCCCCGGCGACATGGGCGATCCGCCCGAGGTCGGGGGCTGGCACTTCTTCAAGCGGCGCTGAGGCCGACGCGTGAGCCGGCCGGTTCCCTGCCCAGTGGGGCAGTACGTGCCGCACCTCATCGGGCTGTGGCGGGCCCGGTTCTCCTCTAGCGCGCCAGCCGACCCACGGGGGAGCCGGTCGCTGCCGGCCGGAAGGCTCACCGGGCCCGAGCTGTACGACGCGGCGGCGGCGGTGAAGGAACTATCGCGGGGATTCACGCGCGAGCGGGGGCTGGCCGGCGCTCGGTACATGGACGATCCGGGGTTGCTCGGCGGCTACCTCCTCTTCTACTGGACTGTCTCCTTCGCCCAGACCTGGGCCGCGCTCCTGTCCGCGGGGATTCCGCCGGGGCCCGGCCTTGGCGGCAGCCGCGTGCTCGACCTCGGCGCCGGCCCCGGACCTTCCTCGCTCGCGCTGCTCGCCGCCGGCGCCGGGCGGGTGACCGCCATGGACGTGAGCGGCCAGGCCCTCGAGATCGCCGCCGAGCTGGCGAGACGTACGGGCCGGCGCCTCGAGACCCGGATCGCGGACCTCGCCGGGGGGGCACGGCTTCCCGAAGGACCGTTTGAGCTCGTGACCGCCGTGCACACGGTGAACGAGCTCTGGTCGGACCGCGACGACCGGCTGGACCTGCGTCGGGCGTTCATCGAGCGCCTGGCCGGGCATCTTGCGCCCGGCGGCAAGGTCCTGCTCGTGGACCCGGCCCTC
>JAPLSM010000148.1 GCA_026398635.1 Spirochaetota bacterium | reverse complement strand
ACTGGACCTGGGCGGATTTCGAGCGCATCGCCGTGTCCCTCAGCAGCAGGCTCGGCATCCCGGCCGTGAGCGGCAACATCGTCCACGACCACGTCTGGCGGTCGATGTATCTCGGCAGGGGGCTCTGGGCCTACGCGCAGGACGGCAGGTCGCTGGGGTACCCGGCGGCGGAAGACGCGCTCTTCGCCGATCACCTGAAGCGCGCCCGGCGGCTCGTCGCGGCGGGCGCCATGATCCCCTACAGCGAGATCGTAGCCCTGAGGTCCAAGGGTGTAGAGGACGACCGGATCGTGCGGGGAAAGTCCGTCATCACCTTCCTCTGGAGCAACCAGGTCGTGGCCGCGTGGACCGCGGCGGGGATCGAAGCGAGACACTTCGAGCTGCGTGCGCTGCCGCGGATCGACCCGAAAGCCGGCTCGTCGAACTATATGAAGCCGGCGCAGTTCTTCTCGGTCACCCGCGACGCGGGATCCACCCGGGAGGCGGCCGGCCTCGTCGACTGGTTCACCAACTCCATCGACGCCAACTCGCTCCTCATGGCCGAACGCGGTGTGCCGATCGCCAGTAAGGTGCGCGAGGCTCTGAAACCCGAGCTGGCTGCACCTCAGCAGCGGGTGTTCGATTACCTCGACAGGATCCAGAAGGACGTGGCACCGATCCCGCCGCCGGATCCCGTGGGCAACACGGACCTCATCAACAACGTCTTCATTCCGCAAGTCGTGGACCCGGTCATGTTCGGCGTCATCACCCCTCTCGAGGGGATGAAGATCCTCAGGCGGGAGGCGAGCCGGATCCTCGGAGGGTAGCTGCCTCGTCGGTCCATGCGACATCCCGTGGGCGAGAGCCCGTGGTGCTGGTCGGCCTCTGCGACGTCCCTGTCGCCGGCCGACCTGCGCCTTCCATGGCGCTGCTTGACGCTCCCGGCCGGGGTCACTACCCTGCCTGAGTGCCAAGGCGCACCGACATCCGCAAGGTCCTGATCATCGGCTCGGGTCCGATCGTGATCGGCCAGGCCTGCGAGTTCGACTACTCCGGCACCCAGGCGTGCAAGGCGCTGCGGAAGCTCGGCTACGAAATCGTGCTGGTGAACTCGAACCCCGCCACCATCATGACCGACCCCGTGATGGCGGACGCCACCTACATCGAACCCCTGACCGTCGAGACCCTCGAGCGCATCATCGCGAAGGAGAAGCCGGACGCGCTCCTGCCCAATCTCGGCGGGCAGACCGGCCTCAACCTCTCCTCCGAACTGCACCGGCTGGGCGTGCTCGCGCGCCACGGGGTGCGCATCATCGGCGTGCAGGCCGACGCGATCGAACGCGGGGAGGACCGGGAGGCGTTCAAGGCGACGATGGGACGCCTGGGGCTCGAAGTCCCCAGGAGCGACATCGCCCGGTCCGTGGACGAGGCTCGGCGCATCGCCTCCGGGCTCGGCTACCCCGTGGTCATCAGGCCCGCGTACACCATGGGCGGGACGGGCAGCGGCTTCGTGTTCAACGAGGACGAGCTGGCAGCGGCTGCGGCGCGCGGCCTCTCGGCGAGCCTCGTCAGCCAGGTGCTGGTCGAGGAGTCGGTGCTGGGCTGGGAGGAGCTCGAGCTCGAGGTGGTCCGGGACGCGAAGAACCGGATGATCACCGTGTGCTTCATCGAGAACGTGGACCCCATGGGCGTGCACACCGGCGACTCGTTCTGCACCGCGCCTATGCTCACGATCGGTGAAAGGCTTCAGGCGGAGCTGCAGAAGAGCGCCTACCGGATCGTCGAGGCCATCCAGGTGATCGGCGGCACCAATGTCCAGTTCGCCCACGACCCGCGTACGGGCCGGGTGGTGGTGATCGAGATCAACCCCCGCACCTCTCGATCATCAGCGCTCGCCTCGAAGGCCACGGGGTTCCCCATCGCCATGGTCTCCGCGATGCTGGCCGGCGGACTCACCCTCGACGAGATCCCCTACTGGCGCGACGGTACGCTGGACCGCTACACACCGTCGGGCGACTACGTGGTGGTGAAGTTCGCCCGGTGGGCGTTCGAGAAGTTCAAGGGCGTCGAGGACCGGCTCGGCACGCAGATGCGTGCCGTGGGCGAAGTAATGAGCATCGGCAAGACCTACAAGGAGGCGCTGCAGAAGTCCATCCGGTCGCTGGAGATCGGCAGGTACGGCCTCGGCTTCGCCCGTAACTTCCACGACCGGAGCCTGGGCGACCTCATGAGCCTCCTCGCGTGGCCCACCTCCGAGCGCCAGTTCGTCATGTACGAGGCGCTGCGAAAGGGTGCGCGCGTGGAGGACCTCGCAGCCCGCACGTATATAAAGCCGTGGTTCATCGAACAGATGCGCGAGCTCGTGGAGCTCGAAGAGCGCATCCTCGAGCACCGGGGGAAGAGCCTCCCCGACGACCTGCTCGCGCAGGCCAAGCGGGACGGGTTCGCGGACGCCTACCTCGCCTCGATCCTGGGAGTGAGCGAGGAGCGCATCCGCGGCCAGCGTACGGCGGCCCGGGTGCTCGAGGCATGGGACGCGGTGCCGGTGTCGGGTGTGGAGAACGCGGCCTACTACTACTCCACCTACAACGCGCCCGACAGGGTGCCGTCGAGCGACCGGAAGAAGGTGATGATCCTCGGCGGCGGCCCCAACCGGATCGGGCAGGGCATCGAGTTCGACTACTGCTGCGTACACGTGGCCTTCGCCCTGCGCGACCTCGGTTGCGAAACCATCATGGTGAACTGCAACCCCGAGACCGTGTCCACGGACTACGACACCTCGGACAAGCTGTACTTCGAGCCGCTCACCGTGGAGGACGTGCTCTCAATTTACGAAAAAGAAAAGCCCGAGGGCGTGGTCGTGCAGTTCGGCGGCCAGACGCCGCTCAACATCGCGCGCGAGCTCGAGCGGGCCGGCGTGCGCATCATCGGCACGGGCGTGGCGGCGATCGACCTCGCCGAGGACCGCGACCAGTTCCGCATGGCCATGGAGTCCCTCGGCATCCCCATGCCGGAGTCGGGGATGGCCAGCACCCTCGAGGAGGCCGTCGCCATCGCCGGCCGTATCGGCTACCCCCTCATGGTGCGGCCCTCCTACGTGCTGGGCGGCCGGGGCATGGAGGTCGTGCACGACGAAGAGATGCTGCGCGAGTACGTGCAGCGCGCCGTGGGTGTCACGCCCGAGCGGCCGATCCTCATCGACAAGTTCCTCGAGAACGCGCTCGAGTGCGAGGCGGACGCGCTGTCCGACGGCGTCGACGCGTACGTGCCCGCGGTGATGGAGCACATCGAGCTCGCGGGCATCCACTCCGGCGACTCGGCGTGCGCGATCCCCCCGATCACCATCCCGGCCAGGCACCTCGCGACCATCGTGGAGTACACGAAGCGCATCGCGGTGCACCTCGGGGTCGTGGGTTTGATGAATATCCAGTACGCGATCTGCGCCGACACGCTCTACGTGCTGGAGGCCAACCCGCGCGCGTCGCGGACCGTTCCGCTGGTCTCGAAGGTGTGCAACATCCCCATGGCCAGGATCGCCGTGCAGCTGATGATGGGCTCGAAGATCGCGGACCTCGACCTGCCGCGCCGGCGCGTGCCGCACGTGGGGGTCAAGGAGTCGGTCTTCCCCTTCGCCATGTTCCCCGAGGTCGACCCCGTGCTTGGCCCCGAGATGCGCAGCACCGGCGAGGTGCTGGGCATGGCCGACACCTTCGGCCTCGCCTTCGCGAAGGCCGAGGAAGCCGCAGGGTCGCCCCTGCCCGTCGAGGGAACGGTGCTCATCAGCGTCATCGATCCCGAGAAGCCGGCCGCCCTCAAGGTGGCCCGGCGCTTCACGGCCCTCGGTTTCCGCATCCGCGCGACCCGGGGCACCCGTGAGTACCTGGCCCGGCACGGGGTCGCCGCCGATCTCGCGCTGAAGATGCACGAGGGCCGGCCGCACATCGCGGACGACATCACCAACCGCGAGATCCAGCTCGTCATCAACACCCCCGCCGGAAAACTGAGCACGCACGATGACTCCTACATCCGCAAGGCCGCGGTGAAACACCGGATCCTGTACATCACGACCATGGCGGCCGCAGCAGCCGCGGTGCAGGGCATCGAGGCGCTGCGCGAGGGCCGGGGCGGGGTGAAGAGCCTGCAGGACTACCACGCGGAACTCGGGCGGCAGCCCAGGGAGGTATGAATTCTACCATGGATAAGATCAGGGAGATCGAGATCGGGAACCTGAAGCCCGCGACGTTCATCCGCGACCAGGTCGCGGCCATCTCCGAGGCGGTCGGCAACGGGGTGGCCGTGAACGCCCTCTCGGGCGGCGTGGACTCATCGGTGGTCACCCTGCTCGGCCACCGGGCGCTCGGTCCCCGCCTGAAGACGTACTTCATCGAGAACGGGATCATGCGCGAGGGGGAGGCGAAGCGCGTCGCCGCGCTGTTCCGGCGCCTCGGCGTGAAGGTCGAGGTGATCGATGCCCGGAAGCAGTTCTTTTCCGCCCTGGCCGGCATCGACGACCCCGAGCAGAAACGCGAGGCCATCACCCAGACCTTCTACAAGACCGTGTTCGGCCCGCTGGTGAAGAAGAGCGGGGCGCGGTTCCTCCTCCAGGGCACCAACTACACCGACGTGGAGGAGACGGTGGCCGGCGTGAAGCGCCAGCACAACATCCTCGCCCAGCTCGGCATCGACACGGTGAAGACCTTCGGCTACACGGTGCTCGAGCCGATCATCCAGCTGAGGAAGACCGGCGTGCGCAAGGTGGCCCGTCTGCTCGACCTGCCGAAAGAGATCTGGGACCGGCCGCCGTTCCCCGGTCCCGCGCTGGCTGCCCGGGTGATCGGCCCCGTCACCCCCGAGCGTATCGCGATCGTACGCGCTGCGACGGCCATCGTGGAACAGGAGCTCGCCTCGAGCGGCGCGTTCCAGTACCTGGCCATCCTGCACCAGGACAAGGTGACTGGCGTTCGGGGCGGCCGGCGGCAGTTCGGCCTGCAGATCGAGATGCGCTGCTGGGAGAGCACGGACGCGGTCACCGCCACGCCCACACCCCTGCCGTTCGCGAAGCTCGCTCTCCTGGCCGACCGGATCACGGACGAGGTGGACGGGGTGGTCAGCGTCACCTACAACGTGACCAAGAAGCCGCCCTCGACGATCGAGGCGGTGTAGGCGGAACGCTTGCCGCACCGCAGCGCGACGTGGCGCGTCGGCGGGAAGCCCCCTCGCGAAACTCAGCCCATCATGTCAATTCCCGGGACATTTTCGCCGGATGCCACAATGCGCTCATACGCCAGGGCTGCGACCGACAGGTCGAGGCATCCCATGCCGACAAGGGCTACGATGATCCGCTGACCGGGATTGTCGCGGCCGACCTTCTTTCCGGCAACGACCTCCGTCACCTCGGCGGCAAACGATTCTGCGTTCAGCTCACCGCTGTCCACCATTTCCTTGAAATTGCCGCGGTGCAGCCCCTGCCC
>JAPLSM010000438.1 GCA_026398635.1 Spirochaetota bacterium | reverse complement strand
AGCAGCGCCGCTCGGGAGACCAGGGCGTCCAGCAGGAGGACCATCCGCTCCCGGTCGCGCTCCGAGCCTGCCGCGGCGGCGCCGAGCGGCCGCCCGGCGTCGAAGGGCCGGCGCAGGAATGCGCTCAGGTCCCTGGCCGCGAGCGTCTCCATCCCCTCCAGGACCGCTCCCGCCGGGCCGGTTAACAGCCCCTCGCGCGCCGCCGCCCGCAGCACCGTGAGCGCGAGCCCCCCGAGGTAGGCGCCGGAGTGCATCTTCTCGCAGGGGTAGCGCCCGGGGTCCTTCGTGGTCAAGTCGAACGCCTCGTCGAGGTCCCCCCGGCCGCGGATGGCGAAGCCGCCGCTCTCGAGCACCACGATCTGCCCGCCTGAACCGGGCTCCTTGGGGATCGACGCCTCGAGGTACGCGGCGTTCGTGCCCGTACCGAGGATGTAGCCCACGTACCCGTCGTGCTGGCGTGCGTCCTCCGCGGCCGAGCGGCCGGCCAGGAGCGTGGCGGTCGTGTCGTTCAGCAGCACCGTGGTGCGTTTCCCGCGCACGCCCGCCCTCTCGAGCGCTTCGCGCAGGCCGGCGCCGACCTCGGGGGGCTCGCGCTCACGGTGCTGCAGGCGGCGGCGCGCGAGGGGCTGTTCTCGGGCCCGGCTGCCGCGGGCCTGGAGGAGATGGACGCGCTCGCGGCGAAGGACCTGAGCGCGTTCCTGCGCCGGCCCTTTGACGCCTCGCGGCCGCTCGGGGCGGCCGCGGCTCAATCGGAGCGGGACCGGGAGCGGGTGTACCTCCTACTGGACGCCCTGGTTTCCCGTGCGGCGATGCTCGCGGCCGGCGTGCTCTCCGCCGCGGTGCTGAAGTCGGGCCATGGCGCGCTCGCGAGCCGGCCCGTGTGCGTGGCCGTGGACGGCACCACGTGGCGCGAGGTGCCGGGTCTCGCTCTGCGCGCCGGTGCGGCTCTCGAGCGGCATCTCGGGGAGGAGCGGGGCCGGCACGTGCGGATCGTGCTCCCTGAGCGCGCGCCCCTGATGGGCGCCGCGGTCGCGGCCCTGGCCGGCTAGGGGAGCCGACGGGCAGGAACCCCCGCGCGGATCAGGGCGACGGGGGCCGCTCCGGCAGCGCCGCGGCGGTTCGGTGCCGGGGCTCCATCACCCGCAGGGTGAGGACGAGACCCGCGAGTGCCGCGGCGGCCGCGACCGCGAAGAGCGCGGGGTAGCCGGCCGCGGACACGACCAGGCCGCCGATGATCGGCATCACGAGCGAGGTGCCGCTCAGGGCATTCGCGAACCCGATGTACATTGGCCGCTCCGAAGCAGGCGCGTATTCCAGCACCCAGCTGATGAAGCCGGTCATGTTCGCGCTGCCCTGCGCGCCCACCACGAGGAACACCACCGCGTAGAGGAACGGCAGTGTCGCCGGCGGGACAGCGCCCGCGACGAGGGGGAACGCGAGTGCGGCGACCGGCATGAGTGTCGCCAACACGCTCCAGAGCCGCATCACCGACCGGCTGCCCCGGCGCTCGGCGAGCCGGCCCAGGCCAAGCCCCGCGCACAGGCTGCCCACCACCTGGAACGAGAGGAACGTACCGATCGACGACTGCGCGAAGCCCAGCCGGTCGACGCCGAACAGCACGTAGAAGGGCATGGCCAGCTGGCACGTGCCGAGAACGAGCTGGGCGGCGACGACGCGCCGGAAGTCGTGGTCGCCGCGGATGACCCCGAAGAGCCGGCGGAAGTAGGAGGGCCACGGCAGGGGCCGCTGCCCCGTCTGCAGCGGCTGCTCGCGCACGAACCAGAAGGCCACGGCCGAGAGGGAGAAGAACAGGCTGCTCAGCGCGAGCAGCAGCGCGTAGTTCGAGGGAAACGAGAGGCGCGGCGAGGCCAGGACCACCGTCACCACGATACCGACCCCGATGCCCAGCGCGCTGCTGGCGGCCATCCCGGCGCTGAACATCCGGGCGCGCTCCTGCGCGGTGAGCAGCCTGCCCATCAGGTCGAGCCAGCTCACGCTCGCGACCCCATCGAGCGCCCAGAACACAAAGTGGATGACGAAGAACACCGCGAGCGCCGCGCCCGGGCGCCCCGGGGCCAGCAGGAGCAGGGCCGGCGGCAGCAGGAGGAAGAGCACGCGCCCGACGATCGCGGGGGCGAGCACGGCGGACTTCAGGCGCGGTCGTCCGGCGATGTGGTTCGCGGCGAAGAGCTGAGGGATCAGCCAGCCGCCGGTGGCCAGCGTCGATACGAGGCCCACGAGCGGAGCCGAGTACGTGAGGGCTCGCACGAGCGAGGGCAGCACGGTGGTCTGGCTCGCGAAGCTCATGCCGGCGCCGAAGAAGAGATAGTCGCCGATGTAGGCGAGGACGTTCCGGCGGTGGTCCGCGCGGGGGGCGATGCCGATGCCGGGCTCCTTTCGCGTGTGTCCGGCACAGTGGCCCGGCCGGCTCGGCGTGTCAAGAAGCTCGGCTCGTGCTACACTCGTCGGCATCGCCACGATGGAACGCCTGCTCATCGCATGCCTCCTCGCCGCCCTCGCGGCCTCCTCGGTGCTCGCCGGCCTCATGGCCCGCCGGGCCGCCCGGGAGCGCACGCGCTACGCGGAGCTCTCGGACCTCGCGCGCCGGCTCGAGGAGCAGCTCGAGCACTCCACGCGCCTCGCGGAGATCGGCGGAATGGCGGCGGAGATCTCCCACGAGCTCAACCAGCCGCTCACGGGCATCCGCAACTACGCACGCAACGCGTTCTACATGCTCGAGAAGCGGCTCGGCGACGAGGAGGAGGTGAAGGCCAACCTTCGCCTCATCTCCGAACAGGTGGACCGGGCGGCCCGGATCGGAAACCGGATGCGCGAGCTCACGCGCCAGGGCGACCGGACCTTGTCGGTGATCGACGTCAACAGCGTCGTGCGGGAGACCGTTGACTTCCTGATGCCCCAGATGCGGCTCTCGCAGGTCGAGGTGGTCACCTCCCTGGCGGACGACCTGCCCCCCGTGCGCGGCGACCGCACGCGCCTGTCGCAGGTGTTCCTCAACCTGCTCACCAACGCGCGGCACGCGGTGGAGGCGAGCCCGGTGCGGCGCCTCTCGGTGCGGTCGCGTCGGGAGCCGGGCGCCGGACTGCCCGTCGTGCTCGAGGTGGCGGACACGGGCGTCGGGTTCTCTGATGCGGACGCCCGGCGGCTCTTCCAGCCGTTCTTCACCACCAAGGAAAGCGGCCACGGCCTGGGCCTGTCGATCTCGCGCTCGATCGTAACCGATCACGGGGGCACGATCGGGGCGGAGAGCGTCCCGGGCCGGGGCGCCACGTTCACCGTGCGCCTGCCCTCGGCGGACGAGGGACCCGCGGCCGCCGCCCCGGCCGCCGCGGAGGAAACGCCCGGTCAGCAGGCCGGTTCTTCGACCGACGGAGGCGCGTGATGAGAGATCAAACCGTCCGCCCGCTGGTTGCGGTGGTCGACGACGACGAGACGGCCCGGCACTCCATCGCGCAGATGCTGCGCCTGCGCGGATTTGCGGTCGAGCCGTTCCCTTCAGCCGAGGCGGTCCTCGCGTGGCCCGAGCTCGGCCGGGCCTCCTGCGTGGTGACCGACGTGAAGATGCCGGGCATGGACGGGGAGCGCCTCCTCGCCGAGATCCGGAGGCGCTCCGAAGCCCCTCCCGTCATCATGGTGACGGGGCACGGCGACGTGGCCATGGCCGTGCGCTGCCTGAAGGCCGGGGCGTTCGACTTCGTGGAGAAGCCGTTCGACGACGACGTGCTCGTGGCCCACGTGGAGCGGGCCGCGGAGCAGTCCGCCCTGAGGAGCGAGGCGGGCGAACTGCGCCGGCAGCTCTCGCTGCTCGCGCCCTGCGAGGACGGATGCCACGGCATGATCGGCGCGAGCCGGGTCATGCAGGAAGTCTACGCCCAGCTCGAGGCCGCGGCGCGCTCCACGGTGCCCGTGGCCATCGTGGGCGAGACTGGATCGGGCAAGGAGCTGGTGGCCCGGGCCATCCACGCCCAGAGCGCCCGGTCGGCGGGCCCGTTCGTACCCGTCAATGCCGGGGCGCTGCCCGAGGGCATGCTCGAGAGCGAGCTGTTCGGCCACGCGAAAGGCGCCTTCACGGGCGCGCTGGCTGATCGCGAGGGTCGCCTGGTCAGCGCCTCGGGCGGAACGCTGCTGCTCGACGAGATCGAGAGCATTTCGGCGCGGGCCCAGGTGCAGCTGCTGCGCGTGCTCGACGACGGCGTCGTCGTGCCGCTTGGTTCGGACCGCGGCCGGAAGGTGGACGTGCGCCTGATCACCTCGTCGAACGCCGACCTCGAGGCCGAGGTCCGGCGCGGGGTCATGCGGCAAGACTTCTATCACCGCATCATGGTGCTGCCCATCCGGGTGCCGGCGCTCCGCGAGCGGCGCGAGGACGTGCCGCTGCTCGCGGCGCACTTCCTGCGCCTTGCCGCCGCCCGTACGGGCACCCCCGTGCCGGCCCTGTCGTCGCACGCGCTGGCGGACATGCTCGCCCACGACTGGCCCGGCAACGTGCGGGAGCTGAAGAACGCTGTGGAGCGCATGGCCATCACCGCGAGAGGCGGGGAGGCGGGTCCTTTCGAGCCCGACCGGTATCTCGAGGAAGGGCGCCACCTCACGCTTCCAGCGGGCACCGGGCGCCTCAGGGGCGAGCTGGAACGCGTGGAGCGTGAAGCGATCGCAGCGGCGCTGCGGGAGCACGGCAGCATGACCGAGGCCGCGAAGGCGCTCGGCATCTCGCGCCGGGCGCTCTACGAGCGCCTCCACCGCTACGGCCTCAGGCGCTAGCCGGGCGACTCCGCGGCATCGGCGATCTCGTTGACCGGGAACAGCACCCCCGCGACCCCGTACAGAACCGCGACGATCGCAAGCACCAGCGGGAATCCCGCCGCGAGCGCGGTGACCTGGGCGAGGGCCGTGCCGGCCACGGCCAGGCCGCCGTTCATGCCCCATGCCCAGGGCAGGAGGCGCGGCCGGCGCACGGTGAGCGCCTCGAGGCCCGTGGGGAACGGCATGCCCATGAAGAACGCCGCGGGCGCGACGACCACGATGGACAGCAGCACCCGCACGGCCATGGGACTGCTGAGGAACCGATCGAAGAGGAACCGCAGGCCGAAGGCGTAGAAGGCGAGCGAGGCCAGGATCACGGCCACCGCGATGCGCACGGCCACGACCCGGCGCCGGGCGATGAGCGGGGCGGCCAGGTTGCCGAGGGCGGACAGCACGAGCATCGAGGAGATGACGAGCGCCGTGGAGTACACGGGGTTGCCGAGGAAGAAGACGAGGCGCTGCATGAGGAAGATCTCGACCATCATGTACGCGAGGCCGAGGGCCGCGTAATAGACGATGACCCCGGGCACGCCCCGGCGCTGGCGGAACAAGTCGCGCCACCGGCCCGCGACGGGCAGCAGGATCACGACCAGGCCGAAGAGCGCCGCCTGCAGCAGGATGCCGAGCACGAGCAGCTCGCCCCACTCCTCGCTCACGTCCCGGACCTGGTCGAGGTACATGCCGAGCCGGTCGAGCCGGAGGAACCCCGTGTAGTAGGGACGGTCGTCGCGCATCGGCCGCACGTCGAACGGGTAGGCGTGGGTGAGGTCCTCGCCCCGGCCGGCCAGCATCTTCTGCAGCGCGAGGTGGTACACGTCGCTGGTCGAGAACGTGGCATTGACCGTCAGCGCGGCGCCGCCCGAGAAGTGCCGCTGGTAGGTGTTCATAACCGTGTCGAAGTCCACGGCGCGCTTCGGCATGCCGGGGTACCAGATCGTGTCGAACGAGCGCTCGTCGGCGAACTTTCGGAGATCGTAGACCTCGCCGTCGGTGAAGGGCCCGTTCTTGACGAGGATGGTGGCCGTCGACAGGTACAGGTCGAACACGAAGAGGCGTTCCTGCGGGTCGGCGACGCCGCCCGCGCGCAGGGCCTCGACGACCGAGGCGAGGAGGCGCAGCACGTTGCGGGGCGGGTCCAGCCGGTTCCACACGGTGATCGAGAGGATGCCGTTCGGTGCGAGGGAGCCGAGGTAGGTGTCGAGCGCCTCGACGGTGTATGTGTAGTTCTCGCTGACGGGGTAGCCGCCGGGGTCGGACAGGCCGACGCTGTCGACGAGGCTGATCTCCACGAGGTCGTAGGCCCCGGGGTGCGACGCGCAGTGAGCGCGCGGCTCCCCGGGCGCAAGGCGGATGAGCGGGTCGTCGAGGAGGTGTCCCGTGAAGGTGGACACGGCGGGATCGTCGCGCAGCAGCCTGACCACCTCGGGGTCTCGCTCGGCGATGGTGACCGCGGCAGCATTCTTGTTCCGGGCCATCTGGGCGCTGATGGCCCCTCCGAGGTTGACGAGCAGCACCCGGGGCCGCTCGAGCAGCGCGTAGGGCGCGGCCATGGGCAGCCAGTCGAGATAGGCCGCCTCCTCCTGGCGCAGCGCGCCCATGATGCCCACGGGTCCGCTCCCGTCGACGTACAGGCCCCAGAACGGCTGCCGGGGCATGGTCTTCAGGCTGAGCACCGCGTTGTCGCTCAAGCCCGGGGCGAAGTGCAGCGAGGAGCTCGCAAACACGTGCATCTCGCCCACGGGGCTCCACGACCGGTGCACCTCGACCGCGTCGGGGTATTTCTTCAGATAGCTGATGGACTTGTACTCGGACACCTTCGGCTCGCCGACGGCGAGCACGAGCGCCACGGAGGCGATGAAGGCGCCCGTCGTCGCGGCGAGCCGTCCGGCGGGGAGCACGGTCCGCGCTTCCGGCGTCCCGCCCCGCTCGAGGGCGGCCACGAGCGAGGCGCCACAGGCGAGGACGAGCACGGGCAGCACGAGGCTGGCGGGCGGAAGCAGGTACATCAGGGGCACGATGGCGAGCCCACCGAGGCTCGAACCGAGCATGTTCCAGAAGTACAGCCCATGCACCTTCCCGTCGTGGGCGAGGAAGGAGATGCCGATGAAGGCGGCGCCGAAGAAGAACGGCACGCCGTACACCACGTAGTAGAGCCCGATCCAGAGGAGCTGGAGCGGGTCGGAGCCGATGAAGATCGGGTTGAAGGGGATGCGCTGGCCGAGCACGTGCGCCGCGGCGAGGGCGGGCATGAACAGCGTGGCCGCCCGGTAGAGCCAGGCCGGCACTTCGGGTTCGAGCCGGCGGCCGATGAAGGTGAGGAGGGTGCCCGAGAGGCCGAACCCGAGCAGAGCGGTGCTGATGACCAGGCTGCCGAAGTGGGACCAGCTCGTGATCGCGAACATGCGCATGGCCGCGAGCTCGTACATGATGAGCGCGGTGGACAGGAGGAACAGAGAGAAGAACCTGTGACGCGACCCCATGCGGGCGAGCCTCCCTCTGTACAGCGTTATACCGTTTCGATATCCTCGTGACAATGGATCGCGTCCCGCCTCCGCATCCGGCTCCGGCGCCTGGCCTGCTCGGACGGAAGATTCCTGCTTCCCTCGTGTGGCTCTTCCTCGCCGGCGTCGCCCTCGGCACCGTGCTCGGCCTGTTCCTTCCCCGGATCCTTCCCGGCGCGGAACCGGCGGGGGCGATCCCCGCCTTCCTGTGGCGACGGGACGGCAGCCTGCTCGTGCACTCCGGCAGGGAAACCGCCACCCTTCCAGCTTCGATGCTCTCCACGCTCCCGTCGGCCGCCGTGCCCGCCGAAATCGCCGCGGCCCCGAATGGCAGCCGCACGGAACTCGTCACCCCCGAGTGGGATGTCACGAAGGAGCTCGGCACGCTGCCGATGGACTCGAAGGAGCGATTCGTCGCCTTCATGGCGGAGCGATTCGGCGAGCAGCGGTCGTACCTCGAGGAGCGCTGGGATCTCGCCCAGTCGCTCCGCAAGACCCCCGAGCTGCAGGGAAACGCGCTGGAAGCCTTCCTGCGCACACCCCGCGAGCACTTCGTGCGCGAGGCGAACCTGGCCAGGGCCTACGCCGACACCTGGATGCCCATCGGGTACGGGGCCACGATCACCGATCCCGACGTGGTCGGCATGATGACCACCACCCTGGACGTACGTCCCGAACACCGGGTGCTGGAGATCGGCACGGGCAGCGGGTACCAGAGCGCCATTCTGTCGCACCTCTCCAACCACGTGTACACGATCGAGATCATCGAACCGCTCTACCGCGAGACCGACGTGCTGTACCGCGGGCTGGAACCCCGGTACCCCGGCTACCGCAACATCGCGCGCAAGCTCGGAGACGGCTTCTACGGGTGGGAGAAGTACGCGCCGTTCGACCGGATCATCGTCACCTGCGCCATCGACCACCTGCCCCCGCCGCTCATCCAGCAGCTCGCCCCGGACGGCATCATGGTCGTCCCCCTCGGCCCGCCCGCCCGCCAGTACATCATGAAGGTGGAGCGGATCACCGACGAGAAGGGGGGGGTGACGCTGAAGCGCACCGACGTCTATAACGGGGTGGGGGTGCAGTTCATCCCCTTCCACGACGAGCAGGGTCAAAGCTACAGTGGCCAAGTCGGATAATTTCTGATACAATAGGGGTTTAGCGGTCCGAGGAACGGTCGAACATTGAATTGGATGAGGTTGATCCTGCAGCGCCAGAAGATCACGCGGCGAAAACGTCCGTCGCGAGGCCGTTTTAAGACCCGGTCCCCGCTCGAGAGCGTGTTCCCGCGCCTGCTCTGCCTCCTGCACCGCATCCCGCTGGTGGCGCCGGCGGCCGCACTCGCGATCGCGCTTTCCGCCGGGGGCGGGTTCCTCGCCTGGCGGCTCGCGGTGGAAGGGCGCGTGGCGCCGGTGGCGGGCGCGCTGGCCGCTGCGCTGCCGGCCGGGAAGACGGGGCAACCGGCCCCGCCCGTCGACGAGCCGGTCGGCTCGGGAGCCCTCGCCCACAGCCGGGACACCGATTTCGTGCACGTGGTCGACCCGGGCGAGACCCTCTCGGAGATCGCCTACCTCTACCACCTCGACTTCTCCAAGCTTGCGCTCTACAACAACCTCCCCAACCCGAACGCAATCCACCCGGGGCAGCGCCTGCTGATCCCCTCGATCAGGAACGAGGAGACCATCAAGTCTGCGACTCTTCCGAAGAGCGATCGCCTGTCGGTGGTGAACCAGGCCGAACCGGGCCAGCGCATCCGCATCGTGCTGGACAAGCAGACCGACGGCCGGACCGTCACCGCGCACTTCACCCTCGAGCCGAGCCAGTCAGGCGATTATGCCCAGTACGAGTGGGACCTCGGCGACGGCCACAAGTCGTTCCGCGAGGGCACGTTCTGGACGTACGACAAGCCCGGCACCTACACGGTCAGCCTGAAGGCCTGGGACGACGACGGACGCCTCCACCTCTCCAACCGCATCTACCTCGACGTGCCGCATCCGGGCACCTGGCGGTCGGGCGACCAGCGGTTCGTCACGCTCGACGACGTGGGCGAGCCATTCGAGGTGGACGGGGAGGTGATCGACGTGCTCGGGTATCCGTCGGTTGCCGAGTCCCCGATCGCGGCCGCGGGCGCCGAGAACGACCTGCACAGTTACTCCGCGAACGCGGGCGGGTTCTTCAACCTCACGGTGGACCGCGGGGGTGAACTCTCCCACCTCTACCTGTTCGTGAGCCCGGTGCCGTCCCGGCACGCCGACCGGGCCGACCTCGACTGGTACCGGACGCAGTTCAACACGGGTACCCAGTCCAACTGCGGGCCGAGCATGGTGTCCATGGCGCTCGCCTGGGCCACCGGGGACTACGTGCCGGTGGCCAAGGTGCGCGAGGCGGTCGGCTGGCAGGGCGATGGCGGCATCGGCTTCGAGGAAATGATCGTGGTCCTGAAGTCGCAGGGCGTCACGGCGTGGATGCAGAACGTCCGCGGGCCCGAGGACTTGGCCGCGATCATCGACTCGGGCCGGGTGGCCGTGCTGCTCTACAACACGCGCTCGGTGCGCCGGGCGAGCGGCGACCCCACGCGCAACCTCTTCGGCGCCTACTACACGGACAACGTGGGCCACTACGTGCTGGTGAAGGGTTACAGCCTGGACCGCAAGTGGCTCGTGGTATACGACCCCATCCCCAGCGACTGGAGCGCGAACAGCGTCCGCTACGCGGACGGCATCAGCATGATCGGCAGGAACCGCTACTACGCGGCCGCGGAGCTGTTCTCCACCATCCGGCGGCCCAACGTGCTGGTGATCGACCGGCCCGGCTCGGCTGCCGAGGTGACGGCCCTGGCTGCAGACCGGTAACTCCGCACCGTCCGTGGGGGCCGGCCCCCCAACTCCTTCACCGACCCGATCAGTACGCACTTTACAGAGTACCTCGCAGATGGCCGGATCAGACCGCGTGCAAAGGCGGGGAGACGCCGGTCCGCATCATGGCTCTTCAGAGATGATTCCGGTACGATCGTCTTCGCTGAGGCATCATGGCCGAACAACCTGACTCCCATCCTGATGGAGTCCTGCGCTGGGGACAAACCTGCCTGGCGATGACCGAACGACTTCTCCAGAAATACCGATACCGCATCGCCGGGACCCCCGAGTGTCGTGAAGCAGCGCATGAGATAGCCGACCACCTGCGGAACTGCTGCGACGACGTCC
>JAPLSM010000168.1 GCA_026398635.1 Spirochaetota bacterium | reverse complement strand
ACGCCGATGGACGACGTCGCCTGCTTCGCCCGGGACCGGGGCCTGTCGGGCCTGGAGTTCGCGGCGTCGCTGCCGGGCTCCGTCGGCGGCGCGGTATGGATGAACGCCCGCTGCTACGAGCGGGAGGTCGCGGACGCGCTCGAGACGGTCGAGAGCCTCGACGCCGGTCTCGTCCCGAGGCGCCGGAGGGTCGAGCCGGGCGAGTGGGGTTACAAGCGGTCGCCCTTCCAGTCCACGACGGAAGTGATCCTGAGGGCGGTTTTCCGGCTCGTCTCCGGCGACCCCCGGATCATCGACGAGGCGATGCAGCGCCACCGGCAGGATCGCGAGGCAAAGGGCCATTTCCTCCACCCCTGCGCGGGCAGCGTGTTCAAGAACGACCGGTCGTTCGGCAAATCCACGGGCCGGCTGATCGACGAGCTCGGGCTGAAGGGCCTCGCGATCGGCGGAGCCCAAGTCGCGCCATACCACGGCAACATCATCGTGAATCTCGGCGACGCGACGGCCGCGGACGTGCGCACGCTCATCGAACGCGTGGAGCGCGCGGTCTTCGACCGGCTCGGCCTCCGCTTGGAGCGCGAGGTCATCCTCGCGGGCGACTGGCGGGACTGACGATGGTGCTCGTCGTCGGCCAGAACGCCGCCTGGCAGAAGGTCTGCACCCTCCGCCATCTCGAACCGGGAGCCGTCAACCGGCTCGACTCGGTCATCGCCTTCGGCAGCAGCAAGGGTCCGAACACGGCCCGTGCCCTGGCGGGCATCGGCGCGCCGGCCCTCGTGGTCTGCTACGCGGGCGGCGCGACGGGCCGCCTCTTCCTCGAGCAGCTCGCGCAGGAGGGCATCGCCTGCGACGCGGTGCCCATCGCCGCGGAGACGCGGGTGTGCACGACCTTCGCGGACGCGGATGGCCGGTGCACGGAGGTGATCGAGCCCGCGCCCGAAGTGACGGCCGGCGAACGGACGGCGTTCCGCGATCTGGTCGTGCGCCGGCTCGCTTCCGCACGCGTGCTCGCCCTGATGGGCACTCCCGCGCGCGGCGAGACGCCCGACTGCTACCGGTGGCTGGTGCGCGCGGCGCACGACCGCGGAGTGCCCGTGGTGCTCGACTCCGCTTCGCCCGCCGCCGTCGAGGCGCTCGCAGAGCAGCCGGACGTGCTGAAGGTGAACGCCGAGGAGTTGGCCCTCTTTTCCGGTGGCGACACCGTCGATGCCGAATCGCGCGCCCGGGCGTACCGCGGGCTCCGCGAACGCGGCGTGCGGTGGATCATCGTCACCCTCGGCGCCGATGGCGTGGAAGCCGGCGACGGCCGTCTCGCGCTGCGCGCCGGGGTGCCGAGGGTCGCGGTGGTCAACTCGGTCGGCAGCGGCGACGCGGCAGCCGCGGGGACGGCGTGGTCGCTGCACGAGGCCCTCGCGGGCGGCACGAAAGTCGCCGCGGTGTTCGCTTCGCGCGACCGGCTCGCCGACGCGGCTGTCTGCGCCGCTGCCATGGGCACCGCCAACTGCCTCAACCCCGTGAACGGCCGGGTGATCGATGCGGATTACCGACGGCTGCGCGAGGAAGTCACCGTGCGCGACCTGCAGGCACGCTGCCCGCCCGCTCCGTAACGCGCCACTCGACGGAGCCCCAGGGGCCGCAGTCGCCGATTCCGCCGGAAATGAGCCGCACGTCACGAACCCCCGCCCGCAGGAGCACCTCCCAGGCGTCGCGCGCGAATCGAGCATGACCGGAGAGCGACAGGGTAGCCGGATCCCTCCCCGACCACGCGCACCGCACCTCCCCGCCCGCTCCGCCCCTTCCCCCGACACCCGCCGCGCTGACCGAGACCTCAACCCCGGCGCCCTCGTCACGGTCGAAGTCGGCCGTCGCGCCTGCTTGAAGGCGTGCCGAATCCCAGCCGGCCGACAGGCTGCCGGACGGATCGTCGACGGTTGTGCCGCCCTGGCCGGTTTCCAGCCGGTTCGAAGCGGAGAGCGCGGCCTTCCACGTCCCGCCCCTCGCCGGCCATCGTCGCTCGAGGGTGAAGGCCAGTTCCTCCTCGGCGGCCAGGAACGGCCCGGGCACGAAGCCGGGCAGGCCGACGGACATCACGTACCGGGCGCGGATGCGGGCGAGCGGTCCCGAGAGCCGGAGTCGGACTCCGGCCCGCAGACCCCCGGAACCGCTTTTACCCCCGAGCAGGAGGTAGCTGCTCGAAGCGCCGGCTGCCAGCAGGTCGATGCCCGAATCCCCCCGACCGATGGCAGCCGCGCCCAGCACGTACCAGCCGGGAGGCGCCCGCTCGGCCGCGCTCAATCCCCCGGAGACCGTCGCCGACAGGCCGGGCAGGCTCACGCCGATTCTCGACGCCCCGTGGAGCACCCGTCCGGACGGACTCGGCGCGCAATCACTGATCCATTCCTCGCCTGGGGCATCCGCGCCGGGGTCGCACACGGAGGCCATCGCTTCGAGCGCGACCGGTCCCCGGCGGCCCGTGCCGATCGTGCAGCCCAGGACGCCGGGTTCGCCCTCTGGGTGCAGCCAGAACAGCGCGAAGGCTTCCGGGATCACGGTGAGCTGCACGGAAAAACCCTCCGGCCCGGCGAACGATCCGTCGAATCGCAGGCCTGTCGCCTCGCCCGAGACGCCGGTGCCGGGGCTGAAGCCGAGCGGACCCGCCGCCTCGCGCAGCAGCCCGGCAGCCGCGAGTGGTCCGGCACGCACGACGGGACCGTCCAACCCTGCGGCGAGCCGGATCGGGCCGGCCGGTTCGGTATCGCAGAGCAGCTGCAGCTGCGTTGCGCCGAGCGGAATGCTGCAGCGCACACTCAGGATGCCGGGCCACTCGAGCCGGGTGACCACCTCCGCCGCTGCGGGAACCGCCGCCGGGCAGGCCCAGCAGCAGAGCGCCAGCGCGCAGACACCGAGGAGCTTCATGCTTCCGGTAACAGGGCCGGCCGGCCCGGCGCTTGAAGCTCGGCGCGGGGCTCTCGCCCAAGTACGTACTCCGTGCGGAGGCTGCCGCCTTGTGCCGACCCTCTCGCCACGTCGCT
>JAPLSM010000199.1 GCA_026398635.1 Spirochaetota bacterium | reverse complement strand
CCAGAAAGGTGCAAGAGGTCGCCTCCCGACCGGACCAGCAGGAGAAGATCGACCTGTGGACGCGCAAGAACGCCCTGGAGCACGTCCGCCCCATGGTGCTGATCTTCCCCGAAGGATCGTGGGAGGAGGTGATGGCGGACTGGGAATGGGAGACGGATGACCCCTTCACCCGGTCCCTGGAACAGGATCTGCGCGTCCGGCTCTACTACGCCGAGCACCTTCGTGACGACAGCGTCGTCGAGCCGGTCGTTGGCAACCCCACGGTCGTCCATAGTACCGGCTACGGGTTCGACGAAGCCCGCACCGAGCCATCGCAGTACAAGGGCGCCTACCGGATCGATCCTGTGCTGATCCACGAGTCGGACGTCCGGCGGATCGCGGCGCCGGAGATCCGTGTGGACTGGGAGGCAACGCGACGGAACGCCGCCCGGCTGCAGGACCTCCTGAACGGCACATTGTCGGTGGAAACCCAGCTCGATGGAAGTTTCCGAGGCTGGGGGCCCATGGACACCCTGGCGAGGTGGCGGGGCATCGAGCAGCTCTTTATAGATCTCGTGGAGAGGCCTCAGTGGATCCACGACGTCGTGTCCCGGCTGCTCGATGCCAAGATGGCGGAGCTGCACCAGCTGCAGGCGCAGGGTGCACTCACGCTGAACAACCGGAACACGTACAATGGCTCCGGAGGTTTCGGCTGGACGCGCGAGCTTCCGCAGAAGGACTTCGACGGCGTGCACGTCCGGCCCAGGGACCTGTGGGGGTACGCCAGGGCTCAGATCTTCTGCCGGGTGTCCCCACAGATGCACGAGGAGTTCTCCCTCCGCTACGAGCGCCGCTTCCTCGAGTGCTTCGGCCTGACGAGCTACGGCTGCTGCGAGCCTCTCCACGACCGGCTCGATCTGCTGAAGAAGATCGCAAACCTGCGCGTGGTCTCCATCAGCCCCTGGGCGGACATCGCGAAGAGCGCGGAGAGCCTGGGCGACCGGTACGTCTTCTCCTGGAAGCCCAATCCGGCGGTCATGGCCGCCTCCGTCTGGAACCCCGACGCTGTTCGCAGCGAGGTCAGGCGCTTCCTGGAAAAGACCCGCGGGTGCATAACGCAGATCGTCATGAAGGACGTGCACACCTGCGCCCGGGAGCCCCGCCGGCTGAGTGAGTGGGTGCGCATCGCAAAGGAAGAGGTGGCGCGCGAGGTTGAGGCGCACGGGGCAGGCAGGTAGGCTGCCCGCGTGTCCGGCCAATTACCGACCCGTGAAAAAGAGTACGATGAAATCCATGTTCTTCTGCGGCACTTTCAAGTAAGATACGGCGGATGGAAAGGCAGGCAATGGGAACAACAGCACCGCTGCGTCTCGCCATCGTCGGCGTGGGCAACATGGGTTACCAGCACGTCCAGACCGTGTCTTCGCTCGAGCGGGTCGTTCTGGCCGGAATCAGCGACGTCGACCAGGGCCGCCTGGACCGGGCGGCCGCACACACCGCTGCCCCCCGCTACCTCGATTACGGCGAAATGCTCGACAAGGAAAAACCTGACGCCGTGCTCATCGCGACGCCGCACTACGACCACACCGGCATGGCGATCGAGGCCTTCCGGCGCGGGATGCACGTGCTGGTGGAAAAACCGGTCGGCGTGCACGGCCTGGACGTGCGCCGTACCATCGCGGCCCACGAAGAAGCGAAAAAGAAAAAACCGGGCCTGGTCTTCGCAGCCATGTTCAACCAGCGCACCTACGGTCATTGGAGGAAGATCAAGGCCCTCATCGAGGAAGGCGAGCTCGGTCGCCTGGTGCGCACCACATGGATCATCACCGACTGGTTCCGCAGCCAATCGTATTTCGATTCCGGCGGCTGGCGTGCGACCTGGAAGGGCGAAGGCGGCGGGGTGCTGCTCAACCAGTGCCCGCACAACCTGGACCTGTTCCAGTGGCTGGTGGGCATACCCGATCGCGTCACGGGTTTCGCCTCCCTCGGGAAATACCACAACATCGAAGTCGAGGACGAGGTGACCGCCTATTTCGAGTATCAGTCCGGCGCGGTCGGCCACTTCATCACCACCACCGCGGAGAGTCCCGGGACGAACCGCCTGGAAATTGTCGGGGAAAACGGCAAGCTCGTGTTCGAAAACGGCGAGCTCGTGTTCCACCGCAACCGCTCGTCCATGCTGGAGTTCCTCAGGGTCTCCACGACCTCGTTCGACAAGGTCGAATGCTGGCAGATCAAGGTACCCTTCCAGCACCACGGCGAGGGCGGCCACCGCCTGATCATCGAGAATTTCGCAGCGGCCGTGCTCGACGGCAGCGAGCTCATCGCACCGGCCGCCGAGGGGCTCCATTCGGTGCTGATGGCGAACGCCGTCATGCATTCGTCCCTCAACGGGCACCGGCCGGTCGAGCTGCCAATGGACGAGGCTGCCTTCGCGAAAGAGCTACAAGATCTGATCGCCGCCTCGGGCTTCACCAAAAAAACTGCCACGCCGGGGGGCAGCGAAGACATGGCGAAATCGTACGGTCGGTAAAGGAGAACGCCGGGATGAAAACGAAGAAAATTGGGCTCTGCCTGTACAGCGTTCGCGACTTCTGCGCCGACGAGGCCGGCCTCGACGGGTCGCTGGCCAGGATCAAGGCGGCCGGCTACCCGGCCGTCCAGGTTTCCGGGGTCGGCCCGATCCCGCCGCGGACCATCAAGCGCCTGCTCGACATGCACGGGCTGGTGTGCTGCGCCTGCCACGAAAAGCCGGCCGAGCTGAGATCCAACTTCGCCGGCATCGTCGAAAAGCTGAAGACTCTCGATTGCACCTTCACCGCCCTGGGCAGCCCCGGCGCGGAGAACATGACGGCCGGCAAGCTGCCTGACCTCATCAGGGAGCTCGAGGACTGGGGCCGGCGCTTCGCCGACGCGGGCATCCGATTCGGCTACCACAACCATTCCTTCGAGTTCGAGCGTTTCGACGGCAGGCTTGCCCTCGAGCTGCTGCTCGAAAAGACCGACCCGCGCTTCGTGGCCGCCGAAATCGACACGTACTGGGTGCAGCACGGCGGAGGCGATCCGGTCGACTGGGTCCATCGGGTCAAGGGCCGCATGCCGGCCATTCACTGCAAGGACTACGCGGTGACTGCCAACGTGCCGCACTTCGCGGAAGTCGGCCACGGCAATCTGGACTGGCGGCGCATCCTCGCTGCCTGCCGTGAAACCGGGGTCGAGTGGTACATCGTGGAGCAGGACAAGCCCGTGCCCTCGGGGCGCGACATCTTCGAGTCGGTCAGGATGTCGTACGAATTCCTCGAGACCAACCTCTAGCCTTCGCAGTGATTGTTGGTCGAGGCCGCTGCAGCAGCGGATGGCACCATGAGGCACGAAGACCGCGCACGGCCTTTCCGGATATCGCTCTGGACGCGCGGCGAGAACGGCTTCCACACCTACCGCATCCCGTCCCTGGTCGTCACCACGCCCGGGAGCCTGCTCGCGTTCTGCGAGGGACGCAGAACCTCTGGGGGAGACAGTGGCGATGTTGCCCTGCTCGCGCGGAGGTCAACGGACGGCGGGTGCTCCTGGGGGGAGCAGCGCGTGGTCTGGGACGATCCGGGAAACACGTGCGGCAACCCATGCGCCGTCGTCGATCGGCAGGCCGGTGTCGTCTGGCTTCTCATGACCCGGAACCTGGGCAGCGACGACGAGAAGGCAATCATCGACAGCGCGAGCCGCGACACTCGGCGCGCCTTCGTGACGCGAAGCGACGACGACGGTGTGAGCTGGTCCGCACCCGCGGAAATTACAGGGGACGTGAAGCTCCCGAACTGGACGTGGTATGCCACGGGGCCGGGCGCGGGCATTCAGCTCCGGCACGGAGCCCATGCCGGCAGGCTCGTGATCCCGTGCGACCATATCGAGGCCGACACGCGCCGCTGTTATTCCCACGTCGTCATCTCCGACGATCACGGCGCACACTGGCGGCGCGGCGGACGGACGCCCCAGGACCAGGTGAACGAGTGCGAGGTCGTGGAGCTCCCCGGGGGCGAGCTTCTCCTCAACATGCGGAACTACGACCCCACCCGGCGTGCACGGAAGGTGAGTACCTCCATGGACGCGGGGGAGACGTGGGGGCCCCTCAAGAGCGATCCGGTGCTGGTGGAGCCGATCTGCCAGGCCAGCATCCGGCGCGCGAGCCGGCAGGAACACGACACCCTCGTGTTCTCGAACCCGGCCCACGGCGAGAGACGCGAAAACATGACCGTTCGGACGAGCCTTGACGGGGGACGGACGTGGCCCTGCCGCCGCACGCTCCACGCCGGACCGAGCGCCTACTCCTGCCTGGCCGCGCTGCCCGATGGCGATATGGCGATCCTGTACGAGGCGGGAAGGGAAAGCCCATACGAGGGCATTGTCTTCTCGCGATTCGGACTGGACTGGGTCGCGGGTCCGTGAGCCGGGCGCGCGGACTGGACCATGCTCACCACGGCGCCGTGCCGGCCGGCGGCCAGCGCGAGCGGTAGCATTGGGTCCCGAACCGGGGCAGGTCGTCGACAAGGAAGAACATGCTCCCGCCGCGCCAGCGCTCGCCCGTGGCCAGGAAGTCCGCCACCGCTCGCCTCAGGCTCGTGTCACGGGGCGCGGTCTTGGGATCTACCTCGTTGCGGAGGAAGATGAACCACAGGCCGTCCTGCCCGTCGGAAGGAGTCGGGAACAGGTAGAGTTCCCGCTGGAACCGCACAAGGTTGTCCGAGGACAGCCGAATGCGTTCGAACTGGGTATTGAAGATCCAGGAGGTGCACGTGATGGCACGGCAGAGCTGGTTCGGAAAGAAGCGAGCGAAGAATGTCGCGGCGCGGCGCATGGAGTCGCCGCAGGCCTCCAGGGTCATGTGCCCGCCCACGGGGATGTGCATGCTCAGGGTGGCGTCCCCGGGCGCGAGCACGCACCCCCACTCCCGCAGGGAGAGGGTGACCTTCCGCTCCTCGGCCATGCCCAGGGGAGAAACGATCGAGCCCGAGACTTCTTCCGGCGTCCTCTCGAGCGCGGCGACCCATCCCCCGTCGGGCTCCCACGCCACCTGCCCCTCGGCCGTGTAGCGCGTTCCGTGCTCCGACAGCGCCACCACCTCCCCGGAGCCGCGGTGCCGGAACGCGAGCACGCCGCCGCGGAAGGGCCGGATCATGTACTCCATGCGCCCCAGGCGGAACAGCCTGCACGCGGGGTAGTGGCGTGTCCAGAAGATCTGCGGCATGGCGATCCCGACGCCACCGCCGGTCATGCGGGTGTAGTTCTGGCTGTAACACGCGAGCTGGCTGCACGTCGCGCGAGTCACCTCCTCCGGAACACCCATGGCCGTGTGCGCCTCGCGCGTGCGACGCACCATGCCCATGGCCACGAGAAGATAGAAGGTGCCGCCGAGCTCCGCTGGCCAGGAATCGAAATTTTCGTAGTCGGTGTGTTCGTAGAGGAGCCGGTGGCAGTGCCACGCCACGAGCGCGAGTGCCGGATCCGCGGCGATCCGGCGCGCTTCGGCCTGCAGCTCGGCCTCGGCATCTGCGGCGAAACCGCTCCAGACGCGGGCCGCGCTCACCTCGGCGGGGGCGAGGAACCACGGTATCCCACCCCCCAGGGCAGCCACGGACTCCTCCCAATGCGGCGCGAGAACCTCCGCGGCCTGCGGGATGCCGATTTTCGAGAGCGCATCCAGGAGCATCATGTCTGCCACCCCTCCGGCTCCGGGATGAAGGTCATCGCCACGACAATGAATGTCAAGCGCATGTTCGTTCGCCCTTCAGCTCCTCCAACCTTCTTTGCATACGGTACCGTACAGCGAGTCGCTCGTGCTCACACCGTGAATCGATTCGCCATGCTGCAACTGCAGAAAACCGCATTGATCCGTGGCGGATGGTCGGCTATGATCCCGAAGGAAGCGGACGAAAAGCCTGGCGGCATCGATGCGTTTTCATCGAGTGGCTGGTGCACCGTCGCCGTCGTGCAGATCGCACCGGCAGGCACTCCGCTCGTGAAGACCAGGGTCATGGTGGCAAGAGGAGGCGAGAGATGTCGAGCAACGAAGCACGACGGTCCCGGTTGATTCCCTGTGTCTGCATCGACCTGGTTTTCAACGGTTGGGATACGATCAAAGCCATTGATGCCGTTGCCGCCGCCGGAATATCAGCCATCGAGTTCTGGGGCTGGAGAGGAAGGGACATCGACGCGCTTGCCGAACGGGCGCGGCATCACCATCTCCAAATCGCCGCGATGAGTCTCGATCCCGCCATACGTCTCCTGGACGGAGATGCCGTTGCGCAGTTCCTGGAATCCATATCGGAATCGCTGACCGTGGCACGGCAGATCGGTTGCAGGCGCCTGGTGGTCCACGTACAGCCCGTGCCCATGGGCTCGGGTCCTCGGCGGTTCCCGGATCCGGCACAAGACAGCGTCTTGAGAACACAGCGCAGGAACATCGCCGCGGCACTGAAAAAAGCCGCTCCGTTGGCCGAAGCATCCGGTGTGGTGCTCATGCTGGAGCCGCTGAACACTCTCGTGGACCACCGGGGCTACTGCCTCTCCTGCAGCGGTGATGGCGCCGAAGTACTCCGGGAAGTCGACAGCACGGCAGTCAAACTGCTCTTCGACGTCTACCACATGCAGATCAGCGAGGGCAACCTCATCAACAGCATCACGGCGAATGCGGATCTCCTGGCCCACCTCCACATTGCCGACGTTCCGGGACGCCATGAACCGGGAACGGGCGAGATCAACTTTCTGAACGTGCTGACCGCGGCCCGATCGGCCGGCTACGACGGATGCGTGGGAATGGAGCTGATCCCGACCGGCGATCCTCTCGCCGCGATACGGAGTACGGCTCGAATGATCGAGCTCGCGAACGGCGGCAGCGCCGAATCAGCGCGATCCTGATCGTCACCGACAGACGGAGCTGACCGCGCTGTTCGCTGCGGCGCCGCCGCCCCGGGGTGGCGCCCCCGGGGGAGTCCATGCGGTGCATGGCACGGTAGGGGGAACGTGATACCCTTCAGGGTGGAAGGAGAACGTCATGGCGGACTTCACGTTCGACGGACGATGGCTGCGGAAGGGCTCGAGCCAGAAGGTGGGCGAAATCGACCGGAACAACATCCGGGCATGGAACGGCGCGCGATTCGGCGAAATCGACCGGAAGAACATCAGGGACGCTCACGGGAAGAAAGTCGCGGAGTTCGACGGCAAGATCGTCAAGGACGACATGGGCAAGAAGATCGCCGCCCTCCAGGACATACAGAAAACCGTGGAGGGTGAGAGCGGGATCGCGCTCGTCGCCCTCTGGTACTTCTTCATAAGGAAATAGCAGCGCGCAGCCATATCCCGGCGCCCGCCGGTTCCTCCCCGTCTTTCCACTGGCTGATTTCGGAAACCTCGAACCGGTCGGCTGCGCTGGTCTGGTCAATGGAACACGATCCTTCCGCAGCTCGATGGCTCGCGAGGTGCTTGCGCGCCGACCTTCACGGCGAAGGCATCGGCGAATGCCTGTGGCTTGCATTGAAGCCGCAGAGGGTTTCTCATTGAGTCGTTGCGGGAAGTTCACGAGGAGGAAAACATGGCGACGTACTTCATGTTCGGAACCTACGGCAAGGATTCGCTGAGGGGGATCAGTGCCGCGCGCACCCGGAAAGCCGAGGCGCTCATCAAGAAGGTCGGTGGCAAACTGACGTCCGCCTACGGCCTGCTGGGAGAGAAGGATCTCGTGCTCATCGTGGACCTCCCCGGCGCGGAGGAGCTCACCAAGGCATCCATCGGTCTCGCCCGCCTGACCGGGATCTCCTTCACGAGCGCGCAGGCCATCCCAGTGGACCGGTTCGACAAGCTCATCTCGGAGATCTGATGGCCTTCGCGATCCGCAGCTCCGCTTTCACTCCGGGATCGGAGATTCCCCAGAAGCACACCTGCGAAGGGACCGACGTCTCGCTGCAGGGCACGAACGACTTCGGCCGGGTGGGGTACGGCGGGCCCTGCCCGCCGCCGGGCAAGGCTCATCGCTACTTCTTCCGACTCTACGCGTTGCGCAGCCGGCCCGCCCTGGAACCCGGGCTCACCAGGAATGCATGCCTGAAGGCGATCCAGGGGCAGGTCATCGCCGCGACAGAGTGCTTCGGAACGCATCGCCGGGCCTGATTCGCGGCCGGGCGCGCTTGCGCCGCGGGCGGATTCATGCGAACAGCGCGTTGGTCCACGCCCTGCGGCCGCTCTCGTCCTCGATCTCGATGCGCGCGTGGGCCCAGTCGTCGGGCACCGTGAACACGCCCTCCGTGAGCGATGGACCGTCCAGCGCTGCGAGGCGCCGGCCGTGGTGCGAGGGACCGACGAGCCTGATGAAGCGCACCGGCGAGCAGCTCACCGTCACCTCCCGGCCCCGGGCCGCAAGGAAGCGGATGACCGGTCCACGGCTGGAGACGAACCTGCCCGCCCGGATGGCCGCGAGCAGGACCGCGGGCGTCGGCACCGACGCGTCCACGTGGATCCACCCGCCGTTCCAGAGCGGGTGCTCGATCGTGATGTGCGCGTCGTCGACCGCTGGTCCGATGGCGGAGGGCGAACGGTCGAGCATCCGGTCCCAGTGAAACGCGCCCGAACCCTTCCCATTGAGCCACACAGCCACATTGTTCCACGCCTCGACGCCGTCGAACCCGTGGCGCAGCGCATCCTCGGCCGAATTGCCCGTCCAGAGGGGATGCGCGAGCACGAGCACGGCGCCCTGCCGGCGCGCCTCGGTCATGGCGGCCTCCAGGCCCATCGCCCGGTCGAAGGGGCCCCGGCAGCCGATGCACACGACGTGGAAGTTCGCGCCGGTGGAGTCGTCGCCATCCAGCTCGACGCCGTCGAGCACCGCAAGCGGCGAGGGGCGGGGCAGATCGTCGGGAGCGCCGGCCACCCAATGGTCCGCGAGCACGATGAAGTCGTAGCCCTCTCCGGCGTAGAGCACGGCCAGCTCCGCGGGCGTCTTTCCTCCGTCGGACCGGGTGCTGTGCACGTGCAGGTTGCCCTTCCACCACCGGGTGAGGCCCTCGTACCGGAACCGTGGTGATTGCGTCATGGCGCGCCTAACGGCGGTTGACGCTCACGAAGTAGCTGATGCTCCGATCGTACGTGCGTTCCTGTTCCGACGTGAAGTAGCACGCCGGAAGCTCGTCCATGCCGCGGTGGTAGGCGAGACACTCGCAGCAGTGAGCGTGCCGCGAACATCCCGGATAGCTGCAATTGCATCGGGACGCGTTCCGCTTCTGGTTGGCGCAATCCATTCCGGCAGCATAGCGGAAAACGGGAAGCGGCGGGAGGGGGTTGATTCCCTGCTGCCGATACTACCCTCTCCGCCTAAGGGGCAGGCATGCGGAAGCCGACTCGGAAGAAGCCCGCGCCCGCGAAGGAGCTGGACCCGGAAACTGCTTCCGTGCCTGGCGGGAGAACCGGTCCAGCAGACCGCTGATCCGGAACGTCGGCCGGCCGATCAGGTACGAGTGCACCGTGTCGCGGAATCGCTGGTGCCAGTGCGTGGGCACACCCTTCCGCCCTACGATGGCGCCGACGATGCTCCCCGCCGTCGCCGCGGTGCAGTCGTTGTCTAGCCCCATGGCCACCACCTCGGAGATGACCCGGGTGACGTCCGTGCCCCCGATCATCAGGCCGAAGATCGTGAGGCACGCGTTGTTGTTCGTGTGCACGGCGTGCATGCCCCCGAAGCGCTCGTCCACCGCGGCACGGGCATCCGCGTACCCCCGCACGCTTCGGCCCGCCACAAGCGCCCACCGCGCGTCCCGGGCCAGGGCACACTCGCGGGGGATTTCCGTCAGCCCGATCCGCAGGGCCTCCAGCGGATCATCCACCGCAAAGGCGGCAGCCTGGGCTGCCGCGAAGAACATCTCGCCGTAGATGCCATTGCGCCGGTGGCTGAGGTACGCGTCCCGGTGCGCCATTTCGGCGGCCCGCTCGGGCAGTCCCGGGGCGAGGTACGCCCAAGGGTCGGATCGGATGTCCGCGCCGATCCACTGCACGAAGGGGTTCTCGCGTTCCGCGGCCTTCCGGGCCGGCATGCCGCGCTTGAGGTTCTTCAGCGCGACATCCTCGGCCGTGCAGGCGTACGGCAGGTACTTCAGCCACGACCTGCCCACATCGTCCGTGGTGAAGTCCAGCCCGTGCTCCTCGACGATCAGCAGCCCGAGCAGGGTGTAGGCGACGTCGTCGTCCACCGGAACGCCGTCCATGCCGGTTCTCGTGTACGAGCGGCACTCGCTCACCTGGTAGCGCTTCTCGTGCGGCGCCCAGGCTTGGCTCCAGTAGTCGACAGGCGGAAACGGGTCGCCGATGGTCTTCGCCCACTCCTTCATCCTGTCCACGGTCCAACCCTCGACGATGGCCCCCAGGGTGCAGCCGGCCATCCGCGCGAGCAGGGCGCCCCCGAGTTTATTTAGGTAGCGGTCCGCGTCGAAGGCCTTCCAGAGCGCCCGGGGTCCGCGCGGCCGAAGCCGGCGGATTGCCGGCAGGCTGTCGGGCTCGCGGGCGCGCAGCGCGGGGTCGACGGGCAGCGCCTCCACGCGAGAGAGCGCGGCCCGCAGCGCCCGCTCCGCGTCGGCGAGGATGAGCTGGATGCCCCGTGCGCCATACTCGGCCTTGAGCGCGGCGTGCAGCGCGAGCGATTCCGACAGCGACCGGCAGTCGGGAACCCGGGGGTATTTCATGGAATGGATCGTCGCCGCACAATCGCCCCGGCGTCAAGGTGCGGGAGACACAAGGTGCGGGAGACGCTTGACCAGCCGCGGCGTGCAGCCGTATAATAAGAATGATTCCTATTATGAGTAAAACGAAGACGACCCGATACGATGCGCCGACGAAGATGCGCAGGAGCAGGCAGCGGGACCGGATTCTCGAGATCCTGCGGGGCACGAAGAGCCACCCGACCGCGGAGTGGGTGTACGGGAGGCTCCACCGGGAGTTCCCACACGTCAGCATGGGGACGGTCTACCGGAACCTAGGGCAGCTCGTCGAGCACGGGATCGTCAAGCGGATCGGGTTCGGAAGCACCTTCGACCGCTACGAGGCGAACATCCTCACCCACCACCACTTCGTCTGCGAGCGGTGCGGGTCGGTCACGGACCTCGAGGTCCCGGTCGACGAATCGCTCACCCGCCGGCTCGGCGAGGCCGCGGGGGTGCGCGCGGTTCGGCACGAGATCAGGCTCTACGGCACGTGCGCGAACTGTGCACGGAAGGGATGACCGGGTGAGCGGGGACCCGACACGACACCCTTCCCATCCTTTTAGCAGGGACCGCCGGAAGCGCGGATCCCGACCATGCGACAGGAGGACGACATGAGCGAGAAGAAGGTACTCACCACCGAGAGCGGGGCGCCCGTGGCGGACAACCAGAACTCTCAGACCGCCGGCGAGGCCGGCCCCGTCCTGCTGCAGGACCAGCATCTGATCGAGAAGCTGGCCCGGTTCGACCGGGAGCGGATCCCCGAGCGAGTGGTCCACGCCAAGGGCTCGGGAGCCTTCGGGCACTTCGAGGTCACGAAGGACGTGACGAAATGGACGAAGGCGAAGTACCTGTCCAAGGTCGGGAAGAAGACCGAGGTGTTCCTCCGGTTCTCCACCGTGGCCGGCGAACGCGGCTCGGCCGACACCGTGCGGGACCCCCGGGGGTTCGCGATAAAGTTCTACACCGAGGACGGCAACTACGACCTTGTGGGTAATGACACGCCGATCTTCTTCATCCGCGACCCGCTGAAGTTCCCCGACTTCATCCATTCCCAGAAGCGCGACCCGCACACGAACATGCAGGACCCGAATAATGCCTGGGACTTCTTCTCGCGCAGCTCCGAGGCCACCCACCAGTTCACGTGGCTGTTCGGCGACCG
>JAPLSM010000385.1 GCA_026398635.1 Spirochaetota bacterium | reverse complement strand
GGATTCGCCATGGACAAGATCCTGCACCCGAAGCTGAGGACGCGCTGACATGGGCAACGTCGTGGAGGTCCGGGACCTCAAGCTTCACTACTTCACGAGCAAGGGCCCCGTGCGCGCCGTCGACGGGATCAGCTTCTCGCTTGCCCCAGGGGAGACCCTCGGGGTCGTCGGGGAGTCCGGCTGCGGGAAGACCACCATCGGGCTCGGCATGCTGCGGATGCCGACCCCCCCGGGACGCATCGTCGGGGGCAGCATCGTGATCGACGGCACGGACATCGTGCCGCTGTCCGAAAACCAGCTGCGCCGCTCGGTGAGGTGGCAGACCATCTCCATGGTCTTCCAGGGCGCCATGAACTGCCTCACGCCCGTCTTCACCGTGGGCAAGCAGATGATGGAGACCCTGCAGCAGCACAAGGAGATGGATCGGACCCGGGCGGAGGAGACGATCGTTCGGTACCTCGGCCTGGTGGGCCTGCCGCCGGACATCGTCCGGCGCTACCCCCACGAGCTGTCCGGGGGCATGAAGCAGCGCGTGGTCATCGCCATGGCCCTGTTCCTCGAGCCGAAGGTCGTCATCCTCGACGAACCGACGACCGCCCTCGACGTCATCGTGCAGGCCCAGATCCTCAACGTCGTCAAGGACCTGAAGCGCCGGCTCGGGCTTTCGATGATCTTCATCACCCACGACCTCGCCACCGAGGCCGAGGTGGCGGACCGAATCATGGTGATGTACGCGGGCAAGGTGGCGGAGATCGCGCCCAACCGGATGGTGTACGACCGGCCGCCCTGCCACCCCTACACGCAGCGCCTGCTCGCGGCCACGCCGCGCCTCCACGCGAAGGTCGACGAGCTGGCCTTCATCCCCGGCGCCCCGCCCGACCTGCTGGACCCGCCGAAGGGATGCCGGTTCCAGCCCCGATGCTCGGTGGCCATGGACGCGTGCGGCGAGGAGCCGCCCCTGATCGAGATCGAGCCCGGTCACCTCGTCGCCTGCTGGAGATGCCGCAATGCCTGAGCCGAGCGCAACCAACGAGATCATCCTCCAGGCGAAGGACCTCAAGAAGTGGTTCCCCGTGCGCCGCCGGCTGCGCCAGGCCCTGCAGGGCGAGCGCCGCTGGGTGCGCGCCGTGGACGGTGTCAGCTTCAGCGTGCGCAGGGGCGAGATCTTCGGCCTCATCGGCGAGTCGGGCTGCGGCAAGACCACCACGGGCAAGCTCGTGATGAAGCTGCTCGACCCCACCTCGGGCGAGATGGAGTTCTAGGGCACCGACGCCACGCGCCTCGGCAAGGAGGCGGTGATCGCCTACCGGCGCAAGGTCCAGATGATCTTCCAGGACCCGTACGCCTCCATGAACCCGAGGTTCAAGATCCGGGACGTGCTCGAGGAGCCGCTGCTGGTGCATCGGATCGGCGAGAGCCGACAGGAGCGCGAGGACCTGGTGACCCAGGCCCTGGCGGCGGTCAAGCTGACACCCGTCTCGGACTTCATGGGAAGGTTCCCGCACATGCTGTCGGGCGGCCAGCGCCAGCGCGCGGCCACGGCACGAACCCTGATCCTCTCGCCGGACCTCCTCGTGGCCGACGAGCCGGTCTCGATGATCGATCTGTCCACCCGGGCCGAGATCCTCGCCATGATGAAGGAGCTGCAGCGCCAGTTCGGCCTGACCTATCTCTACATCACCCACGACCTGTCCACGGCCCGGTACTTCACGGACCGGATCGCGGTGATGTACCTTGGCCGGATCGTCGAGATCGGGTCGCCCGACGACGTGGTGGACCACCCCGTCCACCCCTATACCCAGGCCCTGATCAGCGCGGTGTGCGAGCCGGTGTCGGGGCAGGTGGACATCATCAAGGAGCTGCCCATCAAGGGCGAGATCCCGTCGGCCGCCGACATCCCGGCCGGCTGCCGGTTCCACCCCCGGTGCGTCTTCGCCACCCGGGAGTGCTCGGAGCTCGCCGAGCCCGAGCTCGAGACGGTGGGTGAGGGTCACCAGGCCGCCTGCCGGCGGTGGAGAGAAATCTAGACAGGGATGTCTGAACCGCGCCGTAGCCATGGGCTCTCGCCTTCGCGCGCCAGAGGCGCGCTAGGGCTGCCGCCCTAGGGATGGCGATAGGCGCGGTCTAAGAGCTTCCGCCAGCGCCCGCCGGCGGGTCGCGTCGCGGCCCCTGGGGCGATCGTTTCGGTCGCCTGAGCTTCTTCACCAGCGTCCACACGCCCTGAGCTACGAGCAGCCCCATGGCCGCGTAGATGTACCACGGCAGGTTGCGGCCCCAGAACAGCACGTACCCATACGGCACGACGACCGCAACCAGGAACAGGGTGGCCCACAGCGGCAGCCGGGTCGTGTCGCGCTTCGCAGCAGCCTTCACCAGCCGGAAGGCCGCGTAGTAGAAGAACGGGGCGTTGATCGTGGAGATCACGAGGAACACCACCGGGTCGACCCCGTAGGTTTCGCGGGTCGAGACGATCCACGCCTGCACCTTCGCGACCACGAAGGCGAACATCAGGCAAGCCTCCTCAGGGACGGCACCGCAAGGGCGATCCCTCCCGTGCAGGCGAGGGATGCGAGGGCGAACACGAGCAGCGTAGACGGCTCGCCGAAGCGCTCGGCCGCAGCTCCGACGAAGAGCGAACCGAGGGGCGCCATGCCCAGGAACGCGAGGTTGTACACCGCCATCACCCGGCCCCGCACAGCGTCGGGCACGAGTGTCTGCACGAGGACGTTGGCGAGGTTGAACATCGTGATGAACGCGGCCCCGGCCAGGAAGAGGCCGGCGAGCGAGAGCGGCAGGCTGCGCGTGAAGGAAAGCCCGACCAGCACGACTGGGAAGGCGAGCGAGCCCGCGGTGAGCAGCCTGCCCCTGCCCCGGAACCTGCCCAGCGAGGCGATGCCCAGCGCCGCGAGCAGGGCGCCCGCCCCCCGGGCGGACTGCAGCAGGCCGTTGGTGCTCGCATCGCCCCCGAGAACGTTCACGGCCCAGGCGGGCAGGAGCGTCACGAAGGAGAAGCCGAAGAGACTCGACAGGGCCACGAGCACGATGAGGGCGAGAATCCGGCGCTCGGCGGCGATCGCGCGCAGGCCCTCGACGACCTGGACCCGGACCGCACGCCGCGGTGCAGCAGCCGGTGCCGGCCCGAGGCGCATGGCGAGGAGCGCCGCGATGACCGCCACGAACGAGACGCCAT
>JAPLSM010000044.1 GCA_026398635.1 Spirochaetota bacterium | reverse complement strand
GCCGCCAGCCAGGACCTGCGCGAGGGGCTGTACGCGGAGGCGTTCGGGAAGCTCGAGCGGGCACTCGCGCTCGACGTCGGTCGGCCGGGCACCGCATCGGCCCTGAAGTGCGTGGCGTTCTGGCGCGAGCGGCAGGCGCGTCTTGACGCTCTGAAGGACCCGTGGGAGCAGGGCGAAGCGATCCTCGCCCAGTGGAAGCTGTTCGTCTCGTTCGCGGAGAGGCTCGGGGACGTGCCCGAGCGATGCCTGTTCAGCCTGAAGCAGCGAGCCTTTTCGACCGCCCTCGCCCTCTACCGGAAGGTGCTCGAGGCTGGCGCGGGCGAGGACCCCGAGCTGCTGTCGCGCATCGGGCGCTGCGCGAAAGGCGTGGGCACCTACGACCTGGCGATCGAGTTCCTCGAGCGGGCCAACCGGGAGCGGCGCGAGGACGCCGCGATCCTCGCCGAGCTGGCCGATGCCTATTCGCTCGCGGGCGAGGAGCGGGAGGCGAAGGTCTTCTTCCGCGAGGCGTTCTTCATCGACCCGCAGGCCGTGGACCTCGGCCTGCTGGAGTCGCCGCTCATTGGCCGGCTCGCGACGCGACTGCGTGCGATGGGGTACGCTGAGCCCGAGTTGGCCGAGTGGGTGCCCGTGTACGGGGCCATCTACGGGGTCTTCAGCGTGCGGCGGGAGCTGAAGCCGCTGGAACTCGGCCGGCTGAAGCAGGCCATCTTCCAGCTCGAGAGGGAGGTCCGCCGCGAGGCGAGCGCGCGGGTGCTCGTCCCCCGGCTCATCAACCGCTACTTCTGGCTGATCGACCACTACCGCACGGTGGGCGAGCAGCGGGAGCGGGTCGAGGAGGTCCTCGCCCGCATCCGGGAGCTGGACCCGCGGGTCCACCGGGACTACACGACGTAGGAGCGAACGAGCATGACAACCGATCTGGTCAAAACCGTCACCGGCCTCTTCAACGAGGAGAAGTGGACGCGCGCGACCCTCAACAGCTACTCGATCCAGAATTTCAAGGACCTGGACGTGCTCATCGAGCAGGCGCGGGCGGAGGGGCTCGCCGAGCAGGTGCGGGAGGCCGCCAACGAGCACCTCAAGCACACCAGCAACTCGATCATCGCGCTGTACCTCTCGGGCATTCTGGCGCTCTCGCGCGAGCTCGTGGACGATTCGAATCTCGTCATGCTGATCAGCATCTTCATGGACAACCACAAGTGGAACGTGGTGGAGTTCCTGTCGAGCCGGATCCTGGAATACGGCGAGAACAAATTCGCCCTCCGCACGCTCGGCGAGTGCTACGAGAACCGCAGCGAAAACGAGCTCAAGCTGGAGATCTGGGACCGGCTGGTGCGCGTCGACTACGAGGAGGCGGACATCGCCCGGGCCCTCGGGGAGAAGCGCGAGGAGGCGGGCGACGCGGTCGGCGCGGTCGACTACTACAAGCGCGCCATCCACCGCTTCGTCAACAAGCGCCAGTTCAACAGCGTGAAGGAGCTGTGGGACCGGCTCGTGGACCTCTCGAGCGACGACATCGAGTTCTTTTTCCACGTCGAGCGGCGGATCGCGAAGAACATCAACGGCGATCGGGCAGCCGCCCTGCTCGCCACGCTGCTGCCCTCGTGCCGGGCGCGCAGCGACTGGGACACGTCGATCGAGATCCTGAAGCGGGTGCTCGCCTACGAGTCGAAGAACACGGCCGCGCGCAAGGACATCGTCGAATGCTACCGTGAGAAGTACAAGGACCACAGCCAGCTCGAGGAGTACCTGCGGATCTCCAATCTCAGCCAGAGCTGGCGAGGCGTGCACGAGGCCATCGCCGACTTCGAGAAGCACATCAGCTTCGACACGGGCAACTACGTGCACCACCGCACGTGGGGCATCGGACGCATCCAGGCCATCAAGGACGACACGTTCACGATCGGTTTCGCCGGCCGCCCGGCCCACCAGATGTCGCTGAAAATGGCCATCGGGGCCCTCGAGGTGCTTGCGAGCGACCATATCTGGGTGCTGAAGCTCACCGAGGAGCGCGCCGCGCTTGCCGCGCGGGTGAAGGCCGATCCGGCCTGGGCCCTCAGGACCGTCATCAAGAGCTTCGGCAACGCGGCGGACATGAAGCGCATCAAGGCGGAGCTCACACCCGACGTGCTCACCGCCGGGGAATGGTCGCGTTGGAACACCGAAGCCCGCTCGCTGCTGAAGAAGGACCCGTCGTTCGGCAATGTGGCCGACCGGGTCGACGTTTTCACGGTCCGCGACAAGCCGATCTCCTTCGAAGAGAAGACCTACATCAAGTTCAAAGCCGAGAAGAACTTCTTCGAGCGGGCGCGCACCCTCGCGGATCTCGTGGCCGCGAAGACCGCCGAGCCCGACAGCGAGTGGTTCGTGGAGATGTTCTCCTGGTTCACCACGTTCGTGAAGGGCAACCCCGCCGGCTCCGAGACCGTGGTCGCGAGCTGGCTGCTGGTGCAGCGCATCATCTCAGCCTACCCCTTCCTGAACCCGGGAGGACTTCCGACGTTCGAGGAGCTGTTCGCGCGAATCGATTCGGTCGAGGAGACCTTCGCCCGCATCGAGGACCCGGAGCTCAAACGCGAGTTCCTCGCCGCGGTGCGCCGGCACGCCGCGGGGTGGCGGGACGTGTTCGTGCGCCTCTTCTTCCTCGCCCCGGTGCGCTACATCGTGGACGAGCTCGCCGAGGCGGGAGCCTGGGACGAACTGACCGGGCTGGTCTCCACGCTGCTCGCGCGCTACAAGGAGTACCGCGACGCCTTCGTGTGGATGGTGCGCAACCTCTCGGGCGAGAAATGGCTGCAGGAGCGCCTCGCGGTGAGCCCGGAGAAGCTCCTGATCGGCATGATCAACCTCCTGGACCTCACCTTCCGCGACATCGCCAACAAGCGCGACGGGGCCGCCAACCGGCGCACCAACCGCCAGGTGCAGGAGTACCTCTTCGAGGAAGGACGCCTCCGCGAGTTCCTCATGGCCGCCGACGCCGACGCCATCATCCGCCTGTACTCGCTGCTCGACGACGTGAAGGACCTCGACCCCTCTATTCGCATCGACCTCAAGCAACGAATCAAGGAACGGTTCCCCGACTTCCACTTCCTCGGCGAGCCGGAGGCCGAGAAGGTCAGCCTCGGGCTCCTGGTGACCCGCGCGAGCTTCGAGGCGAAGCAGCGGGAGCTGAAGCACCTCATCGACGTGGAAATCCCCGAGAACTCCCGGGAGATCGGCGAGGCGATGAATAAGGGCGACCTGCGGGAGAATGCGGAGTACAAGGCCGCGCTGGAGAAGCAGGAGATGCTGAAGACCGCGGCCTCGCGGATGCAGGAGGAGGTGCAGCAGGCGCAGATCTTCAACGAGAATGAAGTGCGCACGGACCACATCGGCTTCGGCACCCGGGTCCGGCTGAAGAACCTCGGCTCCAGCCTCACCGAGGAATACGTCGTGCTCGGACCGTGGGAGTCCGACCCCGAACGCAACGTCATCTCGTACCTCTCCCCGATCGGCGCTGCGCTCTGGAACCATGCGCCGGGCGAGGAGTTCGTCTTCAAGATCAACGAGAACGAGTTCCGCTACCTCGTCGAGGCGATCGAGCGTGCCGAAGCGAAGGGAGGCGTCGTGTGAAGCGCATCCTGCCGTTGGTCCTGTTCGTCCTCGTCGCCGCCGCCGCCATGGCATCCGACGTGGACCTGGTCGTCGTCATGGACACCTCGGAGAGCATGTTCCCGTACTTCGAGGATCTCCGGAACTACCTGATCGAAGACCTGCTGGAGGAGAAGCTCCATCGGGGCGACACCTTCCACCTGCTCAGCTTCTCGGGCTCACCCGAGCTGGAAACCGCCGTGCCCCTCGCGGACGAGCGGGCAGCCGAGAAGGCCTTCGGCCGGCTCGCGCTGCTGCACCCGCTCGGCCGCTACACGGACCTCATCGCAGCCCTGCGCTTCGTGCACCAGTACGTGCGCCAGCTGCCCGAGACGAACGCCAAGACCGTGCTGCTGCTCACCGACGGTATCCACGACCCGCCTCCGGGAAGCCCCAACCGGCTCCCGCCCGAGGAGGTACGCGCAGCTGTCCGAGCCGCCGCGGAGGCAATCCGCCGCGAGGGCTGGACCGTGCAGGTGCTCAAGGTGCCGGCCGAACTCACTGCCGCGGACAAGGCGAACGGTCTGCCCAGCACCATCGACGACATCGGTGCCGGGCTCGGCATCACCGTGATTCCCTACGACCCCGGCCGGAATGCCGAGGTGACCGGCCTCCTCACCGGGTATCCTGCCCTCGCCTTCCCCGAACCCCTTGGAGAAGTGGGGCGCCGGTTCACGGTTCCCCTCCGCCTGCGCAATTTCTCGAAGGACCCCATCCTCGTACGGCTGGCTGGCGCTCAAATCGATCACGTGGAAGTGCTGGAGCGCCCCGTCGAGGTCGCCATTCCGGCGAATTCCTCGGGGGTGCTGGACGCGCGCCTGCGCCTTCCGCTCTCCTTCCCGACCGGCGCCCAGGAGCGCGAACTGGTCCTCGACCTCCCCGCCGGCCTCAGGATCTCGCCGATGCGGGGCACGGTGGCCTTCACGTACACGGGACGAGGCGGCCTCAACCTGCCGCGCTTCAACATCCTGTACGTGGTCTACCTCCTGCTCGCAGCAGGCGCCGTGTACGCACTCGTTCGCCTGTTCCTGCTGATGCGCCGCAAGCTGCACGAGGTGTCGCTCGCGGGGCTCGCGAAAAGCTCAGCCGGCGAGCCGGCCGTTGCGGCACGCGCGCAGGGTTCCGCTCCCGGCCGGCGTCCGTCGCGCGCCGGGAAACCGGCCGCGGCTGCCCCGGTCGCGCTGGCGCGGAAACAGCTCATCCCGATCATGAAATCCGGGAAGCGCGCGCCGACGGTCCGGGCGGCTGCGGCCGCGCGCGCGGCCAGGCCCACCGCGGCCAGCCTGCGCCGTTCCCTGCCCGCAGTGGGACGCGGCCCGTCGACCCTTCCGCCGCTCATCGAGATGCGCGTCAGCCTCCAGAACTCCCACGTGGGGTTCCGCAACGTTCACCGCGTGCTGCCCGGCACCACGCGGAGCATCGGCGGTGGCGCCTCTTCTTACCTCGTGTTCATCACGAGAGTTCACCGTGGGATAGCCGAGATCCGCAACGAGGGGGGGGGGTACACCTTCATCCCGCTCGCCAGCGAGTACTTCCCCGAGCTCTCGGGTACGGTGAAGCACTGCCTCGGCGCCGAGATCCCGTTCACGGGGCCGAAGGGTCACCGGCACACGATCGTGTTCCGGGAGTGGGTGTCGTCGCTCGACGAAATCAATGCGCTGATGAGGTCGGTGCGCCGGGACTAGCCGCGAGGCGTTCCCTGGCGCGGGCCGCCTCGGTGCGCACGGCCGGCACCGGGTCCTTCTCCGCCAGCTCCCCGACCCGCGCGAGGGCCGCGGTGACGCCGTTGGCCGCGAGGCCGCGCACCGCCCAGATCCTCACCGCGTAGCCCTGGCAGTCCAGGAGTCGCATCCACACCGGCGCGAGCTCCGCGCCCTTTGCGAGGGACAGCACCCGGGCGATCATCTCGACCGGTTTCTGGTCCTTCGCGGCGATCTCCTGCTCCACCGCCGCGCGAATGCTCGGTGATGCGGGTGTGCGCGCGAGCAGCGCGGAAAGGGCGGCCTCCCGGAAATCCAGAGCGGCCGTCCGGTTCTGCAGTAGGGTTTCCAGGAACGCGACCGACGGCCCGTCGGCGATCTCGCCGAGGGTCCGCACGCTCTCGAGGCGCACCTGGCGCTCGGGATCGTTCTCCGCCTTCCATAGTAAAGCTGGAACAACCTGTACGGCCTCGGCAGCGTCGAGCGTGCGGGCGAGCGCTTTGATGCATTGGAGGCGCACCTTCACGTTCGCGTCCCTGAGGCCGGCGAGCAGGCTCGGCATCGCCTCGCCCATGCCGAAGGCCGCCAGCGCCGAGGCCGCATAGGCGCGCAGGAGGGCGTCGTCCTCGTCGAACAGCCCCTTCAGCACCGGGAGCGCGCGCCGGTCGCCGATCTTCCCGAGCGCGTCGGCCGCGTACAGCCGGCGCGTCTTTTCTTCGTCCCGGCCCTTCGCGATGCGGATCAGAACGTCAACGGCGCGGGCGTCCCGCAGCTCGCCGAGGGCCACCACGAGGTCGCCCTTGCGCGCATCCGGGAACTCGACGTTCGCGAGCTTCGCGAGCAGCGGCTCGACGGCTTGCGGGTCGCGGCTCGCCCCGATGGCCCGCAGCGCCGCCGCACAGACCACCGCGTCGCCCGAGTCCACGAGCGGCATCAGCAGCACGCCCAGACCCCCGACGTGCAGGGACGAGAGGTAGGCCGCCGCCGCGGAAGTGACGGTGGAGTTCCCCTTCTCCCATTCCGCGACAATGGTCCGGGCCGCCGGTTCCCCATCCCGGATGCCGAGCTCGGTGAACAGCTCGAGCACTGCCTTGCGCACGTCCGGGGACCGCGATTCGCCGAGGAGGGCGGCGAGCTCGACCGTGAAGCCCGGGTCGCGAGCGGCGCGGAGGCGCGCGATCACGTCGAGCACCTGCGAGTCGATCCCGTAGGCGAGCACCTGACGGGTCTTCTCACGCGTCTCTGCTGCGGCCGTGGCCGCGGCATCGGCGGCCTCTTCGGCCGCGGCCGTCCCGGCCGAGACCAGTGTCAGGACCGCCACGAGGATGGCGGACAGCATGCGATGGGGTCTCATGGCTTCCTCCGGAAACGCAGCAGCTCCGTCGCGAAGGGCATGCGCAGGAGCGCGAACATGGCGAGCGTCGCGAGTGCGGCGAGCGCGAGGATCCCGACGATGCGCCCGGCGTTCACGAGGGTCCCGCCCGCGCGCCACAGGTCGGGCCACAGCATCCGTGAGGCCGCGAGCAGACCCGCGAGCGGTAGCGACGCGGCAACGGCTTTCCCGGCGCCGGTCAGGATCCGCGCGGCACCGTAGGCGCCGATTCGTCGGCGCGCAATGATGGCGAGGAAGATGAACCCTGCCGTGAACGCCACAGAGTTGGCCACCGCGAGTCCCGCCGCGCGCAGGGTCGTCTCCTTCAGCCAGAGGGAGAGCCCGATGTCGACGACCGCGACGAGCATGGCGCTCGCGAGCGGGGTCCGGAAGTCCTTCAGCGAATAGAAGAGGCGTTGCAGAAATTGGTAGAGACTCAACGCCGCGAGTCCCGCCGCGTAGCCGACGAGCACGGGGTGGGTCATCAGCGTGTCGGCGGGGGTGAATTTCCCGCGCTGGAACGCGATGGCGATGATCTCACGACCGAACAGCGCGAGTGCTGCGGAGGCGGGTACGAGCAGGGCGAGGAGAAACTCGAAGCCGTACGCCACCGTGGCGCGCAGGCCTCCGGTGTCGCTGCGCGCCGCCTGCGCGCTCAGTTTCGGGAAGAGCACCGTCATCACCGACGCGGTAAAGATGCCGATCGGCAGGTTCATGACCGTGATCGCGTTCTGCAGCGCCGAGACCGACCCGTCCTCGAGCCCGCTCGCGAAACGCTGCGCGACGAACTGGTTCAGCGTGAAGACCGAAGCGGACGCGACGAACGGCAGCCACAGCGCGAGGGTCTTCCGGAAGGCCGGGTCGGAGAACCGGAACGCGGGCGCGAGGCCATAGCCGAGCCTCCGCAGGGAAGGCAGCTGCACGGCGAGCTGCAGCAGGCCGCCCGCGAGGACCCCGACGCCCATGGAGACCGGGCCGAGGGGCGCGCGGAGGAACACGAGGCAGAGGATGACCCCCAGCGAGAAGACGAGCGGGCTGAGGGCGGACACCGTGAACCGGCCGTGCGAGTTCAGCACGGCCATCGCCAGGGCGCCGAGGCTCACGGGCAGAATGTAGTTGAACTCCCACCGCAGCAGCGACCGCGCCAGCGGGACCTTGGCCGGGTCCGGGAAGTCCAGGAGAAGCCGCAGCAGCAGGTCGGGGGCCGCGAGGCTCAGAACGACGAGGGGGGTGAGCGCAGCGATCAGGAACGCCGAAAGCGAGCGGACGAGCCGGCGCGCCCTGTCGCCGGACGGGTCGTCGGCCAGCGTCGAGGAGAGCACGGGGATGAACGCGGCGGAAAAGGCGCCCTCAGCGAACAGCTTTCTCAAGGAGTTCGGCACGAGGAAGATCGCATTGATGACGTCGGCGGAACCTGTCGCGCCGAAGAACGCGGTGATGAGCGCCATCTTCACGTAGCCGAACAGGCGCGACGCCGCGGTGCAGGCCATCACGATGATGGTCGACAGTGTGCCGTGCTTCTGTTCCATGCCGTCTAATCGCCCACCGCGAAGCGCAACGAGGCCAGCTCCTGGTCGCCGGGCAGGTTCACGGTGACCAGCCAGTTGCCGGCGCCGGGGACGATGATCGCCATGCCTGGCGCCTCGGGGCCGGCCCTCAGTCTCCTCCGGAAGGCCTCTATGCCGTCGCGGAAGGCCGTCAGCACCACGAACCTCCCCCCCTCCCGTTCGCAGGTCACCAGGAGGCGCAGGGGCGCGCTGGAGGGCATCCGGGCACTGAGCTCGTCGCGGCTCGGCCGGCTCGCAGCGGCGGTCGTGACGTCGATCTCCATGCTCGGCGTGTTCCAGGCGAGGAGCCTCCGGGCGCCGGTGAAGCGCGAGCGGTAGTAGTCCTGGTCGAGCGACGAGACGGTGACGCCCCGGTGCGGGCCCTCCGATGCCGCGTGTACGAACGCTCCGGCTCCGGCGTAGATGCCCACATGGTCCGGCTTGCCGTTCCCCCCCTCGAGCGTGTCGAAGAACAGCAGGTCGCCGACATGCAGCGGCGCATCCGCTACCCTTCCCGAGACGAAGAGACCCGAGACGCTCCTCGGCAGCTCCAAGCCGGCAGCGTCGCGGAATGTCCGATAGACGAGTCCCGAGCAGTCGAAACCCATAGAGCCAGTGCCGCTCTCGCCGCCCGTGCCGCCGCGCACGTACGAAGCCCCGAGGAACCCGTACGCCGTGCGCACGATGCGTTCGGGCAACTGTACGGTTTCCACGGCCAGGAGCCCGTCCGAAGCCGCGGGAGGAGGGACAGTCCCCGGCGCGGCATGCGCGGCCGTCGCAGACAGGAGTATCAAAACAGCGAACGCCGGCAGAAGGCAGGGGAATCTCATCGGGCGGTCATGCTCCTCGCTTCAAATTTCGGCAGGTTCCGCCCCGGACTGTGACCCGGGCTGCCGCTCCCCGTAACGGGAAAGGAAGGCGCGCTTGAACGCTGTGAAACGCCCCTCGAGGATCGCCGAGCGGGCGCCGCTCACCATCGCCGCGAGGAAGGCGAGGTTGTGCCGTGTGGCGAGCATTGCGGCGAGGATCTCCTTCGCCTTGAAGAGGTGCCGCAGGTATGCCCGCGAGTGAGCGCGGCACGCGGTGCACCGGCACGAGGGATCGATGGGTCCGAAATCCTCCCGGTTCGCCTCGAGCCTGAGGTTGAGCGGCCCATCGGGGGTGAACACCAGCGCGTTGCGGGCGGTGCGCGTGGGGAACACGCAGTCGAATAGGTCGATGCCCGCCTCGACGGCCTCGAGCACGTAGGCCGGGGTGCCGATCCCCATCAGGTACCGGGGTTTCCCGGCAGGGAGGAGGCCTGCCGAGAGGTGGGTGAACTCCCGGAACACCGCGAATTCCTCGCCGACGGACAAGCCGCCGATGGCGTAGCCGGGCAGGTCGAGGGCGGCGATCCCGGCGGCGCTCCGCTCGCGCAGGTCCCGGTGAAAGTTTCCCTGCATGATGCCGAAGAGGTCCCCTTTCTGGGGTGCCTCGATGGACCGCCACCGGTCCCGGCTGCGTGCGAGCCACCGGGTGGTGAGCTCGAGCGCCTCCTCGGCCTCCCCGCGGGTGATGCCCGGGGCGGTGCAGACGTCCAGCGGCATGAGCACGTCGCTGCCGTAGACGATCGCCTCGAGGTCGATCACGTCCTCGGGGGTGAGATGCCGGGACGAGCCGTCGAGATGGCTGCGGAAGGAGACCCCGCCCTCCTCGACGCGCCGCAACCGGGCGAGCGAGAAGACCTGGTAGCCGCCCGAGTCGGTGAGGAGATTGTGCGGCCAGCCCATGAACCGATGCAGTCCGCCGGCCGCCCGGATGACGTCGGGCCCGGGACGCAGCAGCAGGTGATAGGCATTCCCGAGGATCAGGCGCACGCCGAGATCCTCCAGGTCCCCGACCGACATGGCCTTCACCGTGGCATTGGTGCCCACCGGCATGAAGCACGGAGTCTCCACCGTCCCATGGTTGAGGCTGAGCGAGCCGGCCCGTGCCGCCGATCCCCGGTCCACGGCCGTCACCGTGAACGCCATCAGGCGCCGAGCCTTTCCCAGGCGAGCGCGGCCGCGCCGAGCAATCCCGCGTCGTTGCCGAGCTCCGCCGCGATCACGCGGACGCCCTCAGCCACGAGCGGGTACGCATACCGCCGCAGACTGCGGCGCACGGGTTCGAGCAGGACCTCGCCGGCATCCGCCACGCCGCCCCCGATGAGGCAGGCCTCGATGTCGAGAAGGTTGACCGTTCCCCCCAGTGCCTGCCCCAAGGCCCGTCCCGCCCCCGCAAACGCCTCGAGCGCAGCCGGGTCTCCCGCGCGGGCGAGCCGGGCGACCTCGAGGGGAGACTCCGCCTCTGCAGCCCGCGTGCCTGCGCAGGCCTTCCATGCGCGTACGATCGCCGGCCCCGAAGCGTACTGCTCGAGGCATCCGCGTGAGCCGCACGGACACGGGGGCCCGCATGGGTCGAGCGAGACATGCCCGATCTCGCCGGCAAACCCCCGCATGCCTCGCCACACCTTCCCCCCGAGCACGAGACCGCCCCCGATGCCGGTGCCGACGGTGACGAGGAGGAATCCGCGGAGTCCCCGGCCTGCCCCATAAGCGAGCTCGGCGGCCGCGGCGCACGTGGCGTCGTTGTCCGCCCAGGCGGGGGCGGTGAGCTTTCCGGCGAGGTACGCGGCCGGGGACCGGCCCTGCATGGCGGGGATATTCTCGCTGCCGCCGACGATCGTGCCGGTGTCGGGGTCGATGAACCCGGGCGCCCCTATCCCGATGCCCGCCGGCGGGCCACCCCCGCTGCCGGCGAGGAGCTCGGCGAGCGCCATAGCCACCGGGCCGACGATGTCTTCGAATCCGGCCCGGGCGTCGATCGACACGCGGTCCCGGGCGAGGATGGTCCCCGACCGGTCCACGATCCCGATCTTCGCCGAGGTGCCGCCGAGGTCGACGGCGGCCACCCGCTCCGAGCGCTCCTTCATCAGGTCCTCGCGGTCCGGAAGAGCATGGCGCCCAGCACGAGGAACAGGGTGAACGGGACCCAGGCGCCGGCGAGCGGGGGGATGACACCGTTTTTCGCGAGGATGCCGGTGACCATCTGGAACACGTAGTAGAGCACGGAAACCACCAGGGCGGCGAGCAGGCTCATCAACAATATGTTCTTCCGGAAGGCGCTCCCGAGGCTCGAGGCGATGAGCGCCACGATCAGCGGCGTGCAGGCGAAGGAGATCTTCCGGTACAGGTCGGTCAGGGCCTCCTCGCTCGCGAAGCCGGCCCGCCGCAGGAGCCCCACGTAGTCGCGCGCCTCCCGGAACCCCATCTCCGCCACGTTGCGCGTGAGGCGCCGGAACGTCTCGGGGGGCTCGTCGAAGGACGGGTCCGAGATCGTGTCCCGGCTCGTGTCCGTCAGCACCCGGGCCGCCGGGTCCCACGTGAAGACCCGGCAGTCGTGGAGCACCCACCGGTCCGTGATCCATTCCGCCCATGCGGCGTCGACCCGTCGATCGAACGCGAAGTCGCTTCCGCGCACGATCGCGGTGAAGCCCGTCAGGCGACGCTGGGCGTCGTTGTAGTAATCGACCTGGTAGACCTCGCGCTGGTCGGGGCTCGCGACCGTGATGTTTGCCTGGCTGAGCGAGGTGACCGCTTTCACGGCGGCCGACCACGCGGTATTGCGCTGCCGGAAGCTGGGGATCACGATCGCGTCCTCGAAGAAGAAGGAGGCTACGCTGAAAACCAGGCCGAGCGCCAGGAACGGGGTCACCAGGCGGTAGAGGCTGACGCCCGACCCGAGTATGGCGGCGAGCTCGCCCCGGGCGTAGAGCTGGCCGAGGGTGAACGAGACCGCGAAGAGGAAGGCGATCGGCAGCGAGTACGCCACGCACTTCGGCGTGTAGAGCATCGCGATGCGGCCGATCTCGACGAGGGGCACTTCGTGGGCGAGGTAGCGCCAGATGCTGCTGAACACGTCGACGAGCTGCAGGAGCAGGACGAAGAACAGGACCGCGACGACGAAGACCGGAACGAACGAGGACAGGAGCATGCGGTCGAACCGTCTCACCGGCGACCTCCCGGCCGAACGAGGGCCACGACCAGGCCCGAACCGAAGACCGCCGCGTCGGGCAGCCACATGGCGACCGCGGGCGACACGTTGAGCCGCACCCCGAAGGTGCGCCCGGCGACGAGCATGCCCCAGTAAGCGATGGCCACGAAGAGGCCGACCGCGAAGCCGACCGACCGGCCGCTGCGCCGGGCGCTGAGGCCCACCGGCCAGGCGAAGAAGGCGAACACGAGGCACCCCGCCGGCACCGCGAACTTCCAGTGGAACTCCAGCAGGTAGGCGCGCAGACTCCGGTCCCGCACGTCCCGGTCCCGCTCGGCCGTGTACCGCTGCAGCGACTCTTCGGCCTCGCGCCGGATCTTCTCCACGGCCGCCGGTTGCCGGTCAGCAGCCTCGGAGAGCGCCCGCAGGCGCCCGGCGAGGGCCCAGGCGAGGCCGGCGGCCCGGGCGTCGCGCTCGGCAGTGAGCGCCCGCTCGGCAGCCGCTTTTTCGCTGATCTGGCGCCACACGTCGACCGAGCTCTGCTGGGACGGGCTCGGGGTGCCGAGGCTCGCGGCGACGCTCTTCAGGGAGATGTTGTAGACCAGCTCCTCGGAGGTCGTGTAGTCGTAGCGGTCGCCCTCTTTCGGAAAGCTCGCGTGCGTGAAGACTCCTTCCAGCACGAGGGACACCACGCCGCGCTCGCGCTCCTCCAGGTGCGCGCGCCGCGCCGTGATGACCCGTCGGTTCCGCTCGGCGGACCGGTCGATCAGCACCACGTCCCGGAAGGTCCGCCCCTCGACCGTGCCCGTGACGACGGTGAGGTCGTCGAGCTTCTTGATCGAGAGCGGCGCTATCTCGAGGGAGGGATTGGAGTAGACAATGCGCCGGTAGATCTCCGCGTAGCGGATGGTGCCCAGGGGCAGGAAGTAGTCGTTCATCACGAACGAAACGGCGGAGAAGGCGATGCCGAGCACGACGAGCGGCACGAGCAGCTGCCGGGCAGGCACGCCCGACGCGGCGAAGGCTAGCGCCTCGTTGTCGGACGCCAGGCGGCCGACCGCCATGAGCGCACCGACGAGCGATCCGAAGGGAAACGACATCATGACCACCCACGGCAGCGAGTAGGCCACGAGGCGCATCACGTCCCAGAACGGCACCCGCTTTGCGAAGATCTCCTCGGCCATGACGAGGATCTGGTTGACGAAGAAGATGAAGAAGAAAAACAGGAACGCCACAGAAAAGGAGAGGAGGAATTCGCGGCCCACGTAGAGCCACGTGCGCTTATAGCTGCGGGCCATCGGCCCCCTCCCAGTACGCGCACACCCCCGCCCCCAGGGTGCCGAGGAACAGGAACGGCGGGCGCCAGGCGATGGCCGAGATGTCGAGTGACGGCAGGCCGTCCGCCACGCCGAGCCGACGCCACCGGCCGTCGTCCCCGATGAAGCTCGCTCCGGCTCCGAAGGTGCCGAACCAGACCCCGTCGGCGACCCGGCAGGAAGCGAGCACCCAGTCGTCGCCGATCTCGCCGGTGTCCTTCCCGTAACGCCTGATGGCCCCGCCCTCCCACAGCCACAGCCCCTCGCCGTAGGTTCCGATCCACACCCGGCCCCGGTCGGCGAGCACCGTGGTGACGTTGCGCGCCGTGAAAGCGGGGTGCCGTGCCGCGAGGCTCTCGAAGCGCCCCGTGCGGGTATCGAGGACGAGGAGACCAAGGTCCATGGTGCCGACGAGCAGGCGGCCGGCATCGGCGGTGAGGCAGTTCACGAACCGGCCCGGGTATCCGCCGTCGGACACCGTCTCCCACACGCCGTCGCGAAGGCGCAGGAGCCCGTCGCCGAGGGTGCCGGCGTAAAGGTCGTCGGCCACCGTCTCGAGTGCCTGCACCTTCGCCGGCGACGGCTCCTGCAGTTCGGGCACCAGGGACCAGCGGCCGGAAGCCCGCGCATACGAGGCCAGGCCCTCGAAGGTCGCGACCCACACCCGGCGCGCGGTCGGCTCGAAGGCCCGGGGATAGGCGGGGTTCGGGAACAGCGAGGAAACCTCGGCGGACAGCGTCCATCGGGCCGTGCCGCCGTTCCAGGTGCCCACCCAAAGGTCGTCGCCGTCCACCGCCAGGGCCGAGATGTTCGCATCGGCGAGTCCCAGCCGCCCTGCGTCGAATCGCTCCCAGGCGAGGCGTACGCGCAGCGACCGGTAGATCTCGACGTCGGCGCCGGCGAGGGTCGTGGGCCGTACGGCGCGGAAATGGTCCCTCGCCTGCCGTTCATCTCCGCCGAGCCAGGACTCAGAGGCGGCGGCACGTAGCAGCGCCCGGTCAAGGCCTCCGCGGTCGGGGCTGCCGTCGTGCGCGCCGATGGCGGCGAGGTAGTACTCGAGGCTAGCCGTTCGATCCGACCGGTCGTAGTACCAGTCAGCCACGGACAAGGCGGCAGCGAACGTTTGGCGGGACCGGGGATAACGTGCAGCGAGCCGGGCTTCGAACGCTCGGGCGCGCAGCGGATCGCCTTCGGCCAGTGCGACGGCGGTATCGAGCGTGAACGCGTCGGCAACGAGGGGGTCGGTGGGGAACGAGGAACGCAGGCCGCGGAGCGTGGCGCGGGCATTCCTGAAATCGCCGGCGGCGAGCGCCGCGCGGGCGTCCGCGAGCGCTTCGGCGGCGGTCAGCCCGTCCGCGACGGCCGCCGTTGCCGCGATCAGCGCGATCGCGGCCGCGATGAGCGCGCTACGCGCCCGTCGAGCCAAAGCCGCCGCTCCCCCGCTCCGTGCCCCCGACCTCTCCGGCGCGGCTGAAGTCTGCCCGGACGACCGGGGCGATCACGAGCTGGGCGATCCGGTCGCCGTGGCGCACGCAGAACGTCTCGGCGCCGAGGTTGATGAGGATGACCCGGACCTCGCCCCGGTAGTCGCTGTCGACCGTGCCGGGGGCGTTCAGGACGGTGACGCCGTGGCCGGCTGCAAGGCCCGAGCGGGGCCTGACCTGCCCTTCGAAGCCGGGAGGGATCTCGACGAACAACCCCGTGGGTACGAGGGCTCGGCCGCCGGGGGGAATCACGAGGTCAGCGTCGATATGGGCATGGAGGTCCGCGCCGGCCGCCCCCGAGCTCTGGTAGGCCGGGAGGCGCCCCGCAGGCCCTGCGCAGCGCACCGTCGGGCCGGTCATGGCGTTAGAAGGAGAAGCGGAAGCCGGCATGCCGCGCCACGCCCCGGCTGCCGTAGGCCAGGAGGTTGAAGGCGTCAGATCGCACATGCGCGCGGACGAATCGCTCCACGTCGGAGGCGCTGATGGAGCGGATCATCCGGACGGACTCGTCGAACTCCAGCACGCGCTCGATCATCGAGTGCTGCCGCACCAGGCGCTTCATGCGCGACTCCATGTCCTCGCGCGCCACGATCATCGACCCCACGAGGTGGCTGCGCGCGTCGTCGATCTCCCGTTCGTCGAGCGGTTCCCGCACGAGTCGGGCGAGCTCGGCATTGAGGGCGGCGAGCAGCTTCCCCGTCTGCGCCGGCGTCGCGTTCGCGTACACCGTCCACTGCCCGACGTCGGAATAGAAGGTGCGGAACGAGTAGACCGTGTAGCAGAGCGCCTGCTCCTCGCGCAGGCGCTGGAACAGGCGCGAGCTCATCGACTCGCCGAACGCGGTGCTGAAGACGAGAGAGGTGTAATAGTGGGCGAGCTCCCGGTCGAGCGGGTAGCTGGTACCCGCGTACAGCTGCACCTGGTTGAACCGGTCGGCGACGAAGGAAGTGTCGGGCCGGCGGCGAGGCCGGCCCCGGGGGCGGCCCGCCGCGCGCGCGGCATCGCCGGCCCCGCCCCGGCCGGCGAGCGCCTCGGCGGCGAGGCCGCGTACTTCCTCGAGGTCGAAGTTGCCGGCTGCCGCCACGACCAGGTTGCCGGGCGTGAATCGGGATGCGTAGAAGGCTGCGAGCGCGTCGCGATCGACTGCCTTCACCTCGGCGGCCTCGCCGGTGATCTTGCGGGAGAGGGGGTGCTCGCCCCACATGCGGCGCAGGTACTGCTCGTGCCCCTTCTCCTCCGGCGAGTCGTCCACCGAGCCGATCTCGTTGACGATGACCGCCTTCTCCTTCTCCATCTCGCCGGCGTCGAGCAGCGAGTCGGAGGCCATGTCGGACAGGACCGCGAAGGCGAGGCGCACGTGCTCGCGCGGCAGGATGACGTAGAGGCAGGTGGTCTCCTTCTCGGTGAAGGCGTTGATCAGACCCCCGACCCGGTCGATCTCCTGGGCGATCTGGAAGGCCGACCGGGCGCGGGTGCCCTTGAACAGCATGTGCTCGAGGAAGTGCGAGAAGCCGTGCTCGCCGTCCTCCTCGTCGCGCGAACCGTACAGGAACCAGAAGCCGATACAGAGGGTGTCGGTGCGGTCGACGGGCTCGGCAAGCAGGAGCGCCCCGCTCGCCAGCCGTTCCGTGTGGATCATCCCCTGCGCGGTGGCCGCCGGTCGCCGTCTCGTCCCCGGGGCCGGTCCGAGCCCTCGCGGCCGTAGGGCCGGCGCTCGGGCCGCGGGGGTCTGCCTTCCGGCTTCGCCTCGAGGGCGGCGGGCGTGGCGAGGTTGAGGCGACCCATCCGGTCGACGTCGGTCAGCTTGACGTCGATCTCCTGCCCTTCCTTCACCACGTCGTAGGGCGACTCAACGTGCTCGGCGGAGAGCATGGAGACGTGCACGAGGCCCTCCTTGCCGGGCAGGATCTCGACGAACGCGCCGAAATCCATGATGCGCTTCACCGTGCCCTTGTAGACCCGGCCCACCTCGGGCTCCTCGACCATGCCCGCGATGATGCCCTGGGCGATCTCGGCACCCTCCTTGTTGGCGCAGTAGATGGTGACCGTGCCGTCGTCGTCGATGTTGATCTTGGAGTTCGACTTCTCGCTGATCGCCTTGATGTTCTTGCCGCCCGGTCCAATGATGAGCCCGATCTTATCCACGGGGACCTTAAGCGAGATGACCTTCGGCGCGAGCGACGAGACCTCGCTGCGCGGCTCCCGGATCGTTTCGTTCATGACCGACAGGATGTGCAGCCTGCCTCGGCGGGCCTGCTCCAGGGCCTGCGTCATGATCTCGGGGGTCACGCCCTGGATCTTGATATCCATCTGCAGGGCGGTGATGCCGGTGTCGGTCCCCGCGACCTTGAAGTCCATGTCGCCGAGGTGGTCCTCCTCGCCGAGGATGTCCGAGAGCACGACGAACCGGTCGTTCTCCTTCACCAGGCCCATGGCGATCCCCGCCACCGATTTCGACAGCGGCACGCCCGCGTTGAGCAGGCTCAGGGTGCCGCCGCAGACGGTGGCCATGGACGAGGAGCCATTGGACTCGAGGATCTCGGAGACGAGCCGGATGGTGTACGGGAACGACTCCTTGGCGGGCAGCACCTTGTCGAGCGCCCGCTCGGCGAGGTGTCCGTGGCCGATCTCCCGGCGGCCGGGGGCGTTCAGGCGCCCGGTCTCGCCGACCGAGAACGGTGGGAAGTTGTAGTTCAGCATGAAGCCCTTGCGGGTGTCGCCGTCGATGTTGTCGAGGATCTGCTCATCGAGCGCCGTGCCGAGGGTGGTCACGACGAGCGCCTGCGTCTCGCCGCGGGTGAACAGGGCCGACCCGTGGGTGCGAGGCAGCAGGTCGATCTCGCACGCGATGTCGCGGATGTCCTCGGGCCCGCGCCCGTCGGTGCGGACCTTCCGTTCGATGATGGACTTCCTCAATATCTCCTGCTCCATGTCCTCGAAGAGGTGGTTGAACGTCTTCGCGTCCGACTCCGGGAGCTGCCCGGCGAACGACAGGCGCGTCTGCTCGCGCAGGGCCTTGATGGCCGTGCCGCGGACCTGCTTCCCCTTCACGAAGCAGGCCTCCTGCAGCTTCGCCATCACGGCGCGGCGCACGTCCGCTTCGCAGGCGAGCGGCGCGGGGGCGGGAGGCGGAACGATCTTCGGCTTGCCGGCCATCTCGCGCAGCTCGTTCTGGATGCGGCACAGCTCGCGGATGGTGCCGTGCGCCCGGCTGATGGCCTCGATCACGACGCTCTCGGACACCTGCCGCGCGCCGCCCTCGACCATCATGATACCGCGCTCGGTGCCGGCGATGACGAGGTCGAGCTGGCTCGCCTTCACCTGGTCGAAGCTCGGGTTGATGAGGTAGTCGCCGTCGAGGTACGCCACGCGCACCGCGCCGACGGGCCCCGCGAACGGGATGTCCGAAATGGTCACGGCCGCCGAGGCCGCGTTCATGGCGATGATGTCGGGCTGGTTCACCAGGTCGGTCGCGATCACGATGGGCACGACCTGGATCTCACGCTTGAACGTTTTGGAGAAGAGCGGCCGCAGGGGCCGGTCGATGAACCGGGAGACCAGGATCTCCTTGTCCTTGGGCCGTCCCTCGCGCTTGATGAAGCCGCCCGGGATCTTCCCCGCCGCGTAGTACTTCTCGATGTAGTCGACCGAGAGCGGCACGAAATCGATGTCCTCGGCCCGGGGCTGCTCCGCGCAGCAGGCGGTGGCGATGACCGCCGACCCGCCGATCCGGGCGAACACCGCGCCGTTGGCCTGCTTGGCCATCCTGCCGGTTTCGAGGATGAGCTCCTCGTCGCCGATCTTCAATGAGACTCGCTGTGTCATGATGTTCCTTCGTCCCGGAAACCGCTACTTCCGGAGGTTGAGCTTTTCGATGAGCTCGCGGTACTTCGCGAGCTGCTTGCGCTTGAGGTACCCGAGCAGGCGCCGACGGGCGCCGACGAGCTTCAGCAGCCCCCGCCGGGAGTTGGTGTCCTTCGGGTGGGTCTTGAAGTGCTCGGTGAGCTCCTCGATGCGGCGGGTGAGCAGCGCGATCTGCACCTCGGTCGCACCCGTATCCTTCGGGTTGCTGCCGAACGCGGTGACGATCTCCCGCGTCTTCTCAGTGGTCAGTGCCATGCGACGGGCTCCTTTCCTTAGCCTGGTCCGCTTCCGAACATGATAGTCGCGACCGGCGCCTCGCGGGCGAGGCGCACCACGACCGACTCTTCCGCCGCCTCCAGCGTGCCGTGCACGCCTCCCTCCGGCGTGATTCCCGTGACGGCGTAGCTTCCCGCGGCGGGCAGCACCTGGGGCACCTCCGCGCGCGAGAGCCGCAGGACACCCGGGCCTTCGCGGACCGCGGCCACGCCCGCGAGGTCGACCTCGTGAGGCGCATCGAGCATCGCCGCCGCCTCGTCCAGCCTGCCCTCCCGCACCGACCGGCGGTTGCGGGAGCTGCTGACGATCGCCCCGCCGAAGCGGACCGGCTCGATCGTCTGCACGCTCGTCTGACTCGCCGCGAGCATCGCCTCGAGGTCGTGAACATCCGCGTCTCTGTTCATGCCGAAGCGGAAATTGGGGCCGACG
>JAPLSM010000260.1 GCA_026398635.1 Spirochaetota bacterium | reverse complement strand
GACGGTGACCGCGGCGCCGGGCGCATCGCTGCGCGACGCTCTTCACCAGGCCGGGATCGCCCTCGACTACCCGTGCGGCGGCAAAGGGAGCTGCCGGCAGTGCCGGGTGACCATTGACCCGGCTCCCTCCTCGGGCATGGGCACTCTCCCCGAAGAGGAGACGGCAAAGGGCGTGCGGCTCACCTGCCAGACCGCGGTCGAGATGGACTGCACCGTGACCGTCGAGGAGGAACGGCTGTCGCGCAGAACGTGGAAGCTCGGCACGCGCGGGGAAGATGTGCGGGTTCCCGCGGACATCGGCTCGTTCCGCCGGGTCCCCGTGGCGCTCGCGGAGCCCGGCCTCGAAGACCAGCGGCCGGACTGGGAGCGCCTGTCCTCCCGGCTCGAGGACCTGGGCATCCGGTCGGCGCTTCCCGACCCGTCCTCCCTTGAGGACCTCGGCACGCGCCTGCGCGCGTCCGGCTGGAAGGTCGAGGCCATCTGTGAGGAGGACGCGTTCCTGTGGATCGCCGGAGCCGAACACGCGTGCGGGTTCGCCATCGACCTCGGCACGACGACCGTCGATCTCGCCCTGGTGGACCTCGAGAATGGAGGGCTGCTCGGCCGGCGCGCCTTCCTGAACCGGCAGGTGTCCTTCGGCGCTGACGTCGTGACCCGGGCGCAGGCGTTCCACGCGGACCGGTCCCCGGTGCGACGGGCTGCCCTCGAGACGATCGAGGAGGGCGCCCACGCGCTGCTCGCGGAGGCCGGGGCCGTCCCTTCGCGCGTGCTGAAGACCGTGATCGTGGGCAACCCGATCATGCTCCACATCCTGAATGGCATCGATCCCTGGCAGCTTACCCTGGTGCCCTACGTGCCGGCCACAGCCTCGCCCCTGCGCTCGCGGGCGCAGGAATTCGGCTGGACCTTCCAGGAGCGGGGATACGTCGAAACCCTTCCGCTCATCTCTGCCTACGTCGGCGCCGACACCATCGGCATGATCGTCTCCCTCGGTCTCGAGGAAGAGACGAAGACCACCCTGTCCATCGACATCGGCACCAACGGCGAGATGGTGCTCGCCCGGCACGGCGAACTGATCACCACCTCGACGGCCGCGGGCCCCGCCTTCGAGGGCGCCGAGATCTCCTGCGGCATGCGCGCGCTGGATGGTGCCGTGACCGGCGTCACCTTCGACGCCGAGGGAACGCCGCGCTGCACCGTGGTGGGGGGCGGACACCCGCGGGGCATCTGCGGCACGGGCCTGGTGTCCGCCGTCGCCGCCCTGCTCGACCGGGGCGTGATCGATGCGACGGGCAGGCTCGTCGACCGGGAGGAACTCCCCGACGAGGCCGCCCGCGCACGCTTGTTCGCGCACGACGGCGAGGCGGCATTCGCCCTCTCGGACGACCGGCGGGTCTTCATCTCGCAGGGTGACGTGCGCAAGCTCCAGCTCGCCAAGGGTGCGGTGCGCACCGGCATCGAGACTCTGCTCGAGGTGACGGGGGTGGCGAAGGATGGACTGGACACTGTCCGCCTCGCCGGCAACTTCGGCGCCGGCCTCGACGCCCGGGCTGCGATGCGCATCGGGCTCATCCCCGCGCTCGATCCCGCGCGCGTGGAGGTGGTCGGGAACGCCGCCCTGCGCGGGGCCGTCCTGGTGCTGCTCTCTCGCGGGCACGGACGGATGGCCGAGCGTGCGGCGCGGAAGGCGCGGTTCGTGGAGCTGGGCGGCAAGCCGGAGTTCCAGGCTCGATTCGCCGAGGCGATGATGTTCTAGTCCATGGATGGACTCAAGTCGGCGCCGTGCATGGACGCACGAGGCGCCGACTCTAGCGTCTTCCCAGGATGCCGCCGCGCGGCTGGAACGCGAACCATCGACCCGTGATCTTGCGGGCCTTATCCTCGAGCGACCGGTCGACGAACGCCGCGGCCTCTTCGTGCCCGACCCCCGCGGCCTTGAACCCATTGATGAACACCGACTTCTCGGCGTAGGCGTCGAGCACGCCCGCGGCGAACCCCTGCCACCCTTCCTGGACCGCCTGGTCGAGCGCGGGACCCGGCTCGTCGTCCCGGCGTTCGCTGAAGCAGACGAGCGAGAGCACCCCCTGTCCCCTGCGCAGGAACACGCCGAGCAGCTCGCGGACCAGGAAGAT
>JAPLSM010000258.1 GCA_026398635.1 Spirochaetota bacterium | reverse complement strand
CCATCGGCCGCGGGGTATTCTCCGTGCAGGGTCAGGGAGGTGGAGTCGTTGTGCAGCTGCTGAAGGGGGACACCGAACTCCTTGATCATGTGCAGCACGAACTCGGTGAGCATGGCGTTTCTGTCGGCGTCGAAGAGCCGGTCGAGGGCTCTGCCGATACGGTCATCGTTGAGCTGACTGAGCTGGGCGGGAGAGCAGCCCAGCAGCGAGGGACGGAACAGGGAAGCCCATTCGATGACGGAATACAGGGGGTTTCGACAGAGGACGAGGGACTTCAGGTATGCGGTGAGGGTGATGGAGGGGTCGAGTTGGGTACGCTCATCGGCAGGGGGAAGATATCGGGAGAGGATCTCGCTGAAGCGCAATCGGGAGAGGACGTGATTGACGATGGGAAGGGCGGCGACGGTGGTGGAGTGCAGAGAGAAAGGCATGGTTGACACCTCCCAGTTCTTCATGTATATTACATGAAGATAGGTACTCCGTCAAGAGGTGGCAATGGATCGCAACGCCAAGGACGCCCAGATCCTCGATCAGTACAAGAGCCAACACAAAGGGCTGGCTGCCCGCCTCGGCCACATCGGTTTCATCTGGGGTGGCAGCGTCCAGTCGCTGTGGACGAGATGCGGGAAACCGGGGTGCGCATGTTTTCAGGACCCTCAGGCACGTCATGGACCCTACGTTTATTGGACAAGCAAGAAAAAGGGACGAACGGTGGCGCGTCTCCTGCACGCCCCTGAGGCGGAGATCTTGACAGAATGGGTCGGGAACAGACGGGAGGTGGATCGGATTCTCGAAGAGATGAAGAAACTATCTCAGAAAGCCTACAAGGTTATGCTGAGAGTGAGGGTGCGAGAAATGAAGGGGTAGTTCGACTGGATAGAAACGGGTCGCGGTGGGGGGAGAAATGTAAGCGCTGACCTGCGGAAAATAAGGTTCACTGATACCCCAGCCGACAAAACCGGCAAGGAGAAGGCCTCCGATATACGCCAGGACGCTCACCTCAGCCCCCCTTCGCTCATGTACTTGGCGATGATCTGCCGCAGCCCCGTCGAAAGATCAGCCCCCGAAGCCTCGAAGTGACGCTCAAGAGCGCTCTTCCAGCTCTGGGTCAGATAGAAGAGCCGAACCGCACCATCTTGCCTCGCTCCGCAACCGCGGCCCCCACCACGGGAGCTGCCTCAACCTAACCGGCCCGCATTGTATCCGATGGGACAAGAGGCTGCTACTCTTTTCTGCAGACGTAGTACGCGCGTTCGATGCATGTCAAGCGTTCATCGAACCTGCCTCTTCTCGACTCATTCGATACTTCACTGCCACGGACTTCTCCGCCCAAGGCCGTGAACCGCGGCCGAACGAGGCTTTGTTCTGGACAGATATAACGTTGCCCGAGGCACAGCCGGCGCCAGCGCAGTACCGCGTGCTCTTGTACCAGGTCAGGGAGATCGGCGCCCGGGCCCGGGCCGCGGGGATCGTGAAGCGCGAGCTGTAGTTCAGCCCGCACCTGTTCAGGCGAAGCTACGCGACGCTACTCTACCGGTCGGGCATGGGGGGCTTGAAGGCGATCCAGAGGAAGACGCGGCACGCGAGCCTGGAGGTCCTCACGCGGCACTACATCGACGATGCAGAGCCCGCCGCGGGTACCTGGCGAAGGTGCTCGAGGCAGTGGTCTCATGAGGAGCGGGGCGGTGAGGTACGTGGTGAAAAAACGTAAGCCAGGCGCCGTGAAGCATCTCTCCCCCGAGGCGTGGTTACGGCGGTATGCAAAGTACTGGGTGAAGGATTATGAGACACGCATTGTGCCGAAGATGGCGAGGCAGGTAGCGCACAATCGACTCGCGAACCATGTGAACGACTACCTCATCTCTGCCGATTGGTTTGTGATCCGCACGCATGACGAGTACCACACACCGATCGAAGCCGGAGTCTGCGACATGATTGCGCTTCGCGGCGGCCATGCGCTACTCCTCGAATTCAAGGTCGTCCATGACAAGTTGAAACCGAAACAGATTCAATTCCGGGATTGCGCCCGCAGGCATGGGTACGAAGTCGTCGAGGTGCGAAGCCTGGAGGACGTTATTGGTGCGATCCATGCACCCGGCGTTGCCGGCAACGCTGCAAGAGGGGACGCGACTTGACGCATCGCAAGTGCTTACAGCAGAAGTGTGACGCGATCGCCAGCCCACCGAGGCAGAGCTGCAGGATCATGCCGTTTCCCGGCCGAATATAACGAGGCGAAACTGATACGGTGACGGGCGACGTTTGCGGACGATTCCCGACGCAGGCCTCGGGGGAAAGGTCACGATCCCATGAGTATCGGTGAGTTCTTCCCTGCCCTCTACAATTCCACCGTCAACTATTGGCAGCAGAATGCGCAGTACCTCGGCCCCATCATGACTTTTATCAGCCTACTCTTCGCTCTCTTCCTCCCGTGGAGGCGGTCCCTGAAAGACCTGGAGCGCCAGGATAAGGTGACGATCCGGGGATTGAACATGTACCTGTCCGTGCTCGGCAGCAAACTCAAGGACGCAATCGACGCCTTTGTAAAGGTCGAGAGACTGCACGCCCTTGAGTTGCAGGCCGAAGCCGGCGCAAAAGGGCGGAGAGTTCCTCCCGATGAGGATCCCGCCGTGCGGAGTGCGCAGTTGGAAGTGCAGGCCGCAATGTGGAAGCGCGACCAGATGTGCCCTCTCTTCGACGCCAGCAACCTGGTAAACTATAACCACATCGAAGGGCTGTTCGTCTCCTCTGAACTCTCCAACGCGAAGCTGCGCAAGGCGCTCCTCGACTTCATCGTGTACTTCAAGAGATCCCCCTCGAAGGAGCGCAAGGAGCAATTCGAAGAGGAATATGGGAAACTCCAGGAGGTGCTCGCTCTCTGCAGGCCCTCAGGAGCAAAGTAGTGTGCGAGCTTCTGATGGAGGCCCCGGTGGCCGGTCCGTGCCGATTTCAGATAACCGGGAGATTCTGACACGGCCCCCGGATCCCCGGGGGCTCCTCAATGCCCCCCAGGGAGATAGAGACTCCTTGCCGATGATCTGTGCAGGGGTTGACCTGGCGTGATATACTCTGGACTGAGAACGCAACGGGGATGAAAGCCTACCAGCAAGAGCGATTCGAAAACGTGATCTGTTTCTTTGCCCGGGAGCACCACAAGAAGACACACGCCTACCCGTGGCAGACGCAGATCTACAAGTACCTCGCCTTCTTTGACTTCGAGCTTCTGGAAGAGACAGGCGAGGCACCGCTCGATCAAGAATACCTCGCTATGGCGTATGGCCCGGTCCCCAGGGAACTGTACGAGCAGAGGGACAGCTACGTCTCAGAGCTTTTCCGAATCAAGGACATGGGCGATAACCGACGCGCATTCGTCGCCTTGAAGAAGCCGAATCTCGACTACTTCTCTGACCGCGAGATCGAGAAGATGAACAACCTCATCGAAATCTATGCGGTGCGGCAGGTGAACGCGTCCATGATGAGCGAGGGGAGCCACGAGAAGATCAAAGCCTGGAGGAAGGCAAGGGAGGACCGCCCGAACGGACCGGTTGATAAGGCGGATACCTTCGAGGACATCCTTACGAAGCCCGAAGAGCAACTCACGCAGGCGGAAGAGCATTTCCTTATCGCCAGAGCACTCAAAGAGGCGTGAGTGTACGCCGCAGGAGATATCCTGCTCTGGCGGCGATTCCCTCACCCGCGTGACCCTGCTTCCGAAAAGAAAGACCGCTACCTTGCCTTCCTTGGCTACTCGTCGCGTTTGAGTCCGCCAATCATTGCCTACCTCTGCACGACCACCACGAAGCTGGAGCACTACAAGCCGGGCGCTCCAAGGGCTCGCAACGCATTTCATTCCTTCCGCGAAGGAGACTGCGGTCTGCCCAAGGAGTGCGTTCTTGACCTGGACTTCAACTTCTACGCGGACATCTCGGAGGAGGAGCTCGCCGGGAATGTAGCAGACATCGAGAAGATCGGCTCGATCCCCAAGGACACACTCAGGCACATATGGAATCTCATTCGCCAGTGCAGAGGGATCCCCCTTGTGGTGAAAAAGGACATTCACTTCGCCCTCAACAGCGTCGACCTCATTGGACTGAAACAGCCAGAGCGAAGGTGAGCTGAGCGGGCGGCCAGATAAGCGGGAGGATTCTGACACGGCCGCGAGGCGCCTTCATTCCCGGGCGAAGATCCTCTCCTGCTCGGCCTTCACGTCAGCCAGGTGCTTGCGGCGGCGCCAGATAATTGCAGCAGTTCAGACACGGCCCCCGAGGGCAAAGCGGTATGCTGCGAGTTTCAGTAGCGGGCGCGAATCTCAAAGGCGCCGCCACACTGGCTCCCTGGGGACTGCCCTTCCTCCCGGGCATCTCGCCCACGCACTCTCGAGCTGCTGCCTCCGCCGGAATTCATCTTGATCACTTCGTGAATGTGCCCGCGTGACAGATACGTGACGGGATAAATTGAAAACGCATGCCAGTCGGTGATAACATGGGTTGACATTGGCCACTTATCTTCCTATTGTATGCTAATCGGTCGTACTGCATAGTAACGAGACTGTGCGTTCGACACGCTGGGGGTCACAAGTTCGAGTCTTGTGCCGCCCATCAGGAACCCGCGTGCCCCGCATGAAGCTGAAATCGCTCGACATAGCAGCCATCGTAGTCTCGCTCGCGGTGGTTGCCGCTTTTTCGATCGGCGCCTACGGGGGCGGAGACGCCGGACAGGTGGTGGTCGAGGCCTCGGGCACCCGGTACCGGTTTCCGGTTTCGACGGACCGGGTGGAGCGATTCGCCGGACCGCGGGGCGATACCGTCGTCGCGATCAGCGGTGGAACGGTCCGTGTAGTCGATTCCCCGTGTCCCGACAAGATCTGCGTCGCAGCCGGTCCGATTTCACGGAAGGGGCAGTTCATCGCCTGCCTGCCCAACCGGGTTTCGATCAGTCTCGAGGGGCACGATGAGCCGACCGCTGACGGCACCGCGTTCTGACGATCGGGACCTGGTCGCCTTCCTGGGCGGCCTCTGCCTCTTCCTGTCCACGGTCGAATACCTCGTGCCCAAGCCCGTTCCCTTTCTCAGGATCGGCATCGCGAACCTGCCGCTGCTCATCGGACTCGACCTGCTGTCCCCCGGGCGGCTTCTGCTCGTCGCCGTCCTGAAGGTGATCGGGCAGGGGCTGGTGAGCGGTACGCTCACCACGTACGTCTTCCTCTTCTCAGCCGCGGGTACCTTCGCCAGCGCGCTCACGATGCTCGTCGTCCGGAGGGTTGCCGGACCTCGAATGTCACTTGTGGGAGTCAGCGTCATCGGCGCCCTGCTCAGCAACCTGGCGCAGATCGCCCTCGCGATCGCCATGGACCTGATCGGGCACGGGGCCTGGGTGATAGCGCCGCCTTTCATCGCGGTCGGTACCGTCTCCTCCGCGCTGCTCGGCTGGTTCGCCGAGCGGTTCGCCGGATCGTCGCGCTGGCTTGCGTCGGTGCGGGGGGGGCCGTGATGCGCGAGGCAGGACCCCTCGGCCGGTTCCTGTCGACGCGGGTTCCCGCCATCATGCAGTTCGCCGCCGGCGCGCTTCTGATGGTCGGGTTCCTCGCCCAGGGCGACCTCGTGCTGCGGATCGGGGAGTTCGCAGCGTTCCTGGTTCTCGCCCGGCTCTCGGGCAGGCGCCTGCGGCTCCTGTCGTACCTCATCGTTTCGGCCGGGGTCGTGGCGTTCAACCTGATCATCCCGGTCGGCCGCGAGCTCTTCTCCGTATTCGGGTTTCCCGTGACGGAGAGCGCGCTGAAATCGGGCGTGGCGAAGGCGCTGACCCTGGTCGGCATGATCGCCGCCTCGCAGTTCTCCATCCGGTCCGACCTGCGGCTTCCGGGGCGGTTCGGCGGGCTGCTCGCGCGATCCCTGCTGTACTTCCAGCGCATCATGGCGGAGCGCCGGCGCATCGACCGGCGCGATATCATCGGCAGCATCGACGCGGTCCTGCTGGACGTGCACGGCGCCGGGGCCGTTCTGCGGGAGGACGTGCCGGCAGTGCCGGTGCGGACGCCGGGGGTGCTCGTCCTTGCCGGCATCGTCTGCCTCACGTGGGCCCCGCTCGCCGTTACCCTGATGACGAACCGTACGCCGTTCTGGGGACGCTGATGCGGTTGCCCTTCGAGGTTACCGCCCTGATCGGCCTCGCCTTCGACCCACGTGCATGGAAAGCATGGTGGAAGGCCCTCCGGCCCGCCTCGCTGGTGATCGCCTTGGTATCCTGCGGGCTGGGCGCGGCGCTCGCCTGGAGGGACGGCAGGGGCGACCTCGTGGCGACGGTCCTCGTGCTCGTTGCCGGCATGGTCCTGCAGGCCGGGGTCAACCTCGTCAACGACTTCTTCGAGTTCAAGAGCCGGCGGGTCGACGACAAGATCGCGCACCTCGGCATGTTCGGGCCCGAGCGGCAGCTCGTCGAGTGGTTCATTTTCCTGTCCGGGCTCGCCTGCTTCGCCGCAGTGGTCCCGGCGGGGCTGTACCTCGCCTGGCGGTCGGGGTGGCCCTTTGCCGCGCTGGGAGCGGCGGGTCTCATCGGCGGGTACGCCTACACGGGCGAGCCGCTGAACTACAAGCGTCGGGGCCTCGGCGTGCCGCTGGTGTTCTTCCTGATGGGCATGCTGCTGGTCGCCGGTTCCTACTACGCGGTCGCGAGGGCGCTCCCGGCACGTATCGTACTGATTTCCCTGCCCGTTTCCGCGCTCGTGTCGCTGATCCTCCTGGCCAACGAGCTACGTGACTACGAACCGGACGGCCGGCACGGCATCCGCACCCTCACGGTTCGGATCGGCTACCGGACGTCGGTGGTGCTGTACCTGGTCCTCCTGGCATCAGCGTACCTCGGCACCGGCGCGCTCGGCCTCGCCGGCATCATCCCGCATCCCCTGCTCATGTGCGCGGCCATACCGTTCGCCGTTCCGCCGACCGTGCTGGTGTTCAGGGCGCACGAGCGCCGGCAGGGGATCATCCCGCGCGTGATGCTCCATCACCTCGTTTTCGGCGGCCTGTACACGGCAGCATTCCTCATCCCATTCACGGGGGGATCGGCATGAGACGGATCGTCCTTCTCATCCTCGGGTTCGCCACCGCCTGGTCTATCGGTGCCTCTGGGCCGGCGCTCCGCATCGGGCTCATGCCCGCCATGAACTCGGCGCCGCTCGTAGTCGCCGACCGGGCCGGATTCTTCGCGCGCGAGGGCGTGACGGTCGAGCTGGAGCTCTTCACGAGCCAGCTCAACCGGGAGACGGCCCTGCAGGCAGGCAGGATCGACGGCACGGTATCGGACCTCATCAACGCCATCCAGGCCTGGGCCCGCGGGTTCCCGCTGCGGGTGACCTCGGCCTCGCAGGGCATCTTCACCCTGCTCGCCGCCCCCGCGGCAGGTCCCGGATCGCTCGCGGAGTGGAAGAACGCGGGCCGAAAGGTGACCACGGGCCTGCTCGAGAACAGCACGGTGTACTACGTCGCCGAGCGCGCGCTCGAGCGCGCCGGCATCGACCCGCGGACCATCGAGCTCGTACCGGTGGCGCAGGTTCCTGCGCGGCTGGAACTGCTGCTGGCCGGGAAGGTGGAGGCCGCGGTGCTGCCCGAACCGCTGGCAGCGCTCGCGGTGCGCAGGGGCGCGCGGCGGCTTGCTGATTCGGCCGCCGACGACGCGGCGTCCGGCGTGCTTCTTTTCCGGCAACGAGTCATCCTCGAGCGGGCAGCCGAGATCCGCGCGTTGTACCGGGCATACGACCGTGCCGTGGAGGAACTCGAGGCGCATCCCGCTGCCTGGCGTGCCGCCGTGGTCGAGGCATGCCAGTTCCCGAAGGAAGCGGAAGCAGGGCTGACGTTCCCGCGGTACCTTCGCGCGTACCTCCCTGGGAAGGCGGATGTCAGGGACGTGGCCTCCTGGATGATCGGCCGGGGGCTCATCACCACGGAGCCCGCCTGGACGGATATCGTGATCAGCGGGTTCACGGCGACCGATGCTCGACGTCCGTGACCTGAGCGTCTCCTACGGTCCGGCCCGGATCGTGGAGCGCGTGAGCCTGCAGGTCGGCCCGGGCCGCACCGAGTGCATCGTCGGTCCCACCGGGTGCGGGAAGACGACCCTCCTGCTGACCATCGCAGGTCTCAAGGCTGCGCAGGAAGGCACGGTGGACCTCGACGGCTCGTCTATCGTGCCGGGCGACCGGCGGGTGGCGCTCGTGCTGCAGGACCACGGCCTGTTCCCCTGGCTCACGGTGCGGGCGAATGCAGGCCTCGGCTTGAAGCTGAGAGGCGTGCCCGCGCCGCAACGGGCGCGACGGGTCGAGGCCGAGCTCACGCGGATGGGTCTCTCGGCCGCGGCCGGGCGCTTCCCCGCGCAGCTGAGCGGCGGCCAGCGGCAGCGGGTGGCCGTGGCACGGAGCTTCGTGCTGGGACCCGACCTGCTCCTTCTCGACGAGCCTTTCTCGTCGGTCGACGCGCTCGCGCGCGAGACGCTGCAGGAGTTCCTGCTCTCGGCGCTCGACGAGCGGAGGCTGGCCTGCATCCTCGTGACCCACGACATCGGGGAGGCGGTGCTGCTCGGGTCCGAGGTGTCGGTGCTCGCCGGAAGCCCCGCGCGGATCGTACGCCGGTTCGACAACCCGGGACAGGGCGCCCCCGGTCACCGTCGGAGCGACGCTTTCCAGTCGCTCTGCGCCGACATCCGCGACGCGCTCGCGGAGTGGAGGGTGCTGTGAGGCGCGCATACCTCGGCCCGTTCGGAAGCCTCGCGGCAGCCCTTGGGCTCGTTGCCGCATGGTGGGCACTCTCGCTTCTGCTCGTCACCCCCTTCCTGCCGTCTCCTGCCGCCGTGCTCGCGCGCCTGGCAGCACTCGCCGCCGGGGATCTCTGGCGTCATGTCTTCGCGAGCCTCGTCCGCGTGCTGGCGGCCGTAGGAGCTGCTCTCGCAGCCGCCGTACCTCTGGGAATAGCCGCCGGCCGGTCGCGTTCGTTGGACCGGTTCGTGACTCCGGTCACCTACCTGCTCGCGCCCGTACCGAAGATCGCCCTGCTTCCCGTGATCATGCTTCTTGCCGGCCTCGGCGAGGTGTCGCGAGTGCTCGTGGTCTTCCTGGTGCTCTTCTTCCAGATCCTTGTGGCGGCCCGCGACGGCGCCCGGGCGGTTCCCGAGGCCTGGTACCTCTCGCTCGTATCGCTCGGGGCACGGCCGCGCCACCTGCTGCGCTACGTGACCTGGCCGGCGGTGCTGCCGTCGCTCTTTACCGCCCTGCGCGTCGGCATTGGAACGGCACTCGCCGTGCTCTTTTTCGCGGAAACGTTCGGCACCCGCTGGGGGCTCGGCTATTTCGTGGTGGAGAGCTGGATGCGCATGGCGTACGCGGACTTGTACGCCGGTGTCGTGGCGTTCGGCGCGCTCGGTCTCGTCCTTACCCGGCTTGCCGACGCGGCGGCGAGCCGGGCCTGCCGGTGGCAGGCATTCACCAGTCCCTGAGCTGCCAGCGCGCGTCCGAGAGCTTGAGCCTGCTCCGTATTCCCGAGGTCGCGTAGACCTCGAACCGGTCCGTGAAGAACAGGGCCTCCATCGCGCCATCTGTTCGCTCGACGAGCGTTCGGCCGCGATCGAGCCCCGACGCGAACACCAGGGTGGAGTACCCGTCCGCGGTCATCGAGCGGGACGTGAAGATGGTGACCGCCACGAGGCCGTTTTCGACCGGCATGCCGGTCGCCGTGTCGAGCAGGTGGTGGTAGCGGACCCCGTCGCGCACGAAGTACCGCTCGTAGGTGCCGGAGGTGACCACGGAGAAGCTGCCTTCGAACTCGATGATGCCGATGTGCGTCCCGCGGGGCACCGAGGGGTCCGGGTCCTGCAGCCCGATGCGCCACGGCGAGCCGTCCGGCTTCGCGCCGAGGGTGAGCACGTTGCCACCGAGGTCGATGAGCGCGGTCCTTACCCCCTTCGCCGCGAGCACCGCGGCCGCTTCGTCGGCCGCGTATCCCTTGGCGATGGCACCGAGGTCGATTGCCATGCCAGCCCGGCGCAGGAACACCGTCGAGTCCGCCTCGGAAAGGGCGACGTCTCGCCAGCCGACGAGGGCGCGGGCCGCCGCGATCTCGTTCGCTGCCGGGACGCGGGCGTCGTCGGTGCCGATGCCCCAGAGGTTGACGAGCGGGCCGACGGTGAGGTCGAACCGTCCGTCCCCGAGGCGCGATAACGCGACCGCCTCGCGGATCACGGTGAAGGTGTCGGCGGAGACGGCGACCGCCGCGGTGCCGGCTGCGGCGTTGATTCGTGACACCTCGCTTGCGGCACGATTCGCACTCATGTGCTCGTCGATGTTGAGGATGCGTTCGAATGCCGCGTTCGCAGCCTCCTCAGCCGGACCCCACGTGGTGATCTTGCACAACGTGCCGAGGAGACCCATCCGCGAGTAGGCGACGGCCCGCGTGTCGGCGGCGCACCCTGAGGCGGCAGTCATTATCGAACCGGCGAGGGTCAGGCCGGCGAGGATGCGGGTGAACGGCATGCCGGCTTCATAGCACGACGGGGAACCGCGGGGCAACACGGGTGCCGGATGCCCGGCACTGCGCGATATTCCTTGACAAAAGGCAACGGGCGGTTACAGTGGTAAAAATTCCAGGGGGGCATCATGGCAGATACCACGCGGATCGTCGTGCTCGGCGGCGGGTACGCCGGCGTCGAGGCCGTCAAGATCCTGCACCGATCCTTCCGGAAGGACCGGTCGGTGGAGATCACGCTCGTCGACAGGAACCCGTTCCACACCCTGATGACCGAGCTGCACGCGGTGGCTGGCGGCCGGGTGGAGCCCGAGAGCGTGCAGATCAGCTTCGAGAAGATCTTCGGCGGGAAGCGGGTGAACCGGGTGGTCGACCGCATCCGCACCATCGACTTCGAAACGAAGAAGCTCGTGTCCGACCGCAACGAGTATCTGTACGACTACCTCGTGATCGGGGCCGGCGGCGAGCCGGAGTTCTTCGGCATCCCCGGCACCAAGGAGTTCGCCCTCACGCTCTGGTCGTTCGAGGACGCGCTGCGCATCCGTCGGCACGTGGAGGACATGTTCCGGCGCGCGGCTGCCGAGCCGGACCCGAAGCTGCGGTCCGAGTACCTGACATTCGTCGTGGCGGGCGCCGGCTTCACCGGCATCGAGCTCGCCGGCGAGCTGAAGGACTGGCGCCCGGTGCTGTGCCGGCAGCACCACCTGAATGAGAGCGACGTCCGCATCGTGGTGATCGAGGCACTCGACACGGTCCTCCCGACCCTGCCTGCGCGCCTACAGCAGAAGGCGATGCGCTACCTGAAACGGAAGGGCGTCGAAGTACAGTTGAAGTCCCCGATCGTCGGCGCCGGCCAGGATATAGTGCTCCTGAAGGGCGACAAGGCCATCGCCGCCAAGACCTTCGTGTGGACGTGCGGCATCCAGGGGTGCGAGTTCGCCGCCAACCTCAGGCTGGTCAAGGGCAAGTGCTCCAACCGGCTGTGCAAGTTCGCCACGACGCAGGGCACCTGCGGCTTGAAGGAGTGCCAGTTCGGGCAGGACCGGTACATCGAGGGCAAGCGCGGACGCCTGCTCGTGAACGAGCGGATGCAGACGCCTGACTACCCCGAGGTGTTCGTCGTAGGCGACGTCGGCTGGTACGTCGAGGGCAAGAAGGTTCTGCCGCAGATCGTCGAGACGGCCGTGCAGACCGGAGCGACCGCAGCGCACAACATCATCGCGGACATCCGGGACACGAAGCCGCTTTCGCACCGCTCCAACTACCACGGCAACATGGTCTCGATCGGCGCGAAGTGGGGCGTGGCCTACGTCGGCATGGGCCGGCTCATGATCCCCCTGTCGGGAATCTTCGCCATGGCCGCGAAGCACGCGATCAACGTCCTGCACCTCTTCGGCGTGGCGGGCGTGAACCAGGTGTGGGAGTACCTCAAGCACGAGTTCCTCGACGTCAAGCACCACCGATCGGCGCTCGGCGGCCACTTCGCGGGCAAGACCCGCGGGTACTGGGTCGCGATACTGCGGATGTTCCTCGGCGTGATGTGGCTGATCGAGGGCATCACCAAAGTCGTGAACGGCTGGCTGAAGCCCGGCAACATCTTCATCGTGCCCGTCGACAGCGCGACGGCGGCCACGGGCGAGGCGGCCGTCGAGGCGACCGCTGCGGCCTCGGAGGCCGTGGGAGCGGCGGGGGAGGCGGCGGCTGCCGGCACCGCCGCCGTTGCCCAGGCGGTGACCCAGGTGCCGCTGCTCGCCCATCCGCTCGGCATCTACACCTGGATCGTGGCCACCTTCGTGTCGAAGGCGCCGTTCTTCTTTCAGGCCGTGATCGTGCTGGCGGAGATCGCCATCGGGCTCGCGCTCATCGGCGGCCTCTTCACGTTAGTCGCCGCGGTCGCCTCGATCGGCCTCAGCCTGATGTTCATCATCGGCGCGATGGCCGGGCGCGAGGTGCTCTGGTACATCGCCGCCGCCATCGTGATGCTCGGCGGGGCGGGGCGCGCGTTCGGCCTCGACCACTGGGTCATGCCCTGGCTTCAGCGGCAGTGGAACCGCACGCGGTTCGCGCGCCGCACGTACCTCTACGTGGACGAGCCGACCGACAGGAAATGAAGCAGTTCTGGGGAGCGTACCCCGGCATCGCGCGCGAACTCGACTCGATCCGCGGGCTAATCCTCGAAACGGCCGCGGCCGGAAACGATGAGGTGCACGCCTCCATCCGCCGGCTCGTCGAGTCGAACGGGAAGATGCTGCGCCCGGCTTTTGTGATTCTGGCAGCGCGCTTCGGCACCCCGGACGCTGGCCGCATGGCCCGGCTCGGCGCCGCCGTCGAGCTGCTCCATATGGCGACGCTCGTGCACGACGATCTCATCGACGGCGCGCCGCTGCGCCGGGGCGTGCCTACGCTGCACACGCGGTTCGGGCCGCGCACCGCTGTGCTCGCCGGCGACACGCTGTTCGCCGCATGCTTTTCATTGGTGGCCGACCACGCCGACGCCGCGACGGCCCGAAGCCTTGCGCGGCTCGTAGGACTGATGTGCGACGGGGAGATCGCCGAGACAACCGATCGCTTCCTCGTCACGCGCAGCGTGCGCCGGTACCTACGGCGCACCGCAGCGAAAACCGCGCTGCTGTTCTCGCTCGCCTTCCTCGTGGGCGGCCGAGAGAGCGGGAGCCCTGCCCCGGTCGTCGCGACGCTGCGCCGCCTCGGCTGGAGTCTCGGCATGGCCTTCCAGATCGTGGACGACATCCTAGATTTCGATGCCAGAGGGGAGGCATTGGGAAAGCCCATCGCGAGCGATCTCGTGCAGGGCGTTTTCACCCTCCCCGTGGTGCTCTCGCTGCGCTCGGATGACGGCGAGCTCGCGCGTGCCCTCGCGGCGCGACGGTACGTCGGCCGAGGGCCGGGCCGCGCTCGGCGCGAGCTTGCCCGGATTGACGCCCTCATTCGAAGCCGCGGGGGGATCGACAGCGCGCGCGCATGGGCCCGTCGGTACACCGAGAGAGCCCGGCGGGAAATCGCGCGGCTTCCGTCCGGTGAGCCCCGGGACATGCTGGCCAGCGTGGCAGAACGGCTCTTGTTGAGGGCATATTGACTTTCCTGGAAGATTACGCAACCCTGTACGTGTCGACAGACATTCCAAGGAGGAGGATTTAAGCATGAAGAAGCTTCTCGTTGTACTGGTGTTGATTGGTGTTGCTGCCGGCGCGTTCGCCCAGGACTGGGCCGCGTCGTACAACAAGCCCGGTAACATCAATCTGTACGCGTCGGGCGGCTGGTATTACTGGCCCGAGGTGTCCGTGGCCGCCGAGTACATGATCGGCGAGTTCAACATCGGCCCTGTCCCGCTGGACTGGGGTGTCGCGGTCCGCGGCGGAATGGACTTCTGGTCCGGTGGCATCGATTACTCGGTGGGTGCCCTGGCAACCCTGCACCTCGGCCTGATCTGGAACCTTGAGTTCTACGCGTCGCTCGGCGCCTGCTTCTACGGCCCCACCGCGGCATTCCCGGTGACGGTCGCCAGCTACGAAGGCCTGACCTACTGGTTCAGCAAGAGCCTCGGCGTGGTCCTCGAGAGCGGCTACCTCGGCTGGTACTTCTGGGGCGTCGGCATCGAGTTCAAGCTGTAAGGATCGATCGCGATACACGAGGCCCCGGGGAACCGGGGCTTCGCTGTTTAACGACCGTCGATCGGCCCCAGGATCAGGTCTGACGCACGGCGGCCGAGTACCCCAGGCCGGCGACGATGCCGGCGATGCGCTCGAGGGTGCCTGAGGCACCGTCGTACTCCACCCGGATCTCGTGCCGGGCCACATCGACGCGAACTTCCGAGACACCGGGCACCCGGCGTCCGAGCTTCTCGATGGTGAAGGCACAGGAAGGGCAGTGAGCCCCCTGCTGATCGTTCTTCATGGGTCGAATTTACCGTATACTCCTTTTGGAGGGAAACGCGAACCAATGCCCGCGCCGAATGACATCCGCAGGGTCTCCGACACACTCTGGGAGCTTCCCCGCACGCATCGCCCGGGCATGCGTGTGCCCGTACGTATCGTGGCCGATGAAGCACTGCTCGCGGCCATGGATCAGGGGGTGTTCGACCAGGCCGCGGCCGTCGCCACGCTGCCTGGCATCGTGGGCCACTCCTGGTGCATGCCCGACGGGCATTGGGGATATGGCTTCCCCATCGGCGGAATGGCCGCCTTCGATCCCGACACGGGCGTCATCAGCCCGGGCGGCATCGGCTTCGACATCAATTGCGGCGTACGTCTCGTGCGGACCTCCCTGTCGTGGGAGGAGGTCCAGCCCAGGATCGGGGACCTCGTGGACCTGCTGGCGCGATTCGTGCCCGCCGGAGTCGGCTCGCACGGGAAGCTCGCGCTTTCGCGAGAGGAGTTCCGTAGGGTGGCCGTGCAGGGCGCCGAATGGTGCATCGAGCGCGGTTACGGCTGGCAGGAGGACCTGGACCTCACCGAGAATGGAGGCAGAGTTGAGGGCGCCGACCCGGCAGCCGTCAGCACCCGGGCGGTGGAGCGAGGCCTCGACCAGGTCGGAACCCTGGGATCAGGCAACCATTTCCTCGAGGTGCAGGTCGCCCGAGAAGCCGACCGGGCGGATCCCGGCCTTGCCCGGGCGTTCGGCATCGACCTGCCGGACCAGGTAGTGGTCATGTTCCACTGCGGCAGCCGGGGCTTCGGGCACCAGGTGGCAACGGATTTCATCGCCGCATTCGCCGGTGCGATGGGCCGGCACCGTATCAGCGTTCCCGACCGGAGTCTCGCCTGCGCTCCCTTTTCCTCGAAGGAAGGACAGGCGTACTTCGCAGCCATGAGCTGCGCGGTCAACCTGAGCTACGCCAACCGACAGCTGATCCTGCACCGCGTACGCGAGGCCTTCGCAGAAGTGTTCCACCGCGACCCTCGTGATCTGGGAATGCACATGGTGTTCGACGTGAGCCACAACACCGCGCAGCTCGAGCAACATACGGTGGAAGGCCGCCTGACGACGCTCCTGGTGCACCGTAAGGGCGCGACCAGGGCGCTCGGTCCCGGCGATGCGCGACTCCCTGACCGGTACCGGGCTTTCGGGCAGCCGGTGATCATCGGCGGCAGCATGGAGACGGGGTCGTGGCTGCTCGCCGGCGCGGAGGGCTCGCGGATGGCCTTCGAAACCACCGCGCACGGAAGTGGCAGGCGCATGAGCCGGGGCGAAGCGAAGCGCCGGTTCGACGGGCGGCTCATGCGCCAGGACCTCGAGCGGCGTGGCATTACCGTGCGGGCCGCCTCAACCTCGGGACTCGCCGAGGAGGCGGGGGAGGCCTACAAGGACGTCGACGCCGTGGCTTCCGTGGTCGAGCTCGCGGGCTTGAGCCGGCGGGCAGCGAAGCTCGTTCCGGTGGGGTGCGTAAAGGGATGAGCTGGCGTTTCGTGGACGACCTGACGGTCGCGGACACCGGCTTCGAGGCCGATGGCGCCAGTCTCCTCGAGCTTCTCGGGTCTGCCGTGGACGCGACGCTCGCGGTCATGGTCGGCGAACCGGCGAACCTGCGGCCGCAGCAGGCCGTGCGGGTGCGCCTCGAGGGGAGCGACCCGGCCGGGCTGCTCTTCGAGCTGCTGCAGGAGGTCATCTTCCGGAAGGACGCGGAGGGACTGTTCCTGCGTTTCGCGGACGGCTGCATCACGGAGCGCAGCGGTATGCTCACCCTTGCCGCCACGCTCAGGGGAGAGACGCTCGACCGCAGCCGTCACGAGGCGGGCACCGATGTGAAGGCCGTCACCCTGCACCGGTTCGAAGTCGTCGAGCAGGCCGGCCGCTGGCGCGCTTCCGTGGTTCTCGATGTGTGAGGGTTGCCCGAGTCGGCTCACCCGTCGTAGGCTGGTGTCGGCATGAGCGGCCGGTTCATCACCTACGTCATCATCGGGGTGGCCTTCGGGTTTACGCAGCTGTGGTTCGCCTACTGGGTCGTTAAGCTCTACAAGGAGAAGCAGCGGATTCTGAAGGCACGCAAGGCGGGCAGGCGTGCAGCGCATCCGGGACAGGCTTCGCCCACTGCCGGCGGGCCGGCCGTCGGCCAGAAGCCGCCCATCAGCCCGTCGCCCGACAACCCTCCGCAGACGGGATGACCTGAACCGTCAGCCCATCGCTTTCGCGACCTTCCGTCCAAGGTCCTCGCACCGGGCAAGGTCGTCCTTTCCCGGCTGCCACATTGCCTTCACGCCAGGCACCGGCATCGCGAACCCGCACGATTTCAGGTGCTCCTCGATGATGCCGAGCGACTCGCCGCTCCACCCGTAGGTGCCGAAGCCGGCGGCGATCTTGTTCCTGAAGCGCAGGCCTTTCAGGTCCTCGAGCACCGGCATGATGGTCGGCAGCAGCCCCCGGTTGAGCGTGGGCGAGCCGACGAACACCGCATGAGCCCGAAACACCTCCGCGATGACGTCGTTCCGGTCGCTCTCCGCCATGCTGAAGAGCACCGAGGGGACTCCTTCGGCAGAGAGCCCGGCGGAGATGGCCTCCGCCATCCTCCGGGTGCCGTGCCACATGGTGTCGAAGAGGATGGCAGCCCTGCGTTCGGGCACCTGCCGTGCCCACTCCTGGTACTTCCGCACGATCTGCAGCGGGTCCTTGCGCCACAGCACACCGTGGCTCGGGCAGATCATGTCCACGGGCAGCTTGAGGGCGAGCACCTCGTCGATCTTCTTCAGCACCAGCTCGCTGAATGGCGTGAGGATGTTGGCGTAGTATTTCTGCGCCTCCTGGAAAAGCTCGTTCTGGTCGACCTGGTCGTTGAACCGGAAGGACGTGGCGTAGTGCTGGCCGAAGGCATCGTTCGACAGCAGGAGGTTCGCGCCGGTCACGTAGGTGAACATGCTGTCGGGCCAATGCAGCATCGGGGCCTCGACGAAGACCAGGCTCTTCGAGCCCAGGCTGATCGCCTCGCCCGTCTTCACGACCTTCGTGGGCCAGTCCTGGTGGTAATGACCCGGGATGCTCTCCGCGCCTTTGCGGGAGCACACGAGCGTCGCCTTCGGGGCGAGCCTCATGAGCGCGGGCAGGCTGCCCGAGTGGTCGCTCTCCGCGTGGTTCGCGACCACGTAATCGATTCGGGACGGGTCGACCAGCTCGCGCAGATTCTCGACGAACTGCTCGCTGAACGGTCCCCATACGGTATCGACCACCGCGATCTTCTCGTCGCGCACGAGGTACGCGTTGTAGGTCGAACCCCGGTGGGTGGACAGCTCGAAGCCGTGGAAGTGCCTCAGGCCCCAGTCCACCACGCCGATCCAGGAAACGCCCTTTGCAAGCTCGGTCGTCACGATGTCCTCCCGTGTACCGTTATGCGCCGACCGGACGGCCGTCGTCAAGCAGACGATGCTCGCCGGTGAGGCTGCGGGGACCCGTGAGGTCCTGCGAAACCTCGAGGCACCCGAGATACTTCCCGAACGCGTCGCGCACCGCGAAGTAGCGGATGGAGACGAACCGGCCGTGCAGGTCGATCCAGAAATCCGCGTGGTCGCGCTCGCCCCGGCGGAACGAGTCGAGGATCTCCACGACCTTTCCGACGCTCTGGGGCGGGTGGCAGTTGCGCACGTTCCTGCCGATCACCGACACGGCCCGGGGGAAGATGCGTTCCTTCGTCTGGTTGAAGTACCGTACCGTGTCGGAAGCGTCGACGAAGCTGATGTCCACGGGCAGCACGTCGAGCAGGGCGGCGAGCTCGACCGGGGAGACCCGACCGCTCGGGAGGGAGACCACACCCGACTCGACGGCCTCGGCCTTCAGAGCCGACAGCTCCGCCAGGGAGGCGTCGGCGGCCGGTGGTTTCGCATACGGGAGCCCGATCTCCCGGAACGAATCGAGCACCTTCACCCACTCCGCGGGCTCGAGCTTTTCCGCGCACGCCGGGAAGAGGATGTTCTCCTCCTTGAATATCATACCCTCGACCTCGGCGGCGAGGGGCTCGAACACGTCCTTGCGGGCCGCCTCGATGGCAGGTGTTCCGCTCGCAGCGGCTTTCTCCGCGTCCCGGAGGAGCTGCCGCACGTCGTTGTGCTTGCCCCACATGACCTGCGAGGGGCCCGTGAAGCCGTGCTTCTCGAGGAACGGGAAGACGGCGTTCTCCTTCAAGGCATAGTGCCGGTCCACGCCCTTAAGCTTTGCAAGCACGACGCGGACGCTGTCCGGCATGCCGGATCCTTCAACGAGCGCCGAGCGCAACTCGGCGACGATGCCCTCGATGGCCCGGTTCTCTGCCCTGAGCAGCGACAACGGGTGGGACGGCGAGTCCTCTGTGGCCACCGCCTGCTCGAGCGACGATTCGAACAGGAGGGCGTGGACATTGCAGAACCGCTTGATCTCGTCGGGGGAGACCCCCTCGTCGATGAGGGACTGCTCGATGGTGGTGACCTCGGTCGAGGTCAGGGTGCCGACCT
>JAPLSM010000061.1 GCA_026398635.1 Spirochaetota bacterium | reverse complement strand
GGCGACGATCCGGTGCCTCAACGAGCGCCGGCCCGTCGCGCACGCGGTGCTCGTCGAGGTGCTGGCCGGGTTCGTCGACGAGCTGGCGGCCATGTTCGCGGGGGGCGAGGAGTCGGCCGGGGAGGCCCTGCGGGAAATCGTCCGCCACGGCCGGGTGACCGAGCTGGTCACCTTCCTCAACAGCAATCCCGACCGCGAAATCGAGCACCAGCTGCTGCTGATGCTCGCGGACCTCCTCGCCGCCGACCCCCGGCACGCCGGCGATCTCAGGCGCTGGCTCGATCCGCGCCTCGCGGCCCTGCTCGAGCTCGCCCCCGCGCCTGCGGCCGCCCCGGCGCCCGCCCGGCGCGAGCACCCGCGCATGGCGCTGCTGTACGCGTTCCTCGCCCTCGGGCTCGGCGCCGTGCCGGCGCTCTGCCTCGCCATCGCCGCCCTCGGCGCGGCGCCCGGCGCCCCGTTCGCGGCCGGCCTCCTTCCGCGGTGGACCTCGGCCTTCAACGCCGCGTTCGCGCTCTACGCTGCCTCGCTGAACGGGGGCTACCTGCTGCTGCTCGCCTTCTCGATCGCAGGCTCGCGCACGCAGGCCCGAAACGCGGCGCTGCTCGGTCAGCCGCTGCTGTTCACCCCGGGAGTCCTTCCTTCGGTGTCCATCATCTCTCCGGCCTTCAACGAGGAGGCCTCGATCGTGGAGAGCGTGAGCGCGCTGCTCGACCTGCGGTATCCCGACTTCGAGGTGATCGTGGTGAGCGACGGCTCGCGGGACCGCACGGTGGAGCGGCTGGTCGGGCACTTCGGCCTCGAGCGGACCGAGGTCTTCATCCACCGCTACCTCGAGACGCAGCCGATCCGCGCGGTATGGGCCAGCCGCCGGATTCCCGGCCTGCTCCTGATCGACAAGGAGAACGGCGGCAAGGCCGACGCCCTGAACGCGGGCATCAACGCCGCCCGCAAGGAGTACTTCGCGGGCATCGACGCGGATTCCCTGCTCGAGCGCGACGCCCTGCTCGCCCTCGCGGGACAGTTCCTCTTCTGCGACGAGGAGGTGGTGGCCTCGGGCGGGAACATCATGCCGGTGAACGGGTGCACCGTGCGCCACGGCGACCTGGCGGAAACCCGGATCCCCCGGGGGGTGCTGGCCCGGTTCCAGGCCGTCGAGTACCTGCGCGCGTTCATGGCCGGCCGGGTCGGCTGGGCGGCGATCAGGTCGCTGCTCATCATCTCGGGCGCCTTCGGCGTGTTCCACCGGCGGCGGGTGGTGGACGCGCACGGGTACCTCACGCGCAGCGAGCATTACCTGAAGGACACCGTCGGCGAGGACATGGAGCTGGTGGTGCGCCTGAGCCGCGGCCTGCGCGAGAGCCGCGTGCCGTTCGCGGTGCAGTACGCCGCGCGGGCGAACTGCTGGACGGAGATCCCCGAGACGTTTCGGGTGCTGAACCGTCAGCGCGACCGCTGGCAGCGCGGCCTGCTCGACATCGTGACGTTCCACTTCCGCATGATGGCGAACCCCCTCTACGGCCGGGCCGGGCTCATCGCGTTCCCGTACTTCCTGCTCTACGAGGTGCTCGGCCCGTGGTTCGAGGCCGAAGGGTATCTCGTGTTCGCGGCGTCGCTCGCGCTGGGGCTGATCGGGCTGCCGATGCTGGCGCTCATGATGACGGCCACCGTGCTGCTCGGCCTCGCGGTGTCGCTCGCGGCCCTGGCGATCACGGAGCACCAGCGGGAGTATTTCCCGGCGAAGGACCGGCTCCTGCTCGTGCTGTACGCGATCGCCGAGAACTTCGGTTTCCGGCAGATGATGAGCCTGATGCGCGTGAGGGGGTTCGTGCGCATGCTCGCCCGGGTGGGAGGGTGGGGCAGGATGGAGCGACGGGGGTTCGGGGGCGGTGCAGCGGCCCGCCCTAGGGGCGGTACCAAAAAGGAGGTGCGTGCATGAGGATGCGAACGAGACGGGTGGCGGGCCTGGCGCTGGCGCTCGCGGTGCTGGCCGCGTTGCCCCTTAGCGCGGCAGCGAGTCGCCCGGCGAATCGCGAGAGCGCCGCGGACGCAGCCGGGGTGCGGACCATCGCGACCGTCGCGCTCGACACGTGGTTCGACGGGAGCTTCCGGGTGAAGGTCGAGGACGTACTGCTGGTGGGGGTCCTTCCGTCGCTCACCGTCGAGGCCCGGGTTGCGCGGGAGGACATCGAGGGCTGGCACGGGTGGCAGTTCGGCGTCGGCCCGGTCGTCAACCTCACGCCGAACCTCTACCTCGTAGCCTTGTATGCGCTGGGCCTCGATTCCGATGCCGTATTCAGCCACGAGCTCGACGCGAGCCTCAACCACGAGACCGCGACCACCGCGGTCTCCCTCGGAGTGAAGGCGGACTGGTTCCCGTCCTCGGGATACTTCTACGTGCTGCCCTCGCTCGGCGGGAAGTTCCACCCCATTCCCACTCTCGGCCTGTTCGGCAAGGTGTTCGTCGCCATCGACCGGGACGGGCAGGTGTGCGGCTCGTTCTGGGGCGAGGCGGACTGGAGCGTGACCCCGGTGATCGCGCTGCGGGCGGGCGGGACCATGGGCACCAGCGGCGAGTTCGGGTGGTCTGCCATCGCGGGGGTCAATGTGGCTCTCACGCCAAAGGTGCTTTTGAAGTACACGTTCAAGTACCTGGCCGAGCCGCCAGACAGCCTGCCGGGCTCACCGGTCAGGAACGGCATCGAGAACGGGCTGGTGCTGGACGTGAGGTTCTAGGCGGCGCGCGCCGGGAGCCCCCGCGCCGGGCGCCGCGGGTCCCGCCGATGGCGCGCGCCCTCAGGACCCGATCTTCATCGACAGGGCGAGCCGCCGGCGGAGGCTCTCCCGGTTGGCCGCATCGTGGAAGTCCGCGGGGTTGAAGTCGTCGGTGAGCACGATCCCCCGGTCGGGGTTCGGTTCCCACAGGCTCGTGAACGCCAGGCGCACGTCCGCGAGCGCGTCCGGGTGGACTTCGCTGAAATCCGGGAGACTGAGCACGGTGAGCGGGTCGCGCGACGAGGCCACGAAGAGCATGTTGGCATTCCGCGCGCCGTGGGCGCGGACGCCGGGGAACACGGAGCGCAGGGTCTTCATGAGCGACGCGCCGAGGAAATCGTCGCGGGAATCGAAATCGACGAACGTGTTGATCACCAGTACGCCGTCCGGTTTCAGGATGCGGGCGATGGCGACGAAGGCCTCCCGGCTCATGAGGTGGGAGGGGACGCTGTCGCCGACGAAGGCGTCGAGGAGCACCGCATCGTAGCGCGAGCCGGCCTGGTTCACGAACCAGCGGCCGTCGCCGATCGTCAGATCGAACGCCACCGTGTCGAGGTCGAAGAACTGGCGCGCAACCGGCACCACGGCAGGGTTGATCTCCACCACGTCCACCCTGGCGCCCCCCCGGGCGAGTTCGCGCGGCACCATGCCGACCCCCATCCCGATGCAGAGCACGTCGTCGAGCCTCGGCGTGTACGCCCGGGCCAGGTCCTCGAGCATCCAGGTGAACATGGCCGCGCTCGTGCCGCTGACGGGGTCGTACACGTTCTGGGTCAGGTAATCGTTGAGGTAATAGCGGATGCGGGATCCCGCCGGCTGGATCACCTGGATGAGGCCGAAGCTGGAGTTCCCCCGGAAGAGCTCCTGGTTGCCGGGGATCCGCGGGCCGTCGAAGCGCAGGCCCCAGGCGCCGGCCGCGATGCCGAAGGCGATGCACGCGGCGGTCACCGCCGAGGAGCTTCCGCGCCGGCCCCAGGCGAGGAACCATCCGGCCGCCAGCGCCGCGAGCGCCGCCGCGGTGCCGTACATGGTCCACGAGTTGGGCAGCAGGGGGATGAGCAGGTAGCCGATGGCAGCGGTTCCGAGGAAGCTCCCGACCGTGCTGACGGCCGAGAGCCGGCCCACGGTGCCGCCGACGTCCCGCAGCGAACGGCTGACCATCCGGGCGAGGAAGGGACCGGTCATGGCGAGCAGGCCCAGGGGGAGGAAGAACAGGAAGAACGAGGCCAGGAGCGAGCCCGCGGCGAGGGGGAGGCCGAGCAGCGCGTAGGCCACCCGCTCGCGCAGCCAGACCGTCAATGTGAGCGCCAGGGCGGCAGCCAGGATCGACGCGTACAGGCGGCCCAGCCGGGCTGCCCGGTCCACCAGCCGACCCCCGGCGTAGTATCCGCAGGCGAGCGCGGCCATCGTGACCGCGATCTGCGCGGTCCAGACGAAATGGGACGTGCCGAAGTAGGGGGCGAGCATCTTTGCGCCGAGGATCTCGACGACCATCACGGCGGCCCCCGTGACGCAGGCCGTGAGGTAGAGGTAGCGCCGCAGTGCGGATGACAGCTCGGGCGCCGTCTTCGCGCCGTCGGCGGTTGGCGCCATCGAAGGCGCGGCAGGTCTTCGGGTCATGGCGTGCCCATCCTAAATGATTTCGGGGATTTCGTCGCGCACGATTCACTTCGGCATCCGTGCGCCGCCGTTCCCGCACGTGCCGATGCGGCATGCGCTCCATGGCATCCGGCGCCGCGCCTTGTGGACCGGTCGCTGCCGGGGTATTCTGTCCCCCGAAACGCCGCGCGGGCGACGAGGGAACCCCGCTCGGTCCCCTCGCCTTCGAGGTGAACCTGCTCGGCTTCCTGCAGTTCGGCCCCTCTGTCCGGCTGCGCGTGCGGGTCGGACCCGACCTGTACCTTTCCCCCCTCGTGCGCTTCGGATTCGCCGGCGCGCTGAACTACGTCTTCTGGGGCGGCGACGGCATCGCAGCGGGGACCTCGCTGCTCTGGTTCCTCCCGGCTGCCGGGGCGAACCGGTTCTACGCTGGGCCGTTCTCCGAAGCCGGCATCGACAACGAGCGCGATTTCGTCGTCGTGCTGGGCGCGAACGCCGGTCACCGCTGGCGCCTGCCGAACGGCAGCTACTGGAACGTCGGCCTCATCGCCGGAGCGTCCTGCGACTTCTGGGACGAGTACCTCTTCGTAGCGGGGATGCTGGAGCTCAGCTGGGGCTGGGAGTTCTGACGGGAGGCCGAACAGCCCAGAAGTGCTCGAGGTCCATGTCCGCGGCGGCTGCGGTGCCGTGCGCGCCCCCGCCGGTCGAGGAGTCGAGGTGCGCGCCGTGGTCGGGCGCGAAGACGAGCGCGCGCGGGTGCCGGGCCCAGGCCGAGTCGAAGGCCGCGGCGAGATCCGTGAAGGCTTCGATGCTGTTGCGGGCTCCGCGCAGGGCCCGGGGGGCGAGCGGCCCGGTCGCGTGCATGACGTCGTCGTATTCCTGGTGGTACGCGACGATGAGGTCGTGCCGGTCGGCGGCGACGAGCGAGAGCGCCTTCTCGGTCACCCACGGGTCGTACTTTTCCGAGAAGTAGTCCAGCGCCCGCCCCCGAAAGATCCGGTCGATGCTCGAATCCTGGACCGCCACGATGGCCACGCGCCGGCCTGCCCGGGCGAAGGCGTCGAAGACGGTGTCGATCGAAAGGACCGGCTTCTCGTACTTGCGGATGCCGTGACGTTCGGGCCCCGCGCCGGTGAACATCGAGGCGAAGCACACCGGCGTCCACGGGGGATCGATGGAGCGCAGGGGGACGGCGAGCGGGGCGACTGCGGCCACGCGTTCGAAGAGGTCGGGCCGGGCGGCGCGCAGCTGGTTACCGAGCGCATCGGGCGCGAACACGAGGCACCGGCGGACCGTCTGGCCGCCGAGAGCGTCCCGGGCACAATCGAGGACCGGCGCGAGAGGCGGGGCGCTGCAGTCGAAGGGCACGGGCACGCCGCACAGGCCGCACAGCGTGGGCGTCACGGAAGCGATGGTGGGTCGCGGGTCGGCGGGGTTCACGCTCAGCTGCGGACGGCCGGACCGCCGGTCAGAGTTTCTTCTTCCCGCGGGGTGCCGCCGGTTTGCGGCCTGGCTTCTTCGCCGCGGGTTTGGCTGCCGGACCGGCCGCAGCCGGGGATGCGGGACCGGCGCCGGAGTCGGTCAGGTCGACCACCGAGTTCTCACTGCCGAACTCGTTGGGCACGTACGAGTCCGCGGCCCAGTCATTGTGCCAGCCCCCGTCCTGGTCCCTGAACCGGTACTGGTACGCCCACCCGGCCTCGAGGGTGAGGGCCACGCTCCACCCGCCGTCGGCACCGCACACCAGGGGGGTGGCGGTATCGCTCCAGTCGTTGAAGCTGCCCACCAGGTACAAGGCGGTGGCGCCTTCGATCGCGGGCATGGAGAAAGTCACTTTCACCTTTCCCCCTGCCGTTTTTTCCCTGCGGAGCATGGCCACCTCCTGCCGCGCGATGGAGAGCGAGCGCGGATTGTACCGTGAGTATACCAGAAACGGCGGGGTCTGCTACAATGCGAGCATGGGCGACGGCAGCGTCGAGATGCGCCGACTCCCATCGCGACGTGCCGGCTCGCCGGCGGGGACACGGTGAGTCTTTTCCCGCTCATCGGAGGCGGGTAGGTTCCCGCAGCGTGCCGGTCCGGGTGCGGCTCGAGGCGTGAGGGTCACGGGGAGGAAGAGCCGTGAAGCTGCCGTTCGACACCGCGAAGCTGGACCGGCTGATGGCGGAGGCCGATCTCGGCCTGGTGCTCGCCCACACCCGGCACAACGTCAGGTACCTGACGGGCGGGTACTACTACCACTTCCACGCCAACTCCACGCGGATGAGCAGGAGCCAGTACCTCGCATTCGTCGGCATCCCGCGGGGGCGCGTGCAGGAGGCGTTCTACGTCGGGAGGGCCGAGGAGCACGGCCAGATGGAGGCCGAATCGCTCTGGATACCCGGTCGCATCGAGGCTGTCAGGGGCACGGTGACCGCGGCCGAGGGCGCCGTGAAAGCGATCGGGCGCCTGGGCCTGACGTCGGGCAGGATCGGCGTGGAGATGCCGTTCCTGCCGGCGGACGCGTGGCTCGCGCTGCGGAAGGCGCTTCCGAAGGTGGATATCGTGGATGCCACTCCCCTGCTGAACGAGCTGCGGGCGGTGAAGAGCGACGAGGAGCTCGCGATCCTGAGAACGGTGTACTCGGGCGTGGCCGAGTCGATCCAGGCCGCCTTTCGCGGCAGCCGTCCCGGCGACACGACCCGGGAAATCGCCCGTCGCGCCGAGCGCGAGATGGCGGAAAGGGACGTCTCCTTCCTGTTCGCGTTCGTCTGCGCCGGCCCCGGCTTCCTGCGCGCCCCGTCCTCCATCACGTGGGAACCCGGCCAGGTGCTGCACATCGACGCCGGCGGCACCCTGCGGGACTACATCGCCGACATATGCCGCATGGGCTGCATCGGCGAGCCCGGGCCCCTCGCGAAGGAGCTGCACGCGGCGTGCCTCGAGGTACAGGCCATGGTTCGTGCCGGAATTCGAGCAGGGGTACCCTGCCGTGACATATTGTGGACCGGCGAGGACGCTGCACGCCGGTACAGCTTTTCCCGGTACGCGAGATTCGTCGTGCACTCGATCGGCATGGTCGCCTACGAGCAGCCCGAGTTTTCTCCCGACAGCTCCAGGACCCTTGAGCAGGGCATGGTACTGTCCGTCGAGACCGATTTCCTCCATCCCGAGGTTGGGCACGTGAAGATAGAAGATGCCGTCGCTGTCGGCGAAACCGGCTGTGATGGCCTCGGAGACACTGGAAGGGAATGGCAGATCGTTTCGGTTACGCGCTGACAACAACCTGATTTCTCGCCTGAGTGCAGGCGGCGATCCGGCGGAGCCGTCATTGCACGGGGCCGCAAGCGGCGCCCGGCAGCGCCCGGCCCGGATGTGCCCGCCTCGCCTTGACCCGCCAGTCGGACACCCCTATCATGCCGTGCATGACCGGAAGGATCGGGTTCGACAACGAGCGGTACCTCGCCGAGCAGACGGCGGCCATCCTCGAGCGGGTGGCCCGGTTCGACAACAAGCTCTACCTCGAGTTCGGCGGCAAGCTGCTGTTCGACCAGCACGCCTCCCGGGTGCTTCCCGGCTACGACCCGAACGTCAAGATGCGCCTGCTCGCGCGTCTTGCGGACAAGACCGACGTCATCCTCTGCATCTACGCGGGCGACATCGAGCGCCGGCGCATCCGCGGCGACTTCGGCATCACCTACGACGCGGACGCCCTCAAGCTGATCGACGAACTGGCCGCGCGCGGCGCCCCGGTGAGCGCGGTGGTGATCACCCGGTTCGAGGGCCAGGAGTCGGCCCTGAAGTTCCAGCGGCGCCTGGAGCGGCGCGGCGTGCGGGTCTACACCCACCGGTTCACCAAGGGCTACCCCACGGACGTGGACACAATCGTCAGCGAGGAGGGCTACGGCGCGAACACGTACCTCGAGACCACGAAGCCCATCGTGGTGGTCACGGGGCCGGGGCCCAACAGCGGGAAGCTGGCCACCTGCCTGTCGCAGCTCTACCACGAACACCGCCTTGGCGTGCGGGCCGGCTACGCGAAGTTCGAGACCTTCCCGATCTGGAACCTCCCGCTCGCCCATCCGGTCAACGTCGCCTACGAGGCCGCGACAGCGGACATCGGGGATTTCAATGCCATCGACAACTTCCACCTCGAGGCGACCAACGAGCGGGCGGTCAACTACAACCGGGACCTCGAGGTGTTCCCGGTGCTGCGCCGGATCATGGAGCGCATCTCGGGGGAGGCGTCCGCCTACCGGTCGCCCACCGAGATGGGGGTGAACCGGGCCGGCTTCGGCATCGTCGACGACGCGGCAGTGCGCGAGGCGGCCGTGCAGGAGGTCATCCGGCGGTACTTCCGCTACTCCTGCGAGTACGCGATGGGTATCGAAGAACGGAAGACCGTGCAGCGCGTGGAGCTGCTGATGAAGGACCTCGGGGTGGGGCCCGGCGACCGGCGCGTGGCAGCGGCCGCGGCGGAAGCGGCGCGCGCGGCGGTGGCTGCCGGCAAGGGCAGCGAGGGCGTCACGTGCGGCGCGGCCCTCGAGCTCGCGGAAGGAACGATCGTAACGGGGAAGAACTCGCCGCTGATGCACGCGGCCTCGAGCCTCGTGCTGAACGCGGCCAAGAAGCTCGCCGGCATCCCCGACGGCATCCACCTGCTCGCCCCGCACGTCACCGGGGCCCTGAGCCACTTCAAGAAGGACATCCTCGGCAGCCGGGTCGTGAGCCTCGACCTCGAGGAGACCCTGATCGCCCTGAGCATCAGCGCCGCGGTGAACCCCACGGCCGAGGCCGCGGTCGAGCAGCTGAAGCGCCTGCGCGGCTGCGAGGCGCACCTCACGCACATCCCGACCCCGGGCGACGAGGCGGGTCTGCGCAAGCTGGGGGTCAACCTGACCTCGGACCCGATGTTCGCGAGCAAGAACCTGTTCGAGGATTAGGGGGGGCAGGGCACGTGCCTCCACGGCCGCGTGAGCGGGTCGCGTGCGGGCCGGCCTTTATTTCACCTCGGTGTAGCCCTTCCAGAATCGCAGCGCGAAGAAGGCCGCGCCGTCACGGAAGAAGAGCCGGATGATCTCGCCGGTGTAGTTCCGGGCGGGGGTGAACGTCGCGAGCAGGAAGCCCGCCTCCATGCCGAGATCGTCGCTGGACACTGCGCCCCGGGCGTCAACCCGGAAGAGCGCACCGTGGTCCGACAGGTCCTCGAGCAGCGCCGGGACGTCCCGACCCTCGATGGTAAGAACAATCGGCTCCCCGATCTTCATCCGGTCCGCGTGCCTGCGCTCGATCATGGCGCCTCCCTCACTTCTCGGTCACCTCCACCGCGCCCGTCCACCCGGGTCCTGGCGGCGCTTTTTTCAGCTTCTCGCATTCCCGGAGGAATCGGAGGGCATGCTCGTCTTTCGGGAGCAACTCCAGCACTCGTCGGAACCCCTTCGCCGCCTCGCCGAACTTCCCGTCGAAGTAGAGGGCGATGGCCTCGTCGTGGGCCTTCCATGCCGCGGTGTCCGCGGGAGCGAGGTCGCGTCGGAGCGTGTAGATGCCCGTTGATTCCCGGCGACCCTTCACGCTGGCCCGGTCCAGGAGACGGCACGCGAAGCGGTCGCGCACCCGGCGCTGGATCGAGTCCGAAACGATCAGCGGCTCGTGGTATTTCTTGGAGAGGCTTTCCAGGCGCGAGGCGAGGTTGACCCGGTCGCCCATGACCGACTGGTAGGCGGCGTCAGCGTCCGCACCAGGAACGACCGCCACGATCACGGATGCCGGCCGGTCGCCCTCTTGCGCGCCGAGGAACGGGCAGACCACCAGTATGAAAGCTATTGCGAGGATGGCTTTCGGCGCACTAAGTCTTCTCATTGGGATCCGCATCCCCCGGCGTAAATCGATCAAAACCGAAGGATGCATACCTCATGAATCATAGTTCGGCGCACGGTCGATTTCCAATTTCTCCATGTTTTAAGCGAGCATTACGCTGTTAACCGAAGGCAACAGAACGCCGGCAGCATGTTCCGCACGTGCGTTGGGATAGTCGCATCCGCAATCGCGCATGTTTCCGCACCCGGCCCCTTGATCCGCGAAGCGACTCCTGCTACAGAGGTGGAACCTCGCATGAGGGGAGGAGCGCGTCATGGCTGACAGGCTCAAGGTGGGGATCGTCGGCGCCACCGGCATGGTGGGGCAGCGGTTCGTGTCGCTCCTGGCAGATCACCCCTGGTTCCACGTGACGACCGTGGCGGCGAGCGAACGCTCCGCGGGGAAATCCTACGCAGAGGCGGTCGGCGCCCGGTGGGCCATGCCGACCCCCGTACCGCCGGCAATCGCAAAGCTCACGGTGAAGAACGCCGCGAAGGTGGACGAGGTGGCCGGCAGCGTGGACTTCGTCTTCTGCGCGGTGGACATGCCAAAGGACGAGATCAGGACGCTCGAGGACCGGTACGCGAAGGCCGAGACGCCAGTGGTGTCCAACAACTCGGCGCACCGCTGGACGCCCGACGTGCCGATGCTCCTGCCCGAGGTCAATCCCGGGCACCTGTCGGTCATCGACGCCCAGAAGAAGCGCCTGGGCACCCGGCGAGGCTTCATCGTGGTGAAGCCCAACTGCTCGATCCAGAGCTACGTGCCCGCGCTGCATCCCCTGCGCGAGTTCGGCATCGAGAAGGTGTTCGTCTGCACCTACCAGGCCATCTCGGGCGCGGGCAAGACCTTCAAGGACTGGCCTGAAATGGTGGACAACGTGATCCCCTTCATCGGCGGCGAGGAGGAGAAGAGCGAGAACGAGCCGCTGAAGATCTGGGGCTCGGTCGAGGGCGGCGCCATCGTGAGCGCAAAGGGCCCGGTCATCACGTGCCAGTGCATCCGGGTGCCGGTGAGCGACGGCCACCTGGCCGCGGTGTCCGTCTCGTTCGCTCGCAAGCCGTCGAAGGAAAGAATCCTCGAGCTGTGGCAGGGCTTCGAGGGGCAGCCCCAGCGGCTCGGCCTGCCGAGCGCGCCGAAGCCGTTCCTGACATACTTCACCGATGACAACCGGCCGCAGACCCGACTCGACCGTGACGCGGGTGCGGGCATGGGCATCACGATCGGACGCCTGCGGGAGGACCGGCTGCTGGACTGGCGGTTCGTGTGCCTCTCCCACAACACGATCCGGGGAGCCGCGGGGGGGGCGGTGCTGACCGCCGAGCTGTTGAAAGCCGAGGGACGGCTCGGGCCGAGGTAGGGAGACGCGCAGCTCAGGCGCCGCGGGGGCGACCGCCGCATGGCGCGGACCGGCTGGCGCTCCCGCCGTGCCCCCCCGCTCACTCCCGCCTCAGCAGCAGGCCTGCCCATTCGAGGAACATCTCCCCGTTTTCTTCACGCGCAGTGATCGTGTCGCCAAGCCCGGTGCCCGTGCCCGCGATCACCGCCTCCCTGTCGTTCAGCGCGACGAGTGGGAACGGGGCGCGCTGCCCGGCGAACGTGTACGACAGGAGAAGCAGCCCGGTGCGGTCGTCGAACTCCAGCGAGACGTCGCGGGGCCAGCGATAGCTCGCGTTCGCCCCGCGGGGGACGATCACATACCTGCCCGCCCGCGCCTTCCAGGCCTTTGGGACATCGGCGCCAGGCAGCTTCTTGGCAACGCCGGCCATGATTCCCAGAGCAGTGATCCGCAGGCAGGTCTTCCCGCCGGATTCGAACCGGCTGAAGCGCACCTTCTTCAGCGGCGATACCGGGATCGACAGCAGCCCGAGCAGGCTCAGCTCCGGCGTGAAGCA
>JAPLSM010000317.1 GCA_026398635.1 Spirochaetota bacterium | reverse complement strand
GCTGCTGCATATCGAGGACGCGCTGCACCGGCGCGTGGTTGGACAGAACGAGGCGGTGCGCCTCGTGGCGGACGCCATCCGGCGCTCGCGCTCGGGGCTCTCCGACCCCAATCGCCCCTACGGCTCGTTCCTGTTCCTCGGCCCCACGGGCGTGGGCAAGACCGAGCTCGCCAAGGCGCTCGCCGACTTCCTGTTCAGCGACGAGCGCGCGGTTACCCGCATCGACATGAGCGAGTACATGGAGAAGCACACGGTCAGCCGCCTCGTCGGCTCGCCTCCCGGCTACGTCGGGTACGAAGAAGGTGGCCAGCTCACCGAAGCGGTGCGCCGCAAGCCGTTCTCGGTCGTGCTGTTCGACGAGATCGAGAAGGCGCACCCCGACGTGTTCAACGCGCTGCTGCAGCTCCTCGACGAGGGGCGCCTCACCGACGGGCAGGGCCGGGTGGTGGACTTCCGCAACTGCCTTGTCATCATGACCAGCAATCTCGGCGGGGACATCATCCAGCGTGCCGCGAAGGTCGAGGAGGTCAAGGACGAGGTGTCGGCCCTGCTGCGGGCCACGTTCAAGCCCGAGTTCCTGAACCGCATCGACGAGACGATCTTCTTCAACCGGCTCGACCGCGGCGACCTCCTGAAGATCGTCGACATCCAGCTCGGCCTGCTCACGAAGCGGCTCGAGGAGCGGAAGATCGGCCTGCAGGTGACCCCGAAGGCGAAGGCACTCCTTGCAGAGGTTGGCTTCGACCCGCAGTTCGGCGCCCGCCCTCTGAAGCGCGCCATCCAGAACCTCGTGCAGAACCCACTCGCCCGGCAGGTGCTGTCCGGCGAGGTGGCCGACGGGTCGACCGTGGTCGTAGACGCCGGCAAGGACGGGATCACCTTCCGGAAGAAGTGAACCTCGCCTCGGAGCCTGCCGCCCGGCGGCGGGCTGTCGCGAACCGGACCGTTCTTCGGAGCGATCCGCCGCGGCGGCCGTGCCTCACCACAGCACGCCGGGGTTGAGCACGCCGCAGGGGTCCAGCCGGTCCTTCACGGAACGCAGCTCGGCCAGTTCCGCCGGCGTGTACTGGATGGCGAGCAGCGCCTTCTTGAGCTTCCCGATACCGTGCTCGCCCGAAACGCTGCCACCCAGGGCGACCGCCGCCCGGGCCAGCTCGAGACACGCCGCCCTGCCGCGCCCGATCTCCTCCACCGTCGAGGGGAGGAGGTTGGCGTGGAGGTGGGCGTTTCCGATGTGGCCGAAGATGACGTGCTCGAGCCCTGCGTCGGCGAACACCCGGCGATAGGTTTCCATCATGGCCGGCAGGGCCGGATCGGGCACCGCGAGGTCCGTCGCGAGCTTGGTGAGCCCCGGCACCCCGGCAGCCCGGGCCGCCACCAGCCGGTTCACGCGCTCGGGCAGTGCGTGCCGCAGGGTCCGCATCGCCGCCAGCTCGTCCGGCTCGAAGGCCGCCCAGGTCGCCGCCCCGTCGACCCCGTGAGCCGCGAGCATCCCCGTCAGCCGGTCGGCCAGTTTCTCGAGCTGCGCCTCGCCGTCGTAGGGCATCTCGACGTAGAGCATTCCTCCGGGGGTGTCGGGCAGTGCCGGAACACCGCTCGCCTCCCGCGCCTCGGCACGCCAGGCGGAAAGGAGACGGAGCGAACGCGCGTCGAAGTACTCGAGGGCGAGCAGGTCCGGGCCGAGACCCGCTTTCAGCCCGGCGACGAGGTCGGGGCAGCCGGCCGGGTCGGGAAGGAACGCGCACACTCCGGCGATGCCCTTCGGCACCTCGCACAGCCGCAGGTCCACCTCCGCGATCACGCCGAGAGTGCCTTCGCAGCCGATGAACAGGTCGACCGGGTCGCCCGTCAGCCGGTATCCTGCCGCGTGCTTGGTGGCCGGGAGGCGCACGCCCGGCGCGTGCAGCCCGCGCAGCACCTCGGGAACCGCCGCGGCTCCGGCGCGACCCCGTTCGAGATGGACGACCGATCCGTCAGCCAGGACCACCGACATGCCCAGCACCCAGTCCCGGGTGGGGCCGTACCGGAGGGTCCGTGCACCGCTCGCATTCGTCGCGACCGAGCCTCCGACGGTGGCGCCGCCTTCCGTGGGGTCAACGGGGTAGGCGAGACCGGGCGGCAGTTCGCTCGAGACAAGGAACGCGCGCAGGGCATCGAGGGTGATGCCGGCGGGCACGGCGACCATCCAGGAGCCGTGCTCGTCCGACCAGCGCGGCCGGGGGTTCCCCACCAGACCGCCGGTGGAAACCAGGTCCTCGCCTCCGCGCGGGACCGCTCCGCCCACGATGCCGGTCCTGCCGCCGGACACGGTCACGCTGCCGGCGCGTCCGGCAGCATCACGCACTGCGGTGCTGAGTTCCCCGACGCTGCGCGGCAAGAGGATCCGGGCCGGCATGCCGCCGGCGAGCGAGGACTCGTCCGAGAGGTACCGGGCATACGCCGAGGCGATGAGGCCGGCGTCCGCGATCACCGGGCAGGGTTCCCCCCCGCCGCTCATCCCGTCATCTCCAGGCCTCCGGAGTACTGCCGGTCGGCGAACGCGAGCAGCCGGGGCAGCAGCACGGCCGCGAGCACGAGAGCGACCGCCGCTGCGCCGCAGCCGACCAGGAACGGGCTCACGCCCTTCGCGATCGCGAACGCCGAGGGCCCCCCGATCACCGCCACGACGGCCGCCGTACCGCCCATCGCGCCGAGCACGTTCGCATTGTTCTTCATGGCCTGTTGCGGGTGCGTCCACTTCAGCATGGGCCGTTTCAGGTCGAGAAACATGCCCGCGCAGAACCCGACCACCTGGAAAGCCAGACCGGCGGGCAGGAAGTAGACGAGCGCGACAGGCGGGATCCGGAAGACGATAAGCGCGATCGCGCAGTCGAACAGGAATGCCGACCCGTACAGCATCAGGTGAAGGGTGAGCTTCGCCTTGACCTGCGTGCGCCCGGGCACGGGAATGACCAGGCTGAGGCCGAAGAGCCGGCCCTCACGCGAGACCGAGGTGGACGACACAGTGGTGAGATTGGTCATCAGGACCAGTACGCCGAGGATTGCCGGGCTGATCCACGGTGCTGCGGTAATGAAGGCGAGCGCCTGGCCGACCATCGCGCGCGGAAGGACGAACGCGTAGATCCCGAGAACAAGCGGCAGGATCAGTACCTCGCCGACAGCCTCGAAGATGAACGTCGAGTTGGAGGAGAGGATGGACCATTCCCGGCGCACGAGGCTACGCGACAGCGAACCAACTCGTCCCAGGACGACCGCAGCCGCCGCGCCGCCGGCCCGACGATGCCGCGAGCGCCCCCCCGAGACCTCGGCCGCGTCACGCAGGAAGCCGAACGGGGCAGCGGCGAAGGCAGCGGCCGCGCACGCCAGCGGCAGTGCGAGCGAGGCGGCGAGGGGCAGCGGGCCCGTGCCCCGCACGAAGCTGCGGGCAGCCCAGGCCATCGGCGGCAGGGCACGAGCGAGTGCCGAGAACAGGTCGGGGAACTGCGCGACCGAGGCGAACTCGCCGCCACCCATAGTGCTCATCATTGTGCGCTGCAGGAACGTCTGCAGGCCGATCACCAGCACGAGGCCGAGCGCCATGCCCGCGACCTCGAGCGCCGTGCGGAAGCGCGAGAGGTCCACCAGCCGCATCAAGGCGAGCACCACGAACACCGCGAGCGACACCGGCAGCATCGGCGACACGACGAGGTGTACGGCCGCAGCGAGCGCGAAGCCGGCACCGGCGGCCAGCGGACGGGCCGAGATGACGATTGCGGGCAGCAGGAAGAACGTGCTCATCGGAAGGCTGTAGAGGTACAGGAGCGCCGCTTTCGCAGCCACGATCTGCACCGGTCGCACCGGCAGCACCCGCAGCAGGGGGAGATCTTTCGAGTAGGCCACGAGCGAAAGAGCGAGCGGGATTCCGGTCACGAACAGGAACACCCAGGACAGCAGCAGCGCGTAGAACAGGGCCAGCTCGGGGTGACCCGCGGCTGCGCCGATGGCTGTCATGCTCGTGTAGAGGCTTACGAGGAAGACGAGGAACACCCCGGCGCCGACGATCGCGCCCAGCCCTGCGAGCGCCAGCACCCAGGTCTTCTGCCGTCGCCTCAGCTCCGCGAGGCCGTCGGTAGAGAACCAGGTGGTCCCCCGAATGGCCGCCTTAGTGAGCGCCGGCGTCGTCATTGGTCATCTCCAGGAAGAGCCGCTCCAGAGTGGCGTTCTCGCCGCCGGCCTTCCGGCGCAGCTCTTCGAGGGGAGCTGCGGCCACGAG
>JAPLSM010000460.1 GCA_026398635.1 Spirochaetota bacterium | reverse complement strand
GAACCAATGCCCGCGATGATAGAACCGTTCGACTGGGAGGAATGCAGGTCATTCTTCGTCCGGGAGGCGAGATCCATCGTCCTCCCGCCCTGAAGAGCGCTACTTCTCCCCCCGCGCGAACGACTCGCCGAGCGCCTCGGGCGAAGCGAGGTGCCGCAGGTCGCCGCGCACCCCGCCGAGCACCAGCACGAGCAGCGTCGCCACGTAGGGAAGCGCGCCGAGGAGGTTCGGCGGGATGCCGAGCGGCTGCAGCACGTACTGCAGCACGAACACGCCGCCGAAGAGGAAGGCTCCGAGGAAGGCCCGCAGGGGGTTCCACAGCGCGAAGATCGTGAGCGCAATGACGATCCAGCCCCGGCCACCAGTGAGCCCCTCGGACCACGAGTTGCTGTAGGCGAGCGAAAGGTGCGCGCCGGCCATGCCCGCGAGGCCCCCACCGATCGCCGTGCAGAGGTAGCGCACGCCGGCCACGCTCACACCCTGCACCTCGGCGGCCGCGGGGTTCTCGCCCACGCTGCGCACCCGAACGCCCCACCGGGTGTGTGCGAGCAGGAACCAGAGCACGATCCCGAGCGCGATGGCGAGGTAGAAGAAGGGGTCCTTCACGAAGAGGATCCGGCCGATCCAGGGCAGCTCGGAAAGCCACGGCACCCGGACGACGGCCATCTTCGCGTCGGCGGCCGCGACCCCGATGTAGGGCTTGCCGAGCAGGCCGCTCAGGCCGACCCCGAGCATGGCGAGCGCCAGGCCCGACACGACCTGGTTCGCCCGCAGGGTGATGCTGGCGAAGGCGTGCAGCAGTGAAACCGCTGCGCCCGCCGCCACCGCGGCCAGCAGGCCCATCCAGGGGCTGCCCGTCGCCACGGCGGTCATGAAACCGGTGACCGCGCCGACGGACATCATGCCCTCGACCCCGAGGTTGAGGATACCCGACCGCTCGGCGACGATCTCCCCGAGCGTCCCCAGCAGGAGCGGCGTGCCCGCGGCGAGCGCCCGGTCGAGCACGGTGACGACGATCGGGTCGCTCACGGTCCGCCTCCCGTGCCCGGCGGCACCCCCGCCCCGGGCGCTCCCGGCGCGCCCGGAGCCGGCTCCACGGCCCGGACCAGGCGGACCTGGTTGTGCAGGAAGAAGTCGCCGCCGATCAGGAACACGAGCAACACGCCGTTGAACACCTGCACCGTTGCCGCGGGGAGGCCGAGCGACACCTGGATCGCGTCGCCGCCGACGAGGATGCCCGCGTAGAAAAACCCGCTCGCGATGGCGGCCAGCGGGTTGAGCTTGGCCAGCCACGCCACGAGGATCGCGGTGAAGCCGTACCCCGAGCTGATCGCCGTGGGGTAGGAGAGGTGGTGGTGGATGCCCGCCACCTCGCCCACCCCGGCCAGGCCCGCCACCCCCCCGCTCAGGACCATCGCCAGCGCCGAGACGCGCAGCAGGTCGATGCCCGCGTAGCGCGCCGCCTCCCGGTTCTCACCGAGCACGCGCAGCTCGTAACCGAGCCGGCTCGAACGAAGGAGGAGGAAGAGCGCAGCGGCCGAGGCGAGAGCCAGCACCAGGGTGACCACGTGGATCCGGGTGCCCGGCAGCACGGCGAGGCTCGCGGCCCGGGAGAGGTCGTCGGTGTAGGGGAACCCGTGCTGGGTGGGGCCTTTCCACGGCCCGGTAATCAGCAGCGTGATCAGCTCGTAGGCGATGTAGTTCAGCATGAGCGAGCTGATGACCTCGTTCACGCCGAACCGGGCCTTGAGCAGCGCGAGGAGCACCCCCCACGCCGCCCCCGCCGCGAAGCCCGCCAGGAACATCAGCGCCACCAGCAGCGGCCCCGGCAGGTGAACGTTCAAGCCGATCCACGTGGCCACCGTCGCGCCGGCCAGCAGCTGCCCCTCCGCGCCGATGTTCCAGAACTTCGCCCGGAACACGAAGGCGAGCCCCGCGCCGATGAGGATGAGCGGGATCGCCTTGGTCGCCGTTTCCCCGAGCCCGTAGAGGCTGCCGAACGAGCCCGCGAAGATCCGGTACAGAGCGTAGAACGGGTCGACGCCGCTCGCAGCGAACACGACGCAGATGGCCGCGAGGCCCGCGACCAGGCTCCCGACGAGCACGAGGAACGCGAGGCCCCGGCCTTCCCGCTCGCGCGGCACTACGACGAG
>JAPLSM010000288.1 GCA_026398635.1 Spirochaetota bacterium | reverse complement strand
TCTCGAACGGGCCGGAGTTGGTGTAGGCGATGTCGAGGGGCTCTCCGGTGGCGAGCATCGTGGCGAGCTTGTTGTCGTACTCGCTCCCCGGCGGTTTGATCATGGTCACGGCGATGCCCGTGAGCTTTTCCACCGCCTTGTTGAAGAGCGGAATCTCGTCCGGGCTCCTGCCTCCCTGCACGCCGGTGAGCCACACGAGGGGCGCTTTTGTTGTCGCCCCTTCCGGGCTACCTGTGGCAAAGGCCGCGGGAAGCGCAATCGCGAAGGTCAGCAAGAGTACAGTCACGAAAACGACCGCGTGAGCCTGACGTCTGTTCCTCATCTCTTTCCTCCTTGCGAAACAGGATCGTAGCCACCTATTCTACCTTCGGCTCACCGTCCTGTCAACATATAATTACAACTCTGGGCACTATTGTCCGTCCCTGCCTCGGGAGGCGGTCGCGGCGTGCTCCGCTCAGAGTCGGCGAAAAGCCCGGCCGGAGGGCTTCCTAGAGGTGGATATCTCGTACCGAGGCGGCGATCAGAGCTTCGATCGTGACGGTTCAGCCTCTGGCGGGCGTCCAGGATCGCGAGCTGGCCTGCAGTAGTGTCGAGCAGGGGCGAACCCGGGGGCGACAGCGACGCGAGGGGCGGATCGTGCCCGGTTCGATCCGTCCGCTACGGCGGGGATCGTCGCATCCGCCGCCGGCGCCGAACACATACGAGGGGTGCCGGCTGTATCGCGGCTTCATCCCCGACTACGAGGATCGCGCTGAACTGCCGTACTGCACTGCGTTCGCTGCAATACCGTTGGCTATCTACAGCGGGCAGGCGAGCTGCCCGGCCCGCACTACATACGATACCGGAAGACCACGGCAGGACTGAGCAGTTCTCTGAGCAACTCTGAGTAAAGCACCCCCGCACGACTGCGCACGAGTGCGAGTGGTCTGTCAGACCCGCGCACAAGTGCAGGACTGCCTTCAAAATCATGTCGGTCTCCTCGAGCAGCGCCTTCGCGCGCTTCAGCTTGAGCCGGGTGATGAACTTCTTCGTGGAGTAGCCCTTGTGGTGCATCACGATGCGGTCGAGCTGCCGCTCGCTCACGTTCATGTGCCCGGCCACGTCGACGGGCGCGAGGTCCATCCCGAGATTGTCGGCCACGTACCGCTCGATTTGGGCCATTCGGTCCTCGGACACCGGCTCGGGCACCTCCACGACGGGGGTGTCGGGGCAGGATGCTGCGAGCGACCTGGCGGCGGCCACGATGATCATGGGCACGAGGTTCCTCACCGTGAGGGTGAAGCCGGGGAGGCGTCGGTCCGCCTCGCGGAGGGCCGTCTCGAAGAGGGCGACAGCGCCGTGCCCGTCGGGCACCGCGGCGCACGGGGCGCGCCGTAGAATGGAGAACAGCCAGGCCATCTCGGCGTTGCCAGACTCCGGGGTCCCCTGCGGCGCTGCCTCGATCTCGCAGTTGAGGCTGTACTCGACGAGCTCGCCCGTGCCCGACGGCCGCTGGCTGTGATGGACCTCGGGGCCCGTGAGGAAGAAGCTGCCCGCGCCGACGCGGAAGGAGCCCTCGTCGTGGATCACCTCGCACTCGCCCCGGGCGATGAAGTGGAGCTCGTAGGTGGTGTGGGCGTGCCGGCGGATGAACCAGTCGCCCTCCTTGAACATGATGCGGAACCAGCACACCCGGATGAGGTACCCGAACATCGGGACCCTGATGTCCAGCTCCGAGAGGTGGTGCGAGGCCTTGATGAGAGCGTGGTCCATCCCGGATCTCCGAGCCAGTATCCCCCGGAACACCCTCCCGCGACAACCGCGGGTCTCGTGGCGGGATCAGCGGCCGGCATTGCAGCGAGGCGCGCTTCCCGCTACCGTTGACCCGCCATGACCGTCGACGATTTCACGTCCCAGGAATGGGTCGACGACCGTCGTCCGCTCATCGATCCCCCGGGGCTCTCCACCCTCGTGGCGGACCCGAGCTTCCTGTTTCCGGAAGAAACCCCGGACCACGAGTGGCGGCTGTTCGCGCACACCGTTTTCGGAATTAACGCATTCGCTTCCCACGACGGGCTCGGGTGGCGCAACCTCGGGCGAGTGGTGTGGAATGCCATGCGGCCGTTCATCAGGAGGTTTCCGGACGGGTACCGGCTGTACTACGAAAAGTATCAGCCGCTCGCGATTCCCCTGCAGCTTCTGCCCAGGCGACCGAAGTGGCGTTCCAGAATCGAGATGCGCTTCTCTCGGGACCTCGCCGCCTGGAGCACCCCCCGCACACTGATCGAGCCGACCCTTCCCTGTCGTACATCCCCGACTGCGGCTTCGACGAGCCGAGGTACATCGGCGTCGCCACGGCGGCCTCGCCGGATGGTCCGTTCGAGGTAGCCCCGTCCCCGATCATCGATCCCGCTGAAGACCCGCTGCCCGGCGTCCTCGGCGCGGGAAGCATGAAGGTCCTGCGCGTCGACGACGGGTTCGTCGCCCTGCAGAACAAGATCACCCGGGACCCGACGGGGACGTCGCGGTCGGCGCTGTTCCTGCTGCGATCGAAAGACTGCGCGAAGTGGGAGAGCGCGAGGTCCGCACCCTTTCTGGAGCCGGACTCCGGGTGGCGGAAGTCGCATGTCTACGCCTGCGACGCCAGGTTCCGCGAGACGGATTCGAGGTGGTACCTCTACTACAATGCCCGTGACGGCGGGTACAAGGCGCAGGGAAGGGAACGCATCGGGCGGCTCGTCGCGGGGTGACAGCCCCGGCACTCCAACTTACGGATCCGGGGCCGGCATGGTACGCCCCCTGATTTCCAGGATTCCTGTTTGGTGATCCGCGTCCGCGCTGGAGCGGCGCGGCCTGCTCGGGGGCGGCGTGTGGGCTAACCCGACCGCTTACATCTCCACCGTCTCGAAGGCGACTTTCAGCGGCTCGGCGGTATGCTTCGAGTAGTTGAGCTTTTCGAACCCGATCACGCGCCCATCCTTGTCCTTCATGAGAATGACCCCGTCTCCGGTCTCTTCCGATACGTATTCCTGCTGGGGATCTCCGAACCAGACCGTGAGAGTATGGCCTGTCCGGTCGAAGTAGACCTTCAGCTTTTCCATATCCGTTACCAGGAACGCCTCTCCATTCAGCCGCTTCACCACGGCGCAGATCCAACGACCCGCTCCGACGCGGATCCGGCTGCCGGAACCTACTTCATCAGCAAAGCCGGCAGGAACGTCGCGATCTGCGGGAAAACGAAGAGGAGCGCTGCCGTGACCACCAGGCCGGCCAGGAACGGCGCGACCCCACGGTAGATCACCCCGAAGGGGACCTTCGTGATGTTCTTCACCACGAACACGTTCATGGCCACCGGCGGAATCACCACGCCGATCATCACGGTGATCGCGATGAGCATGCCGAACCACAGCGGGTCGAAGCCGAGCTTCACGACGGCGGGGAAAAAGATCGGTGTGGCGAGGATCATGAACGCCAGGTCGTCGAGGAACGAGCCGCCCAGGAGGTAGATGAGAACGATGAACACCATGATGAGGTTCCGGTTCACGGGAAGGGACACCACCCACTCCGAGGCGATCATGGGGATCTTCGTCACGGCCAGGAAGTGGCCGAGCACGGTGGAGCCCGCGATCAGCATCAGCACCATGCACGCGGTGCGCAGGGACTCGGACAGGGATTTCACGAAGCCACGAAACCCCATGCCGCGCTGCGCCACCGCGAGGAGTATGACCGCGAAGGTGCCCACGCTCCCCGCCTCGGTGGGCGTGAAGAAACCCTTCATCAGCCCCCCGATGATCAGGACGAACACGAGCAGGACCCACACGATTTCGGGCAGGGAGGCGAGACGCTCCCGCCACGTCGACCGCGCCCCCTTGGGTCCGAGGGCCGGGTTGATCCGGCACCACACGACGATGGTCAGGGCGAAGAACACCGCGATGATGAGACCCGGAACGATCCCTCCGAGGAACAGCCTGCCGATGGACTGCTCGGTGATGATGCCGAAGACGATGAGCGTGACGCTCGGCGGGATCAGGATGCCGAGCGTGCCCACGCTCGC
>JAPLSM010000366.1 GCA_026398635.1 Spirochaetota bacterium | reverse complement strand
CAAGTCCTACACCTACCACCGTCTCCTGGAGAGCTATCGCAGCGCCCGCGGACCACGCCACGAGGTCTTGTTGAACCTCGGTCGGCTCGAATTGCCCAAGGAGCTGTGGAAGGTTCTTGCCAACAGGATCGAGCAAATCCTCGACGGGCAGCCGCGGTTGACGGAGCTCACGGAGGAGGTCGAGGGGCTGGCGCAGCACTACGCGGGCCTTCTGAAGGAGCGACGCAAGCAGCGGGCCGAGGGGGCTGGCGAACCGAAGGAGGCGGAAGCGCTCCTTCGCACGGTGGATCTGCGCTCGGTACGAGTCTCGACGGTGCGCACGATTGGGGCGGAGTACGTGGGGGTGGTGCAGGCGCGGCGGTTGGGGCTGGAGCGGATCCTCGCCGAAGCGGGGCTGAGGGAGGCGGAGCTCAGGGGGGCATTGGCGTTGATCGTGGGACGTCTGGTAGCTCCTGCCAGTGAGCGTGCGACGCGGATCTGGCTGCGCGAGCGCAGTGGGTTGTCGGAGCTTCTGGGGGCTCAGATCAAGGGACTTTCGCTGAACGCTCTGTATCGGTTGACCGACGCGCTGTACGAGCGCAAGGGGCAGATCGAGAAGGCGCTGCGAGGGACGGAGCGGGAGCTGTTCGAGCTGAAGGAGCAGGTGATCCTCTACGATCTGACCAATACGTACTTCGAGGGTTGTCACTATCAGAGTAAGGAACTGGCCCGGGGGAAATCGAAGGACCGAAGGAACGACTGTCTTCTGATGACCGTGGGGCTGGTGGTGGACGAATGGGGCTTTGCCAAGCGCAGCGAGCTATTGGCGGGGAACGCGAGTGAACCGAAGACGATGCAGCAGATGCTGAAGGATCTGGGGGCGGCCGCTGGGGCGACGGTGATCGTCGACGGGGGGATCGGGACGGAGGAGAACCTCAAGAAGCTCCGGGAGTTGGGGTATCAGTACATCTGCGTGGCACGGGGGCGACCGTTGGAGGGTGAGGATGATAGCGAGGAGGGGATGGTGCTGATCCGGGCTGAGCGGGAGAAGATCGTCCGCGGCAAGCTGGTCAAGACGGAGGGGGAGTGGGTGCTGCGCTGCCACAGCAGCGAGCGGGAAGCCAAGGAGCAGGGGATGAAGAGGGGCTTCCAGAAGCGCTTCGAAGAGGGGCTGGAAGGTATCCGGGCCTCCCTGAGCACGAAGAGGGGGACGAAGAACTTCGAGAAGGTGCTGGAGCGCATCGGGAGGCTCAAGGAGCGCTCCCACGGGATCCACGGCTACTACGACATCGAAGTGCAACAGAAAGGACAGATCGCCGCCGAGATTCGCTGGAGCTTCAGTCGCGCCAAGGAGGCCGATGAACGCTACTCAGGCCACTACTACCTGCGGACCAGCCGTGACGATCTGGATGAGAAGAGCCTGTGGGAGCTGTACATCACCCTGGGGGGAATCGAGGACTCCTTCCGCGCTCTGAAGGGGGAGTTGGGATTGCGGCCGGTCTTCCACTTCAAGGAGCAACGGATCAAAGCGCACCTGTTCATCACGGTCCTTGCCTATCACCTGCTGAGTGCCATCCGCCACCGGCTGCGGGATCGCGGATACCTGGCGCGCTGGGCGACCATCCGCGCCAAGCTCTCGACGCATGTTATGAGCACCGTTTCCATGAAGACCGACACGGGCAGCAAGATCGGCATTCGGACCCCCAGTAGCCCGGAGGTTCCCGTCCGTGACATTTACCGTGCCTTGGGGCTGCGGTTCAATCCGATCCCCGTGCGCCGCTCGGAGCGCGCCGAGATGTAGGGACCATACCGATGGCCCCAACCCTTCTGCCGTAAGGAGTTAGCCGCTAACCGGGGTGAACTTGGGCTAGTGCTCATCCGCGTACCTCCTTGACAATGATTGCCGAGAAGTATAAAAGCACTCCCGCCGGCTGTCAATGTTGGGGGCAATGATGCTCGGCGCGCGCGGCCCCATCGGCCGCCAAGGCTCGCTAAGGTCGTGCGGTAGCTGCCCAGGTTGTTCCCTCAGGCACGGACAGAAAAAGTACGAGAGGGAGAGATACCGTAGCTCCCTGCAATGTAAGGAGTTGCGACTGCCCGGAAGAGTATTTGAGTCTCCCCGCCCTCGCGAGCACGAGATCCCGAATATAGTGCAGTCCCCTATCGCCACTTTCCGGTTCTTCTCCCTCCGCTGGCTGCAGGTCATCAAGCCCGGGCGGTTGACCGGCACCCGGGACGACGTCGCGGCGGTCCGCGTCAAGGGGAGCGAACCGGACCGCATCGGCCGGTTGCTCTCGAGCACCGGCGTCCAGGACCGGATCCTCGCCGCGCTGGAAGCCTCACCGACGGTCACCGTCACCGAGAAGGCAGCCCGCTGGGAGAAGCGCGGCACGGTGGAGAAAGCGGAAACCTATCAGCAGGCGATGGACCTCGTCGTCCCCATCGTCCGGGCCCTGAAGGACGCGGCTGTGTTCGGGCCGGACTGATACCGCCGAACAGAAGGTCGAGACCACGTGCCGCGAGAGATGTGTACCGTCTGCATGCGCCCCCGCTCCTGCTGCCTCTGTCCCTCGGAGGCGCCCATGGCGACGAGGACGCGGATCGTGCTGCTCATGCACCCGAAGGAGCACCGGCACCAGAAATGCACGACGGGCCGGCTCACGTGCCTCAACCTTGCCAACAGCGAGATCATTCCCGGGGTGCGCTTCGACGACAACGCCCGGGTGCGCGCGCTGGTCGACGATCCCGGCAACCTCGCCGTCCTGCTGTACCCGGGGAAGGACGCGCTGCGCCTGGGCAGCGGCGGATTCCCCGGCCCGGCGCTGGCGGGGCGCCGGCTCGTCGTCTTCCTCATCGACGCGACGTGGCACGGCGCGCGCTCGATCGCGCGGCAGAGCCCGTCCCTCCTGCGCCTTCCCCGGCTCATGATCGAGCCCCGGGCACCCAGCCGGTTCACGATCAAGCGCCAGCCCGCGCCCTGGTGCCTGTCCACCATCGAGGCGACCCACGAGCTTCTCCTCGCCCTGGAGGCGGCCGGCCTGGACACGTACCCCGACAAGGAACGGCTCCTCGCCGCCTTCGACGCCATGCAGGACTTCCAGCTCCGGCAGACCGCGCGGGCTGCCGTCCGTACGACTCACCACGTGAGGGGACCAAGGGAACCGCTGGACCCCCCCGTTTAAGGATCGCCAAGGACGCCGCCTCGCTGATCCCCGCCGGCAGCCGCTCCCGGGCAACCGCTACCGGGCAGCCGTTCCCGACACGCTCGACCTCGCCGCACTGCAAGCGTCGCTGAACTGACTTCTTGCTTTTTGTTGCGCCCCGGGGATCAGCCCGTCCTTGCTCCCGCAGCCCATCTTGCGCGAGCCTCCCCGTAGCAATCTCGAGACCTCAAGACTGCGCATTCAGCGGAAAGCGAGCGATAGTAGTTGCTGTCATTTATCCTCGAGAGCCTTGTGGTCGCTACCACACAGGAAGCAGATCTGTCCGTTGAAGTCGTTCAGGTAACACTCCATCATGTCGTGCTTCATCACGACCCGGAACCGCGCCGCCTGACTGAAATGCATATCCACCCCTCGGGTGATGGAAATCGCGAGATCGAAAAACAGACCCGGCCCGTTCGCATCCGCATCGTCGGAAAGCTTGATCGTCCCTTCGATGACGGCCACCCGCGTAAGGCTGACCTTCCGATCCACCAGAAGCATCGACGCCCCATACCCATCCTGGGCGATGAGCGAAAACACCATCCGCCCGCCTGAGTGCTTCGATGCAGTCCCATCTTCCCTTTCCGCGATACCACCGGGTGTCCTGCACAAACCGCAGCTTCTCATCCACTTTCGTCCAGCGCACCAGGTCTTTCGATGTGATGAACATGATATCCTGCTTGCCTGTGTCCATGTCGCCAACCCACATGCCGCTTCTTTCGAAATCCGGTGATTCCCACAGATGCCCGCTGCCCACCATCTTGACGCCTGCGTTGCCTTCCACGATCCTGCCATGCTCCTGCCAGTTCTCGAACCGCTCCGCCAGGTAATACTGGCAATACCTGCCTGCACCTGGTTTACCCTTCGGGGCTCAGGCCCATGCGGCATCACCATTCCGGGGGTGCGCCCTGAGCTGTGCAGCGGACTCTTGAGCGGGGATTGGTGAAGGCGTACCATGAAGATATGGATGCCGCAGCGATCCTGACCGATAGAGAGATTCGCACTACGCTGACGGGCCTCAAGGAACGCTTGAGGCCTCTCCTTGGCCATGCCCTGGTAAAACTGCTGCTGTTCGGTTCCCGCGCTCGCGGCGATGCGGATCCCGATTCGGACGTCGATGTGGCCATCATTGTACGCGGATGTGATTCGAGGATGAAGGACCGCATCCTGGATGAGATTGCGACCATCGAGCTGGAGCATGGGGTACCCCTTTCAACTCTTATCCTTTCCGAGGCTGAGTACGGGCGACTGCTTGAACGGGAGCGGAGGATCGCGCTGGATATCGAGCGGGAAGGAGTGCCGCTATGACGGATGCCAACCGCGCAGCGGGCATCGCGGAAGAGATGGCCCGGGCGGATAGCGCGCTCGCCGCTTCCACCCTCTTGGCTGACGGGGGATTCCCATCCGACGCCGTGTCCCGGCTCTACTATTCGCTCCTGTTCCGCGTGCGGGCACTGCTTCTCACCCTGGGGCTGGAACCGAAGAGCAACGAAGGCGCTCTTCGGCTGCTTTCCCTGCACTTCGTAAAAACCGGACGACTGGAACCGGAGGCATCCCATCTTTTCTCGCGCCTCATGAAGTACCGGGAAGAAGCGGACTACAATCCCTCCTACGTTTTCACCGTCGACGACGCCCGCAGGTTGCGGGACGAAACGGCGGCCCTCGCATCCCGGATCGCAGAGCTCATCCGTCAGTCGGGCTACGAGGCGTAGGCGGTCCCAAGGGAATCACGTCGCAGCGTACAGGTGCAGGCCGTCGCCGGAGATGGCGAGCGCGTTGACCGCCCGCATGGAGAGGCCAGTGTTCAGGATCTTCCAGCTGACTCCCGCTCCGACGGCGCGAGCGCCGCCGGGGCGACGCGCGTCCCTCCTGCTATGAAATCTGGCATTCCCGCGAGGAGTATATGGTGCACCCAGCATCCCTGCACATGATATACTCGAGCTGGCACCGGTAGAGTTCTGTGCTGGTGACCCACGTTCAACCCCCTGAAGGAGGACCGTATGAAGCGAATGTCCCGCCTCGCCACGACCGGCGCGATCGTCCTCGCGATCGCCACGCTCGCGAGCTGCAGCACGCTCGTAGAGGCAATTGGCAGCATGATCAACGCTGGCTCGATCGGCTGGACCGTCGACGCCCAGGAATGGAAGGGCAGGAACAACCAAGTCTACTCTGTCACACTGCCGGCAGGTGGGGCTGCAAGCGAAGTCTGGGGGACCGACGTCTACACCGACGATTCGTCGATAGGGTCTGCGGCCGTACACAAGGGGCTCATCACGTTCGCGAAAGGCGGCACGGTGAAGATTCGGATTCTGCCGGGTCGCTCCAGCTACGCTGGCAGCATCCGCAACGGGGTGACCAGCGAACATTATGATGACTGGGACGGTAGCTTCGAGTTTGTGACCAACTGACGAACGCACATTCCCGCGACATCGAGGGGCCAGCTGCCGGAGGGGGCGCTGGCCCTTTTTTTCCCGCTTCGACCAGCGCTTGCCTGCCTGGCTCCACGTCCTGCCCATCGATGCAGGAGCAACAGAACCGGAGTGCCATCTGCAGAGCGGTCCGACCGCGGGGGCCAATCTACCCGCATGCTTTACGCGATCGCCGTTTACTCCTACACTCCAGCCGCACCGGCAGACCGCATGACCGCTGACGACCCGCCACCCGATTCCGCCGCCGCCCCGCCTGCACGATCCCCCGCCGTCCCGATGCTGCTCGCGCTGCAGCTGCTGACCGGCATCGTCGTCGCGCCCGCTCTTGCGTTCTTTCCGGTCTACCTGAAGGACCTCGGCCTCTCGGCCGTGCTCATCTCGGGCATCGTCACCATCCAGCGGGTGATGGGCCTCGGCTCGTCCCTCGCCGGCGGCGCACTGGTCGACACGATCGGGGCGAAGCGGACCCTCGTCGCGGGCCAGGTCCTGTACTTCGCCGCGACCCTGCTCTTCCTGACCTGCAGCCCCTGGTGGATCGCGGTG
>JAPLSM010000323.1 GCA_026398635.1 Spirochaetota bacterium | reverse complement strand
GGGCGCACGATTCGCTTCTCCGTGGGCTGCTTCTTCCAGTCGAACCTCGCAGTACGGCCGGGTCTGGCCCGGCACGTGGCAGCCGCGGCCGGAAGCGGCATCGTCGCGGCCGATCTCTACGCGGGGGTCGGCCTGTTCGGCGCACTCGCGGCCGACCGGTTCGAGCGGGTGGTGGCCGTCGAGTCCAGCAGCGCGAGCCTCTCATTTGCCCGGCGGAACGTCGCCAGCGGCCGTTTCGAGGCCTTCCCCATGACCGTGGAGCAGTGGATCGTGGCCGGCGCCGCTGGGGGACCGTTCGACACCGTGATCGCGGACCCTCCCCGGGCCGGCCTCGGCGGCGAGGTGCGGACCTGGCTGGCATCCGCGCAACCCCGCACGCTCGTCTACGTGTCCTGCAATCCGGTGACGCTGGCCCGCGACCTCGGAGAGCTGACGCGCGGAGGGTACGAGATCGACGACCTGCGCCTGTTCGACTTCTACCCCCAGACGTCGCACGTGGAAGCGGTGGCGGTGCTGCGGGCCTGAGCCGAGCCGTGGTGATCACGAAAAGGTGGCCATGGTTGCGAGAGCGTACCAAGTATCCGCGATAAGGGTAAACTCAGGTCCGGCTCCGGCTTTTTCCCATGTACTGCCGATACGGGGACGGGGTATCATGCACTGGGGGGTTGTAAGGAGATGAGGTTCGCGCTGATCCTTGCAGGCGGCTCCGGCACCCGCTTGTGGCCCATGAGCAGATCCGACGTTCCCAAGCAGCTCATTCCTCTTCTGAACGGGAGGAGCCTGCTCAGCCTTTCGTACGGAAGGCTTGAAGGGCTGGTCGAGGCTGCCCGGCGCTTCGTGTGCGCCGGTGAGGCCCACAGGACTGTCATCCTGCAAGGCCTTCCGGGACTGGATCCCGAGAACTTCCTCGGCGAGCCTACGGGCCGGGACACGTTAAACGCCCTTGCGTATTCCGCGGCGGTCATCGAACGGCTTGATCCCGACGCGACCATGGGCGTCTTCACAGCGGACGCGCTCATCGATCCCGACGACCGGTTCCGGCAGATCGTCTCGAGCGGGTACGAAATCGCCGAACGGTCGGGGAACGCGCTCGTCACGTTTGGAATCTCCCCCACGCACCACGCCACCTCCTTCGGATACCTGAAGCTCGGGGAACACCATTCTGGGGAGGCCCGGATCGTGACGCAGTTCCGGGAGAAGCCGGAGAAGCAGGTCGCCGAGCAGTGGGTGTCCCAGGGACCCGGGCACTACCTGTGGAACAGCGGTATGTTCGTGTGGAAAGCAGCAACGTTCCTCGATTGCGTGCGCCGCTACGAGCCGGAGACGCACGCGGCCATCCTACGCATCGTCGAGGACCGGGGCAGGGCCGAGTTCCCGGCGACCATCGGCGCCGTCTACCCGAAGCTCAAGAAGATCAGCGTCGATTACGGGGTGATGGAGCGGGCGGCGTGCGATCCAGCATTGCAAGTGGTCGCCGTGCCGATGGACATCTCTTGGACCGATGTCGGGACTTGGCCTGCAATTGCAGATTTTTTTCCGAGGGATCAAGCGGGGAATTCATGTGCCACCGAGCGAAGCATCCTGGTGGACTCGTCGGGCACGTTCGTGGCCTCCAGCGATCCCGCGCACGTGGTGGCAGTTTTCGGCGGCCACGACCTCATCGTGGTGCACACTCCAGACGCCACCCTTGTCTGCCGCCGCGACAATGCGGAAGGCGTGAAGAAGCTACAGACCCTCGTGGCCGAGCGCTTCGGCGCCCGGTACGGGTGAGTTGAGTTGGATATGGCAACCTGCTGGTCCGGTCAATATCGCGCGGCAATCGAGCAGCGACCTCTTCGTAAGGCGATCTTTCCAGCACCTCGAAACTGAGGTCGATCTCGAAAGGATCCCGGTACATCTCCAGCCGTACCCGGGCCCGTCCTTTTGCGCCGATCGACCTTCACAATATGGCCTTCCTGACCCTTCAAAGGACCAGAAATGATATGGATACGGTGATTTTCGTCGAAGTAGATCATGGATTTCTCCACGATCTCACCGAAGGACAAGAAGTGAACCAGTGTCGACTGATCGCGCTCATCGAGGGGACTTATACGGTCATTCGAGGGAAGGAAACGGATGAAGCCGGGAGGGTATGAATCGAGTGCCAGAGGGCATTGTCCGGACAGTCTGCCCGAAGAAACACGTAGCCGGGAAACAGGGCTGCAAGGGACTCACGCCACCGGCCGCCCTGACGGATGTGCAGTTTACGCCTAGGCCAGAACAAGGCCTCTGAAACCGCCAAGGCGGAGTGCCCGCGCCAATTCCAGGAATTGGTACTCCCTGCCGGTACGAAGTTGGAGTGCGAAGTACGGCATAGGTATCGGGTTCTATTATCCCAATATATATCGATATATCTATGTGTTGCCTCAAAACAGAATCCATCTGAGTGAGGAGTGACTGCCAAAACAAGAAATCTAATCGATCCATCGTGATTTCGACACGCCCCACGCTGGGATTGCTCAACCTAATGCCGCTTTGGGCATCCGGAACGTGCGCTGATCCTACGCGAGGGCAAACACACTGCGCTGGAGTACTGCCACCGCGTCGGCGAGGACAATCGGATCCATTCGGGAGTTCATTCGGCGTACCTTGGATTTCACCTCCAAGCTGATCCCTCGATGCGTCTGTCTGCCGGGGTAACTCCAGACCTTGACGGAGCGGAACCTGGGGAATCTGCGCAACCCTATCGTCCCTGGGGGTGGGGAGCTGACGTGACCCCAGCTCCTGCTCAGCTGGGGATTCTATGTGACCTCGGACAAGCAACCGATGGTATCTGCGCACGGAACTTCGTGGAATGTGCCATCAGGTTTTTCAGGCAGCAGGGGTGGCGGCTCCTCCGGTGGTTCGAAATGCTTGAATCAGGAAAGGGGAGAA
>JAPLSM010000340.1 GCA_026398635.1 Spirochaetota bacterium | reverse complement strand
GCTCGAAGAAGTCCGGGCACTCCCCCGTACGCGGCATGGACACGTTGTCGACACGCTCCCACTCTCGCAGGTTGGGCGACCTGAAAAGGGCGAAGTCGCATCCGCGCAGGAACAGCGCCATGATCCACGATCCGGTCGACTCGTGCCAGATTACCTTCGGGTCCCGGTTCACTGCCGCGACGCGCGGGAGCACGGGGTTGCCCCGGGACTTCACCAGCGTGCGTCCCCGGTCGTTGCTGGCCGCGATGCACTGCACCGCGCGCTTGCCGGCCCACGGTTTGGTCGCCGTGTAAATCGCCACGATCGGCGGCTGGCGTCCCGTCCCGAGGCCGGAAGTGTTCTTCCAGTCCACGACCGCGGACCCCGACCACATGGCGCCGAACTCGTCGGGCGCGAGCGCGTCGGCGAGCTGCTCCCAGTGCACAAGGTCCCGGCTGACTGCGTGTCCCCAGTGGATGTTCCCCCACTTGATGCCGGTAGGGTTGCGCTGGAAGAAGAGGTGGTACTCCCCGTCCTGGAAGACCAGGCCGTTGGGATCGTTGATCCAGTTGGCGCGGGCGGTGAAGTGGAACTGCGGCCGCAGCAGCTCGCGGTAGGGCTCCGGCATCTTCACGCGCGCCTCCCGGCCGCGGGTCACTCCCCCGTGAACCTCACGTATTCCTCGCGCTTCACGCCGGCCAGCAGGTCCTGCGATCCGAGGACGATCCAGAGCACGGGGTTGTCGCGCAGGTACTGCCGTGCCACGCGCACGACGTCCGCGGGCGTGACGGCGTTGACCCGGTCAAGGAACAGCAACCACGCCCGGTAGTCGCCCCGGTAGACCACCGAGGTGGCGATCTCGTCGGCCACCTGCAGGTTGGTCTGCTGCCCCTCGTAGAAGCTGGTGACGAACTGCCGCTTGTAGTAGGGCAGCGCCTCGGCGATCGGTACGAACGAGCCGCCCGTCTGCACCTTCGGCACCACCACGCCGGAGGGCGCCTCCTCCGTGGAGCCGCCGATGCCGCTCTTACCCTCGGCCGAGGCCGACACCCGGCCCGAGAGGCATTGCCCCTTCAGCAGCACGCCGATCGACTCGTCGATCATCCGCTTCACCGCGCCGGGCACGGATGTGCGGTAGACCACGATGCTGCCGTAGCCGGCCGTGAAGCCGTGCACGTGGCTCCACGCGCTGTAGCAGGCCCCGTTCTTCGTGCGCACGATCTCGAACAGCACGTCGTCGAGGAGCGTGAAGGCCACCACCAGCGCGGGGTAGTCGGGATGGTCGGGCGACGGGAGGGCGAAGTTCCCGCGCACGTACGCCACCCCCTCGCTCTCGGGGAAATCCTGGAGGATCACGTCGGGCGTCACCCGCCCCGCGAAACCGGGCACCGCCGGCCGCGCGTAGGCGGATGCGGGCATCTTCCCGAAGGTGGCGTTCAGCTGGCCAAGGAGCTTCGGGATGTCGAAGCTGCCGACTGCCACGATCAGCAGCCGGCCGGCGTTGAAGGTGTCCTTCCAGTAGCGCTGCACGTCGTCGAGGACGATCGAGTCCAGCGACGACCCCGCCCCCTCCCAGTTCGCGGCGTAGGGATGGCCGGCGAAGAAGCGCTCGTTGACCGTCTTCACGGCGAGGGAGAACGGGTCGTTCTCCGCCTGCTGCCTGGCCATGCGGAGGTTGTTCATCACCCGGGGGAACTCCTCGGTGTTCCAGGACGGGTGCAGGAAGGCGTCCGCCCACACGGCGAACATCTCGTCGAAGTAGGTGTCCAGGACGTTCAGGTCGAAGGAGGTCTGATCGAAGCCGGCCACCGAGGGGCCGAGCGAGGCCGAGCGCTCGAACAGCAGGCGCTGCACCTCGGCGTAGGGATACGCGGCCGACCC
>JAPLSM010000449.1 GCA_026398635.1 Spirochaetota bacterium | reverse complement strand
CTCGGCGGCAGCAACCCGACCCCCTTCGGCACGCCGTTCGAGGTCCCCGGCAACGAGGCCCGGGAGCTGCTCGACGCCGCCTGGCCGTCGGTCGCCGCCACTCGCTGCCGCGTGCTCGTTTCCCACGCGCCCCCGCGCGGCACCCGTATCGACCGCAGCGTCGCGCGGCTGCACGTCGGCTCCCCCGAGGTGCGGACCTTCCTCGAGAACCACGACGTGGCGCTGTGCCTGTGCGGGCACATCCACGAAGCTGCCGGCGAGGACACGGTCGGTGCCGCACGCTGCGTGAACCTAGGCGCCTTCAAGACCGGCCGGTACGCTCTCGTGTCGATTGAACCGGGAGACACACGTCCCCGCATCACCATCACCTGGAAAAGCTGGAGGAATCGATGACGGCGAAAGACATCGCGGCGGTCGCCACCTCGGTGCGCTGCCTCACCATGGACGCGGTCGAGAAGGCGAAGTCCGGACACCCCGGGCTCCCGATGGGATGCGCGGAGCTGGGCGCGATGCTGTACGGCGAGATCCTGAAGCACGACCCCGCGGACCCGCGGTGGATCGACCGCGACCGGTTCGTGCTGTCGGCGGGGCACGGCTGCATGCTCCTCTACTCCCTGCTGCACCTGGCCGGCTACGACGTCAGCCTCGACGACCTCAGAAACTTCCGCCAGCTCGGCTCGAAGACCCCCGGGCACCCCGAGTGGGGCGTCACGCCCGGCGTCGAAGCCACGGCCGGCCCCCTCGGCCAGGGGCTCGGCAACGCGGCGGGCATGGCGATCGCCGAGCGGATGCTTGCGGCCCGGTTCAACACGGCGAAGCACACGGTGGTCGACCACCACACCTTCGTTCTGGTGGGCGACGGGGACATGATGGAGGGCGTCGGCTACGAGGCGGCGTCACTGGCCGGGCACCTCGGCCTCGGGAAGCTGATCGTCTTCTACGACTCGAACCGGATCACCATCGAGGGCTCGACCGACCTCGCCTTCTCCGAGGACGTGCTGAAGCGCTACCAGGGCTTCGGGTGGCGCACCTTCTCGGGCAGCATGTACGATCCGGAGAGTATCCGGCGCCTGGTGGCCGAGGCTCGGCAGCCCGCCGACCGTCCGGCGTTCATCCTCCTCGAGTCGACCATCGCGAAGGGTGCGCCGAACGCGGAGGGCACCGCCGGGGCGCACGGCGCACCGCTGGGGACGGAAGAAGTCAAAGCGGCAAAGCGCGCGCTCGGCGTGCCGGAGGACGCGGCATTCCACGTCGCGCCAGAGGCCCGGGCGTATTTCGCGTCGCGGCGGGACGCGTGGCGCCGGCGGCGCGAGGAGTGGCAGGCCGTCTTCGATGCCTGGAGCCGCGAGAACCCCGGCCTCGCCGCCGAGTGGCGGAGCACCTTCGCGGCCGGTTCCCCGGACCTCTCGGCTGTCGCCTTCCCCGCCTTCAAGGCCGGAGAAGCGCTGGCCACCCGGGCGGCCTCCGGTAAAATCCTGAATGCCGTCGCGAAGGCCGTGCCGGGCCTCGTGGGCGGCTCCGCGGACCTCGCGCCATCGAACAACACGCACCTCAAGGATATGGGGGATTTCACCCGGGCAACGCCCGCGGGCCGCAACTTCCACTTCGGCGTGCGCGAGCACGGTATGGGAGCGGTGGTGAACGGCATGGCCTACCACGGCGGCCTGCGGCCGTTCTGCGCGACGTTCATGGTGTTCTCGGACTACATGCGCGGCGCCGTGCGCGTGGCCGCGATCGCGAAGCTGCCGGTGATCTACGTCTTCACCCACGACTCGATCTTCGTGGGCGAGGACGGGCCCACGCACGAGCCGGTGGAGCACCTCGCGGCGCTGAGGGCGATCCCGAACGTGCAGGTGCTCCGTCCCGCCGATGCGGAGGAGACGGAGGCCGCGTGGCGCATGGCCCTCGGCCGCACGGACGGCCCGACCGTGCTCGCGCTGAGCCGGCAGAACCTCGCGGTGTTCACCAAGCACGAGGCGCGGTGGCGGGAGACGATCCAGCGGGGCGCCTACGTGGCGCGGGACTGCGGGGGGGCGCCCGACACGGTGATCGTGGCCACGGGTTCGGAGGTCGGCGTGGCGCTTGCGGCGGCCGACCTGCTCGCCGACCGGAAGGTGCGGGTCGTATCGATGATGTGCCGGGAACGGTTCATGGCGCAGGATCGATCCTTCCGGGAGGCGCTCGTGCCCCCCGGCGCCCGGCGCGTCGTGATCGAGGCCGGCACTTCCTTTGGCTGGGCGTCGCCGTTCGACGACGGCACGCTCGTGGTCTCGATCGACCGGTTCGGGGAGTCTGGGCCCTGGCAGAAGCTGGCCGAGCGCTTCGGCATCACGGCCGCGGCGCTCGCGGAGCGGATCAGGAGCCGGTAGGCCGTCGCCTGCGGCGCGCGGCGGGGCGCGCCCGCCGGACGACGCGCGCCGCGGTGCGGGCCGCCTTGCGGGCAGCCTGACGGACCACCGTGCGGGCCCGGGAGGTTCGGCCGAGCTCGAGCGCGGCCTGGCGGAGCCGCTCGAAGCCCCGGGGACGTCGCGGCTTTCCCGCGTGCTCCCGCGCGAGGTCGTACAGGAATTCGCAGATCTCCGCGGCTCCCGAACGCAGGCCGAGCTGCCGGATGTTCGCGCGGTAGGCGCGGATCACCCGGGGGTCGGCGAGCAGCCGCACGAGCAGCTCGCCGAACTGGTGGGGAGTCCGGCACAGCCAACCCACGCCGTTCGAGACGACCCAGTCCGAGGTGCGCTGCTCGTTGGCGAGGAAGCTCGAGATGACGATCGGCCGCCACTGTAAAAGGGTCTCGAACACCTGGTTGGGTCCCGATTTCCCGACCACGATGTCCGCAGCGGCGATGTAGTCGGGCACGTTGGTCACGAACCCGCGCACCGCGAGTCGCATGGGACCCCGGAAGTGACGGGCTTCCTCATCGAGGTCGTCCTGAAGCCGGGTGTTCCTACCGCAGATCACCACGACCTGCACGTGGAGCTTCCGCGCGGCTATCTCCGCCAGGTATTTCTTCGCCGGACCCCGGCCCTCGGCCCCAAAGAAGAGGAGCACCGTGAACGGCTCCTCGGCGAGGCTCAGGCGGCTTCGCAGACGCGCGGCCGGAGTCGTGCGGCGCCGGAACTCCGGGTTGATGGGGAAGGGGAAGAGCTTCACCCGTCGAGCGGGGAGACCTTTTTCGACGATCTCGTCGCGCGAGCGCTCGGAGAACACCATGCTCCAGTCGAGGGCGGAGGAGAACCACACCAGGTGCGCGTCGAAGGGCTCGGGGTTGAGCACAACCGCCGTGGCATGGAGCTGGTCCACGTGCTTCAGCGTCTCGAGGAAGTGCGTGAAGGTGAAGTACGTGGACACCACGACGTCGGGCTGTTCCCGCTGCAGGTAGGCCACGAAACGGGGCAGGTAGGCGGTACTGACGAGCCGGTCTAGCACCTTTATGAGGAAGGGGTTGTCAGCGCCCCGGTAAAACGCATTGACGAGCGGCGGGTAGCGCAGGCAGAGGTTCCAGTAGGCCTTGTAGATCATCGAGAGGAACCTCATGCGCAGCTCGCGGCCGAGGTTGACCACGCGGACCTCGAGGTCGGGGAAGTGCATGAGGTCGAATTGCCGCTTGATGGCGTGCGCGGGGGCCAGGTGGCCGCCTCCGATGTCGATGGCGTAGAGGTGGATTTTCATTCTGCTCGGGGCCTGGTCGGAGTGTAGACCCGTCCGGGAATCCGTTCAATAGCGGAACGTCACTGTCTGGAGGCAGCACAGGTCTGTGGCGATGAATGGTGCCTTATATACGGCAAACCACCCCTATACGGATGGTTTGGGAAAAAGTATATTCGCTGGGTCATGACAATCAGGCAGTCCGATCGTTTCCGCGCTGTCAGCACCCTCCAGGAAGTCCTGCTGCGGAGCGCCGCCCGCTTCACCGACCGGCCGGCGCTTTCCCTCCTCGGCGGCGAGCCGGTCAGTTACCGGGCAGTGCTGGGTCGGGCGCGCGGGGCGGCCTCCCTGCTCGCCTCGCGCGGGGTGCGCGCGGGCGACCGGGTCGCCATCCTCGGCGAGAACGGTCCGGCCTGGGGCATCGCGTATTTCGCCGTGACGTCGATGGGCGCGGTCGCCGTGCCGATCCTCACGGATTTCCCGGCTGCCCAGATTGGCACCATCGTGGGGCATTCCGGTTGCCGGGTCGTTCTCGTCTCCTCCCGGCTGCGCGAAAAACTTGCCTCGGCGCTGCAGGAGTGCGGGGACGGGAGGCCGGAGATTGTCGACCTCGAGGAAGCCGCGGCCGGGGAGGGATCGTTCGAATTCCCGCCGGTTTTCGGGGACGACCTCGCGGTCATCATCTACACCTCGGGCACCACCGGCCACTCCAAGGGCGTCGTGCTGACGCACGGTAACATCGTCTCGAACGTCGTGGCCACCCGGAGCATCATTCAGCTGCAGCCCCGGGACCGCCTGCTGTCCATCCTGCCGCTCGCGCACACGTACGAGTGCAGCATCGGGTTCGTGGCCGCGCTCCTGCAGGGTTCGTTCGTCACGTACCTCGACCGGCCCCCGACCGCGACCGTGCTCCTTCCCGCCCTCGCGCGGGTGCGGCCGACGGTGATGGTCACGGTGCCGCTCGTGATGGAGAAGATCGTCCGCAGCCGGGTGCTGCCCGAGCTCCAGCGGCATGCCCTGTACGCCCGGCCGCTGCTGCGCCGGTTGCTGAACCTGGCCGCCGGTGTGAAGCTCAAGCGCCTCTTCGGCGGGTGCCTCCGCTTCTTCGGCATCGGCGGCGCCGGCCTCGCGCCCGACGTCGAGCGATTCCTCGCCGAGGCACGATTCCCCTATGCCATCGGCTATGGTCTTACGGAAACCTCCCCCCTGGTCGCGGGCTGCGCACCGTTCCGCACCCGGGTCGGCTCGGTGGGCCCCGCCCTCGCCGGGGTCGAGGTCCGTCTCGCGGACGCGGGCCCCGGCGGCGGGGAGATCCAGGTGCGCGGACCCAACGTGATGCGCGGCTACTACCTCGATCCCGAACGCACGCGCGAGGCCTTTACCGACGACGGGTGGTTCAGGACCGGCGATCTCGGCACCCGCGACGCCCGGGGAAGGTTGTTCATCCGCGGGCGCCTCAAGACAATGATCCTCGGAGCATCGGGGGAGAACATCTACCCCGAGGAAATCGAAGCGCTGATCAACCAGTCGGAAGCGGTGGCCGAATCGCTCGTGTACGGCGACACCTCCGGCGTGACCGCGCTCGTGCACCTCAAGCCCGAGGTGATCGAGTCGCTGTACGGCCGTGTGGCCGACGGCATCGCGAAGGCCGAACACGCGGTCGCCGGCCTGCTCGAGCGCATCCGTCGGGACGTCAATGAACGGCTCGCCGCTTTCAGCCGGGTCCAGCGCATGCAGCTGCAGCGGGAGCCGTTCGAGAAGACCCCGACGCAGAAGATCAAGCGTCACGTCTACCCTCTGCGCAGGGACTGAATGGCACGGGCGCCGCGCACCCGTTGACACCCCGCCGAATGCAGATGATACTCATTGACGAACGCGTCGACGGAGACGAGTAGGCGGAACCTCGGAGTCCCGAGAGAGGGCGCCCATCCGAAGGCCGGCACCCGCAGGGGTGCGCGCCACGGGGGCTGGAAGGCGCCCGGCCCCGAACCGCCGAAAACCTCTCCCGAGCAGCGGCCCGAAACGTCACGCGCCAGCCGGCGCGAGCACGGAGTAGGCGCCGCCGGGTGCTCCCGTGACAGGGCGCTTTCGAGGGTGCGCGAGCGCCGCCGTTCGGCGGCGGGATGCGCGAAGCAGGGTGGAACCGCGGAGGGCCTCGACAGGCCGTTCGTCCTTGCAGCGACTGGGGCGCGGTGCGCGATTCACCCGGTCGGCGGGCGATTGGTCCGACGAGGCTTTTTCGTTTAGGGAGGGTTCCATGCCGGCGACACAGGATAGGCTTCTCGCGATCCGCCACTCCTTCTCCCACGTGATGGCCGAGGCGGTGCTGCAGCTTTTCCCCGACGCGAAGGTGGCTATCGGGCCCGCCATCGACGACGGTTTCTACTACGACTTCGAGCTGCCCCGGACGCTCGCCACCGAGGACCTCGCGGAGATCGAGTCGCGCATGCGCGCGATCGTGGCGGGCAACCACTCCTTCGAGCGCCGGGTTGTGACCCGCGAGGAAGCCCGGAAGCTGTTCAAGGACCAGCCGTACAAGCTCGAGCTGATCGACGACCTCGCCGAGGGCGAGGAGATCTCCACCTACACGCAGTCCGCGTTCACGGACCTGTGCCGGGGCCCCCACGTGGCCAGCACCACCGCGCTCGCGCCCGACGCGGTGAAGCTGACCTCAGTGGCGGGCGCCTACTGGCGCGGCGACGAGAAGAACCGCATGCTCCAGCGCATCTACGGCACGCTGGGAGTCGAAGGCCGACCTCGACGCGCATCTCAAGCGCCTCGCGGAGATCGAGCGCCGCGACCACCGGCGGCTGGGGAAGGAGCTCGACCTGTTCTCGGTGCACGAGGAAGCCGGGGCGGGGCTCATCTACTGGCACCCGAAGGGGGCGCGGATCCGCCTTGCCGTCGAGGATTTCTGGCGACGCGAGCACCTGCGCCACGGCTACGAGATCCTCTACACGCCCCACATCGGCAAGTCCTGGCTGTGGGAGACGTCCGGCCATTTGGGATTTTACAAAGAAAACATGTACGCGCCCCTGTCCATCGACGAGGTCGACTACTACCTCAAGCCGATGAACTGCCCGTTCCACATCCTGATCTACAAGACCCAGGTGCGCAGCTACCGGGACCTGCCCCTGCGCTGGGCGGAGCTCGGCACCGTGTACCGCTACGAACGCTCGGGGGTGCTGCACGGCCTGATGCGCGTGCGCGGCTTCACCCAGGACGACGCGCACATCATCTGCACGCCCGACCAGATCGAGGACGAGATTCTCGAGGTGCTGCGCTTCTCGCTGGCCATCTGGAAGGCCCTCGGGTTCGAGGACGTGAAGGCATACCTCGCCACGCGGCCCGCCAAGGGCGCGGTGGGGGAGCCCGAGCGCTGGGAGCAGGCTACGGCCTCGCTGCGCCGGGCCATCGAGCGGGAAGGACTGTCGTTCGCCCTGGACGAGGGCGGCGGCGCCTTCTACGGGCCCAAGATCGACCTGAAGATCAAGGACGCGCTCGGCCGCGAGTGGCAGATGACCACGATCCAGTTCGACTTCAACATGTCCGAGCGCTTCGACATGACCTTCGTCGGGCCCGACAACCGGCCCGCCCGGCCCTACATGGTGCACCGCGCGCTGCTCGGCTCGCTCGAGCGCTTTTTCGGCGTGCTCATAGAGCACTACGGCGGCGCCTTCCCCGCGTGGATGGCGCCGGTGCAGGCGGTGGCCATCCCCGTGGCGCCCGCCTTCCTCGGCTACGGCGAGGAGGTCGTGCGGGAGCTCGCCGCCCGCGGCGTACGCGCCCACCTCGATCGGGGCGACGAGCGCATGAACGCAAAGATCAGAAACGCGCAGAACCAGAAGGTGCCCTTCATGCTCGTGCTCGGCGAGAAGGAGCAGGCGGCCCGGGCCGTCAGCGTGCGGGAGCGCGGCGGCGCGCAGCGCGCCCTCGTGCCCATCGCCGAGTTCCTGGCCTGGATCGACGTCGAGGTGCGGCCGCCGACGCTGCCATAAACCGGAACCGGGGGGGGTCATGATCGAGCAGATCATCAAGCGCGACGGCCGGGTGGTTCCCTTCAACCGCGAGAAGATCGCCTCCGTGGTCTACCGGGCGGCCGTGGCCGTGGGCGGCCGCGACCGGGAGCCGGCTGAGCGGGTCACCGACGACGTGCTGCGGATGCTGGAGGCGCGCGAGAACCCCGGCACCTACCCCACGGTGGAGGAAGTGCAGGACTGCGTGGAGAAGGTGCTGATCGAGCGCGGCCACGCGCGCACGGCCAAGGCCTACATCGTCTACCGCTACGAGCACGCCCTGAAGCGGAAGGGCCGGCAGAGCCTGACCTACTCGGAGGAGAACATCCCCTACCGCAAGCTGTGGGAGGCGCTGTCCTGGTCGGTAGACCAGGGGTGCGCCAGCCTGGAGGGCATCGCCGGCCTGGTCCGTTCGGGCGGGTACCCCGGTCTGGTGGCTGCCTGCGACGCGTTTTACGAGGCGGAGCTCGACGCCGCAGCCGCACGCGCCCTCGAGCGGCGGGACGAGGTACGGGTCCTCATCGTCGCCGGGCCCTCCTCGTCGGGCAAGACGACCACCACGCTCAAGGTCAGGGAGCGCCTTGCGGCCGAAGGCGTGCGCACGGTGCCGCTCACCGTCGACAACTACTTCTTCGACCTGGACATGCACCCGAAGGTCGGCGCGGACGATTATGACTTCGAGACGCCCCAGGCCCTCGATCTCGCGCTTATCAATGTGCACCTCCAGGCCCTGCTGGACGGGCGGTCCGTTCAGGTGCCGCACTACAACTTCCGCACGGGGAAGCGCGAGGGTACCGAGGGCAGCTTCCGCCTCGCGAAGGACGAGGTGCTGTTGATCGACTCGCTGCATGGCCTGTTTCCCGAGATGACCGCCGGCATCGGCGAGGAGCGGAAGTTCCGGCTCTACATCGAGACGCTCTCGCAGGTTCGCGACCGGGAGGGCCGGTACCTGCGCTGGGCCGACGTGCGCCTGCTGCGCCGGATGGTCCGGGACATGCAGTTCAGGAGCTACTCGCCCCGGCAAACCGTTCGGCATTGGCACCTCGTGCGCCGGTCCGAGCTGCGCTACATCGTGCCCGAGCTGCAGCGCGCCCACGCCATCGTCAACAGCTTCCTCGCCTACGAGCTGCCGATCATGCGCGCCCGGGTCGGGCGCGAGCTGGAGTCGATAGCCCGCGAGTTCGAGGGCGACCCCGAGCGCGAGGACGCCCTCGAGCGTACCCTTCGGGTGATGCGCGTGTTCGAGGAGCTCGACGTGACGGTCGACGAATCCGCGGTACCGCCTACCTCGCTGCTGCGTGAGTTCATCGGCGGCAGCGGGTATACTTACCACTAGAGGATGCGCCGATGCCGCTTCGCCTGTCGATGCTGACCGATCCCCTGCCCTGGGTGTTCGTGGCCGCCGTGTTCCTCGGCGCAGCCGCGAGCCGGGCGACCCGCCGCACCGCGAACCGGCCCGATCCCCACCGCGCGTGGACCCGGAAGTGGGTCCTGTTCTGCGTGGAGCTGTCCCTTGCCGTACTCGCCGCGGTCGGCGCGGTGCTCGTGCCGGGCAGCGAGCGCCTCCTGCGCAAGGAGGGCGGGGCGTTGCAGCTGGTGGAACCGCTCCTGCCGTGGGTGGCCCTTGCGGGATTCGTGATCGCGTTCCTCGCCACCCGGTTCCGCAGGTCGCTGGGCATCCCGGTGGTCGTCCTCGGCCTGGCTGCGGTCATCGCGCTCGGCATGTTCTTCCAGAGCGTACGCGCGTTCACAGGCGAGACCGAGATCGCCACGGTGAAGGCCATCACCGTGGCGGACGGTAAGATGCAGCTCGAGGTGCAGCCCGAGGGACGGCCGTCGAAAATGGTGGACCTGGAGGGCGACCAGTTCGCCCCGGTCGTCAAAGTAGTCATCTTCGACGATCTGTGGGTCTTCCTCGGCGCGCGCACGTGGTACCGGTTCGTGGGCCTCGTCTCGTTCACGACCCGCGGCGGCATGCCCGCGCAGACGAACACCGCCTGGGCCCTGGCCCGCCCAACCGGCATCTCCGAAGCCCTGTGGGCTTGGTTCGAGGAATACGAAGACCGCATACCGGGGGTGAAGACGGCGCAGACGGAGCTGGTTCTGAAGAAGGCACGGTCGCTAGGCTCCTGGTCGATCCGGGTGCAGAACGACGGCGGCGTGGAGGTCGTGCCGCTCTCAGACTGAACGGCCGAGGAGGCGCCGCAGGAAGACGGCCTTGTCGGCGAGCGAGACGACGACGACCCCCGCCACGATGTACTCGAAGATCCTGACAACGCGCGGGTCCCCGACCCACGGTACGCCGAAGCGCTCGGCCGCCTCCATCGCGTAGAGCACCATCACGGCGAAGATCGACGCCTTTCCGAGGAAGGTGACCACCGGCTTCACCGCGCCCTGCCGCAGCGTAGCCCAGGCCATGCCGGCGGCGAACAGCACCAGGCGCGCCATGAGCAGCCAGAAGAACCAGGCGGGTATCAGGCCCTCGAGCAGGTACAGGATCGATACGGCGATGATCAGGAGGTAGTCGCTGGAGGAGTCGAGATACCTGCCCACGAACGTGATGCCACCCCCGCGGCGGGCGAGGATCCCGTCCGCGAGGTCAGTGGCGAATACGAGGCAGAGGAAGGGCAGGGCGACGGGGAGAACGGGATAGTCGCGCGCGAGCAGCACGAGGAACAGGATGGAGGGGATCGAGCTGATTCGTCCGATGGTGAGCGCGTTCGGCGGGTTCACCTTCTCGAGCGGGGATTCCGCACCCTCGACCTTGAAATCGGGGCGACGCCACAGCAGGAAGGCAGCAAGACCGGCGTGGCACGCGGCGATCACCGCGAGCGGCGCCCACAGCCGGTACCATTGGATGCGGTACGCCGCGAAGACCGCGACGAGGAGCACGACCTGCGCAAGGAAGAACGCTGCGAGGTACCGGAGGATGCTGCGGCCGAGCGAGAATCGCCAGCTCATCGGGCCGACTCTATGGGCGCGGGGTGGGGGTGTCAAGCCAGCCACGGCGTACTCGCAGTGGCGAGAGGGGAGCGAGCGCCGCCAGTGCGAAGCACGTAGCGAGAGCCGCTCGGGTGCAGCGATGTGGACGAGGCGGCAGCAACACCGCGACGCGCACCCGCGCCCTTCGGGTGAAGTCACGCGGCCGACAGCCTCCGCACGGAGTACGGTGCTTGGGCGATAGGCTCGCTTGATCGCTGTGCGATATGGGCGAGCGTGCAGGTACCCACTGAGCATGTTGACCGGCCCCCGCGTTCCGGCGCACGATGGCGCTGCATGAACGTACCCATGATCCTGACCCTTGGCCGGCTGGTCCTCGCCCCCGTTTTTTTCCTGCTCTACCAGTTCTCCAGGCGCGGATCGGTCCTGCTGGTGGTCGGCACCTGGCTCGCCTTCTTGCTCATCGAGGTTTCCGACCTTCTCGACGGTCACCTGGCCAGAAAACTCGGTCAGGAATCCGAGGAAGGGAAGGTACTCGACCCCCTCGCCGATTCGCTCAGCCGGCTCACCTATTTCATCTGTTTCGCCGGATCGGGAATCATGCCGATCTGGGTACTCCTCGTGCTCGTGTACCGGGATGTCGGGGTGTCGTATATCCGCGTGATGTTCTCCCGTGGCAAGATGCTGCTTCCTGCCAGGAAGAGCGGGAAGGTCAAGGCGTGGGTGTACGCGTTCGCGGGCGGTGCCGGAACGGCAGTTTTTACCCTGAAGACTCTTGACATTCTAGCCGAAATTCGGGAAAATCTGGATGTCCTTGCATTCGTACTGTTCCTTGCGGCAGCGGGGGTTGCACTCTGGTCCCTCGGGGATTACGGGCTGGCCCTCCTGAACGCCAGTATTAATGGGAGGGGAAGAATCGGCCCTGAGGTTGTGGCGTGTCGGGCCCTGAAGAGGGGACGGCAGAGCCGGAGACCTTTGAAAGGAATAGGGAAGGGACAGGAAGAGCGGGTCCATCATGGTTCGCTTTGCGAACTGTGATGAGCCGCGACAGCCGCGCACGGGATACCGTGCTAGGCGAGAGCGGCAGATTGGCGCCGAGGCCGCGGGGCTGAGGTGCCGAACCGTTCAAGCATCTTTTGGGATGTGAGAATGGCTCTTTGTGTATATGATCCTGGCCGCAAGGTCAGGAACCATATCATGGAGAGTTTGATCCTGGCTCAGAACGAACGCTGGCGGCGCGTATTAAGCATGCAAGTCGAACGGCAGCTTGGGTAGCAATACTTAGGCGAGAGTGGCGAACGGGTGAGTAACACGTAGGTGATCTACCCCTGGATGGGGGATAGTCCGTGGAAACACGGGGTAATACCGCATAAGGCCTTGTGGGTGAAGCCATGAGGTGAAAGGTGCAACTGCACCGTCTGGGGATGAGCCTGCGGCCCATTAGGCAGTTGGCGGGGTAACGGCCCACCAAACCGACGATGGGTAGCCGGCCTGAGAGGGTGTACGGCCACACTGGAACTGAGACACGGTCCAGACTCCTACGGGAGGCAGCAGCTAAGAATCTTCCGCAATGGGGGAAACCCTGACGGAGCGACGCCGCGTGGACGATGAAGGCCGTAAGGTTGTAAAGTCCTTTTGCAGGTGAAGAATAAGGAGGGGAGTGGAAAGCCCTTCTGATGACGTTAGCCTGCGAATAAGCCCCGGCTAATTACGTGCCAGCAGCCGCGGTAATACGTATGGGGCGAGCGTTGTTCGGAGTTATTGGGCGTAAAGGGCGTGTAGGCGGCGCGCGGCGTCCGGTGTGAAAACGCAGGGCTCAACCCTGCGGTTGCGCTGGAAACGGGCGTGCTAGAGTCCCGGGGGGGAAGCTGGAATTCCTGGTGTAGGAGTGAAATCTGTAGAGATCAGGAAGAACACCGGTGGCGAAGGCGAGCTTCTATTCGAGGACTGACGCTGAGGCGCGAAAGCGTGGGGAGCAAACAGGATTAGATACCCTGGTAGTCCACGCTGTAAACGATGTGCACTAGGCGTGGGGCACGTCGGTGCTCTGTGCCGTAGCCAACGCGATAAGTGCACCGCCTGGGGAGTATGCTCGCAAGGGTGAAACTCAAAGGAATTGACGGGGGCCCGCACAAGCGGTGGAGCATGTGGTTTAATTCGATGGTACACGAGGAACCTTACCAGGGCTTGACATGTGCGTG
>JAPLSM010000269.1 GCA_026398635.1 Spirochaetota bacterium | reverse complement strand
ACCCATCGGCCTCTGTATGATGTCCGTAGCGAAGCGCAAGGGGGCGGGTGTGCTCGTCGCCCTAGACTTGAAGCCCCACCGCCTCGAGCTCGCGCGTCGCTTCGGCGCCGATATCGCCATCGACGTCAGCAAGGCCGACGTGGTCGCCGAAGTGCTGAAGCTGTCGGGCGGCTACGGGTGCGACGTGTACATCGAGGCCTCGGGGGCGGGGCCGGCCATCGCGCAGGGTCTGCAGATGATCCGGCGGCTGGGCACGTTCGTGGAGTTCAGCGTGCACGCCGGGCCCGTCTCCATCGACTGGTCGGTCATCGGGGACGTGAAGGAGCTCACGATCCATGGCTCGCACCTCGGCCCGTACAGCTACCCCCTGGCGATCGACTACCTGGCCAAGGGGATCGTGGACGGAGCCAGGCTGGTGAGCCACCAGCTCCCCCTCAGCGAGTACGCCAAGGGCATCGACCTCGCCCACCAGGGGGATGAGTCGATCAAGGTCGTGCTCTTACCCTGAGCGACACCGAAGACGCGCCCCGGGCGGCTCATGCGCGGCCGTTACCCCGATGCCCGGTCGATGCGCAGCGTGGCGATCTCGAAGCCGCGCAGCGGCACGAGCACTCCGTCGCCTCTGCTCTCGAGCGGTGTCTGCTGACGTTCCAGCAGGTTGACGCCCCGGGCCGAAGCAGCGTCCAGACCAAGCTCCGGGGCCATCCGCACGACGGCCTCGAGGTCCTCATCCTTGCTCTCGAAGAAGCGCAACGCCCAGCCCCGTCCGTCAAAGGTGCGCTTGAAGGCCATGCAGACGGCCTGCGAGAGCTCGATCAGGGATCGAGCGTCGGGAAGGGTCCCGCCCGCTCGCCACTCCGCGGTCGCCAGGAGCGGCTGCGAAACCTCGAAGCCGAAATGGGGCGCCTCCTTCACGTCTCCCACGGCGGTGAAAGCTAGCGACCAGCGATGCGTCCCCCGCGCGTAGATATTGTGCAGCCGGTCCCACCGCTCCCGTCGCGCCGGTGTCGCGAGCAGGGGGATGCCGAGCATGTCGTTGCCCACCACCAACCCCTCGCGCCTGCCGCTCGCCACCACGATACCGCCGCTCGCCGGTCCCAGGTACACCCAGCGCTGAAAGTAGGCCCATCCGAAGGCATCGCCGGGGATGGGCGGGTGGGGGAGGGGGAACCACCAATGCGTGGCGAAGCCCGTCGGGGCGCTGCGCCGGGAGAGCGGTGTCGGCCGCAGCACCGCCGGAGAGCTGGGACGGAGGTAGGGGACATGGCCGCAGGCTACGCCCAGCCGGAGCTCATCGGGCTTGATGAAGAACGGCAGCGGCAGGTACACCTGCGACCCGCGCCCGCCGTCCCAGTCAAGGCTCACCTCGAGGTCGACGCGGGACGATCCGGCGGTGAGGACGAAGGCGATCGCCGACGGGCATCCGCCCAGCTCTCCGCGCACGGTAAGGCGCGCCGTCGTTCCGGCAAGGGCCGGTTCGCAGCTCCGCGTTTTCCACGCGAGTTCCGCGCCGGGCCCCTGCCCCACGAGCCTCATCGGTCCCCCGATCGCAGCCGATCCACCGAGTTGCCGGGCGTCGCGCCGTGCGGTCATGCCGAGGTTGCCCGATCCGTCGACTTCGAGCCGGAAGGCGTCGTTCTCGATCCACGTGTCTCCGACCGCCAGATCCGATCGGGCGACGGAACCGGAGGCGAGGTAGAACGTGCGGTACCCCATTCCGGGGACCCGTGCCGCAACGAACTCGACCTCGGGCGGGGACGAGTCGCCCGGACCCCGGCCTTCACCCGGCAGCGTGCAGGGTACGGGGTAGCCGTCCCCGTCGACGATCGTGCTGCCATTGCCGGTCGGCAGCGCCACGCGCACCCGCTCCGTGCGCTCCCAGTTCAGGGGGTTGAAGACCAGGATCGGAGTGCCCGGTCGGCCGGGCTTCACCGCCGCGCTCAGGGCGGCCATTCCACGGCGCAGCAGCCCGCGCGTGGCTTTCGCCGATGCGACAACGGCGCGCAGGAAGGAAGGATCGCTCCGCTGGTTGTGGCTCACCTGCCAGAGGATCTCCCAGGCCCGATCGAGCGCGGCCCGGGGATAGAGGGCGGTCTTCAGGAGCGCGCCGAAGCTGGCCAGCATCTCCGCTGCCGGCAGCTGGTATTGGACAAGGGACAGGTCCGCTGAATCGAAGAGCGAGTAGGACCAGCCCGGGGCAATGCCGGAGTAGCGCCCTGGGGTGATCCGGCCGGAGGCCACCTGCTCCAGCATTGCCTCGGCGAAGAGTTCCGCGGTGCAGAGGCGCAGGTCGATGCCGCGCTCGGCAGCTTTCCTGCGGTTCCACTCTGCGACCGCCTCGACCACCCGATCGACGTTCACCGGCTCCTCGTCGAAGCCGATCACGCCAAGGGCGATGCCGCCGGGGTCGAAGCCGGGATTCAGGTTGCCGAAAAAAATTTCCTCGTTGTCCAGATGGTTGCGCGCCGGCGCACCTTCGACCCGCTGGAGGCCGTGCAGTCCGAAGTAGCGCAGGCACGAGGCGTACGCGAGCACGGATGTGCCGTCAAGGCCCACGTGATGCCACACCCGCATGGCCGGCTGATCGCTCCGGTGCTCGCGCTTGAAATCCCAGTAGCCGGGGTACAGGGCGGAGGATTCGCCGGCCCGCGCATCCCACCCCAGGCGCCGGATCAGCACGAGGAGGACCTCGCTGTCCAAGGTCTCCCAGAGGCCAGGGAACTCCGCGCAGTCCAGGACCCCTCCGGCGAAGCCCTCCCCGGTCCCCATGCGGTCCACGAGGAGGAGATCGACCTCGCATCCCCTGAGGATCTGGGGGAACTGCGGCGACCAGTCCGGCACGTCGGCCAGGTCCAGGGTGCGCGGCTCGTAGTCGAACCGGCTCCTCAGCCACTCCTTGGCCACGGCGACGCTGCGGATGATGAACTCACCCGGGTAGAAGGACGGGTCGAACCCCGAGCACTGCGCCGTGATTCCGAACCGCCCGTCGCGCACGTGACGTCGGAGCCGTTCGAGCTGCTCGGGATGCCGCTCGAGGAAATGGCGCACGGCGTAGGCGAACTCGGAGCTGTAGCACCACGTCGGTTCGCGGTCCATCACGTCGAGGTACTTCAGGTACTCGCTCACGAAGAGGTCCAGGTCTTCCCCGGCGCTCTTCATGTAGCTGATATCCTGATGCATGGACGGCATCGCGTAAACCAGCCACTTCACCCGCTGTTCCATGTCGCCGCCTCCATCGATCCCACCGCCAGCCATGGTACCGCATCTCGGCGGGATGGTGCACGGCATTTCGTCGTGGCGCGCCCCGTTTCTCATGATGTATGATGCATCGTCCTCTCCCAGTGTGCTGCAGGTCATTCGGAAGCCGGAAAGGCGGTCGAGGCCGATGAGGAACAAGGTGGGGATCTACTACGCGTACTGGGCGCGCGACTGGGACGCGGATTTCGTGCCGTACCTCGCCCGAGCCGCGTCCCTCGGATTCGACGCCCTCGAGGTGAATGCGGGAACCATCGCGGAGTGTGGGGAGCGTGATCGCACGAGGCTCAAGGAGGCGGCGCATGAGGCGGGGCTCGCCCTCAGCTGCTGCATCGGCCTGCCTCCCTCTTCGGACATCGCATCGGCGAGCCCTGCCGTCAGGGCTCGGGGCATCGCGCACCTGGGACGCATCGCCGATGCCATGGCGGACTGCGGGATCGACCGGCTCACGGGCATCATCTACTCCTGCTGGCCGGGCACCCTGGAAGGGAGGGAAGGGGGCAGGGACGCGGCGCTGCGGTGGAGCATCGCCTCGATGAAGGAGGCGATCAAGAAGGCGGAGGACCGCGCGCTCGAATACCACGTGGAGGTGGTGAACCGCTTCGAGCAGTTCCTCCTGAACACGGCGGAGGAAGCGGTTTCCTACGTGCGGGAGGTGGGGACCCCGAGCCTGCGGGTCCAGCTGGACACGTTCCACATGAACATCGAGGAAGACTCGTTCGCGCAGGCCATCCGGACCGCCGGAACGCACCTCGGGCATTTCCACGTCGGGGAGACGAATCGCAAGCCTCCGGGAAGGGGGCGCCTCCCCTGGGGCGAGATCGGCGCGGCGCTGAAATCCATCGGGTATGGGGGATGGGTGGTGATGGAGCCCTTCGTCAGGCCGGGGGGCGAGGTGGGTCGCGACATCAAGGTGAACCGGGACCTGATGCCGGACGCGGATCTCGACGCCGAGGCGCGGGCCGCATGCGCGTTCGTCAAACGGTGGCTTGACTGAGGGCACGGAGAGGAGCACGCCATGGACCTGCAGTTGAAGGGGAAGGTCGCACTCGTGACCGGAGCGAGCGTGGGGATCGGCCTGGCGGTAGCGGAAGGGCTCGCCCGGGAGGGGGCGAGCCTCGTCCTCTGCGCCCGCAACGAGGAGCGCTTGGCGCGGGAGTGCGCCCGGATCGCGCGGGAGCAAGGGACGCGAGTGCTCGGCGTCAGGGCCGACGTCAGCCGGACCGATGACCTCGCTGGGCTTGCCGCCCGTGCGGAGCGGGAGTTCGGCGGGATCGACATCCTCGTGAACAACGCGGGAACGGGGAGCGCCGAGACCATCATGGAGGCCGCCGACGAGAAGTGGCAGAGCTTCTGGGACCTGCACGTCATGGCCGCTGTGCGGCTGGCGCGGCTGGTCGTCCCCTCGATGCGGAAGCGCGGCGGAGGGGTCATCATCCACAATGCCTCCATCTGCGCGCGGCAGCCTCTCTGGTACGAGCCGATCTACAACACGACCAAGGCGGCGCTCGTCATGTTCTCCAAGTGCCTGGCGAACGAAGTGATCAAGGACAACATCCGGGTAAACACGATCAACCCCGGCCTCGTCATGACACCGGACTGGCGGAAGTCCGCGGCCATTCTGTCGAAGGACCAGGGGATTACCCCCGACGAGTACCTCGACCGGATTGCGAAGGAGAACGCGCCGATCGGAAGGTTCGCCTCGCCGGAGGAGCTCGCCCGGTTCTTTGTTTTCCTCTGTTCCCCGTGTGCGAGCTATTGCGTGGGGTCCACGTACTACGTCGACGGGGGCTGGCTGCGGGTGGTGGAGTAGGGCGCCGCGCGGATCTCCTCCACCGTGGTCCGGACGCTGACGGCCGGTTCTTCGCGGCTCTCTAGGCAATGCGGACACGGCAGCGTGGCAGCTCGACTCATCGACAGCTGCCTTGAAGCGACGGTCGGTGGGGGGGGGGGGGGGTCGGCAGAAGGAGATCCCGTGAAGCCTTTGCGCATTTCAAAGAGAAACAGCGCCTACCAGGTCCTTTTCGCGCTGAAGACCAACAGAGCGAAACGGAACGAACTCGATGAGGTGTTCGTCGAAGGCATTGCCGCCCTCAAGAGCACCGTGCTCGCAGGCAGAACCATCCGGAAGCTCGTCTACGTCGACCACGACTCTCTCTCCGATTGGTCAAAAACCTGGTCGCGAACAGCGGCGCCCAGCCCCTGGCGCTCGAGAGGGATCTGTTTCGTGAACTCTGCGACAAGACCGAACCTTCGGAGATCCTGGCGACGATAGCGAAGGAGAGCCTGGGGCCGGAGCAGGTTCGACTTCCCGAGAACCCCTTCGTGGTCGTCGTCGACCGGCCGAGCAACCATGGCAATCTCGGTTCCAGCATACGATCGGCGGACGCCTTCGGCGTCGATCTGCTCATCACGCTGGGGCATGCAGTGGATCTCTTCGATCCTGTCGTCATACGGGCATCCATGGGAGGGATCTTTTCCGTCACGGTATGCCATGAACCGTCGACCAAAGCGCTTGGCAGGTGGATCGTCGACCTGAAGAAGGCCTACCCGCGTCTGGCAACCGTTGGGACGGATTCTCAGGCCGAGGTTTCGTTGACCGAGACCGACGCTGTTTCCAGACCGGTAATCCTCTTCATCGGCAATGAGGCGAAAGGGCTGAGCGTCGAACTCAAGACCATGGTCGACAAGATGGTGCGGATCCCGATGGAGGGGAAGGTTTATTCCCTGAATGTGGCCTGCGCCGCCAGCATTGTCATGTACGAGGTATCCAGAAGATCAGGGAGTCACCCGGATTCAGCGGACAGGCGGTAGAGCGCTGCATCGCCGATCGCAAGGGTCATCCTGAAGGGGAGCGGCCGATACGACCTCGTGGTTGCCCGGGGGCGGTCCTGCCGGTGGGAAGGCATCTCCCGCGGTTGATCCGAGAAGAGGCTGCTGCTCATGCTGCCGTATCCAGCCCTCGGGAGCCAGGCGAAAGAGGTACGTCTTGCGCGACCAAGTACCGCGGGATCGGGAGGAGTACAACCCGTAGCGGCGCACCAGCCTGGCTCTCGCGTCGAAGAGGTGTTGCAGGGCTTCGACAAGGAACTCCGCTGCGGGGAATAGCTTGGCGTTGTTCTTGAAATACGCATTGTACTCTGACCGATACAGAAAGCTGCCTGCATGTTCTTCCACAAGCATCTTCGTGAGCGAGACTGGCGGGCGCGTGATGTACTGCGCGAGAGCTTCGCGTGTCCTGGGGGAGGTGGCGGGGATCCTGACCGAGAGGTCCACGCTGAAGCTGCTGTGGTTGAGCAGGTCAACCGCCTCCGCCATCGTGAGGTCGCACTTCTCACGGACGAAACCGAACGCCAGCCGTCGCCGGATATTCCATTTCCTGATGAGGTGGGCCCACCTGTCCTTCCTGCCGAGCCTGCGCACCGACTGCTCGGTCGACCCTCGCCCCAGAAACCGGTAGTACATGCACACCGAACCTTGAGCCGGACCCTCCCGAACACGGTGCGTCTTCGCATACCATGCCGAAAACTCGGCCACCTCCCGTGCTGTCGCCTTCTCCAGGCTCATCCCGCGCTTCCGTGTCCTCAGAAATGCTTCGAACGGTCGCACGCGCTGGACCGCTGCGTCCGAGCCCTTGTACGGTCGGCCCAGACGCTTCGACCGCGCGGCGGTCTGACGGTGCTACGGCATGCCCTGCAGCCATGTTCGGAAAGCATTCTTCTTCACGACTACCTCCCCGGCTGACGGGTTCTTCACCCTGTTGAGCCAGGACTCACCCGATCGCCCCCAGTGCGCGGCCGACCTTCGCGAACGCCTCGATCGCCCGGTCGATGTCCGCGTCCGTGTGCAGCGCGCAGAGCTGTATCCGGATCCTGGCCTGGCCCCTCGGCACCACGGGGAAGCTAAAGCCGACCACGTAGATACCTTCGTCGAGGAGCCGGCGCGCCATCTCGAGGGCGAGCCGCTCGTCGTAGAGCATGATCGGCACGATGGGGTGAACGCCCGGCTGCACGGCGAAGCCTGCGGCTGCGATGCCGGTCCTGAACCGGCGGGTGTTCGCCTCCAGCCGGTCGCGCAGCTCCGTGCTCTCCTCGAGCAGGTCGAGTACCGCCAGGGTCGTGGCTGCGACCACGGGCGCGAGCGAATTGGAGAAGAGGTACGGCCGGCTGCGCTGGCGCAGCAGCCCGACGATCTCCCGCCTGCCCGACACGCAGCCCCCGGTGGCGCCACCGAGGGCCTTGCCGAACGTCGTGGAGACCACGTCCACCCGGCCGGCAACGCCGCAATGCTCGGACGTGCCCCGGCCCGTCCTGCCCACGAAACCGGTGGCGTGGCTGTCGTCCACCATCACGAGCGCCCCGTGCCGGTCCGCGAGATCGCAAATCGCGGCGAGCGGCGCGATGTCGCCGTCCATGGAGAACACGCCGTCGGTGACAATGATGCGCACCGCCGCGCCCTCCGCCTCCCGAAGCTTCGCCTCGAGGTCCGCCATGTCCGCGTGCGCGTAGATGAGGCGCCGGGCTTTCGCCAGGCGGACCCCGTCGATGATCGAGGCGTGGTTGAGCTGGTCGGTGACGATGGCGCAGTCGTCGCTCAGGAGCGGCTCGAACACGCCACCGTTCGCGTCGAAGCACGAAGAGTACAGCAGGGTGTCCTCGGTGCCGAGGAATGCGGAGAGCCGGCGCTCGAGCTCGACGTGCACGGCCTGGGTGCCGCAGATGAAGCGCACGGAGGCCATTCCGTACCCCCATTGGTCGAGGGCCGTCCGCGCAGCCTCGATCACCCGGGGATGGCTCGCGAGCCCGAGGTAGTTGTTGGCGCAGAAGTTGAGCACCTCCCGACCCGCCACCCGGATGCGCACGCCCTGGGGTGTCTCGAGGACCCGCTCCTCCTTCGCGAGGCCGGCCCCGCGGATATCCGCCACCGCGGCTGCATACCGCTGCCGGACCGATTCATGCAGCATCGTCTTCCTCCGCCACCCGCAGCACCACCTTGCCGCAGCTGCCCGAGCGCATCGCGTCGAATCCCTCCTGGAACCGTTCGAAGGGCAGGCGGTGCGTGAGCACCGGCCGCACGTCCAGGCCGCTCTGGAGCATGGTCTGCATCTTGTACCAGGTCTCGAAGATCTCCCGGCCGTAGATGCCCTTCAGCACAAGGCCCTTGAAGATCACCTGGTCCCAGGCGATGCCCGTGTCGTTCGGCAGGATGCCGAGCAGCGCGATGCGGCCGCCGTGGTACATGTTCTCGAGCATCGACTCGAAAGCCCGACCGTTGCCCGACATCTCGAGGCCCACGTCGAAGCCGATGATGCCCAGCTCGCGCCGGGCCTCCTCGATGGTGGTGCGGCCGACGTTGACCGCCAGCGTGGCGCCCATGCGCCGGGCAAGCGCGAGCCGGTAGTCGTTGACGTCGGTCACTACGATGCGCTGGGCGCCGACGTGGCGGGCAATGGCCGCCGCCATGACGCCGATGGGCCCGGCCCCGGTGATCAGCACGTCCTCGCCCACGAGGTCGAAGGAGAGGGCCGAGTGCGTGGCGTTGCCGAGCGGGTCGAGGAACGCGGCGATCTCGGAAGGGATTTTCTCGCTCACGTGCCAGGCGTTGGAGGCCGGAAGCGACAGGTACTCGGCGAAGCACCCGTCGCGCTGCACGCCGATGCCCACCGTGTTGGTGCAGAGGTGCCGGCGCCCGGCACGGCAGCTGCGGCAGACCCCGCAGACGATGTGGCCCTCACCCGAGACGCGCTCGCCGACCTTGTAGCCGGACACGTTGGCGCCCACCTCGACGATCCGGCCCACGAACTCGTGCCCGATGACGAGGGGAGGGCGGATGGTCCGGGCCGCCCATTCGTCCCAGTTGAAGATGTGGAGGTCCGTGCCGCAGATGGCCGCGTGGGTCACCTTCACGAGCAGGTCGCTGCCGCTGATGCGGGGTAGGGGAACGTCCTGCATCGACAGGTTCCCCGGACCTTCCTGCGTTTTCACCAGCGCTTTCATGCGGCCAGTATAGTCGCGAGCGCAACCGGTGCGCTACACTCCCCGGCATGGGTGACCCCTACGAGGCTCTCGCGGCAGCCCTCGACCGGCTGCCAAACGGCTTCCCCCGAACGCCGTCGGGCGTGGAGCTGCGCCTGCTCGCCCGGCTCGCGACACCCGAGGAGGCGTCCCTCGCGGCCCTGTTGGGCCGGGAGCCCGAGCCGTTCCAGGACATTGCAGCCCGGGCGGGCCTCGAGCCGGATGCGGCGCGCCGGCGGCTCATTGAGATGACGAGGCGCGGGCTCACGTGGATCTCCAAGGAAGGGGGCCGGCTGCGCTTCCGGCTCGCCGCGTTCATCTACGGCATCTGGGAGTCCCAGGTGGATCAGCTCGATCACGACATTGTGCACCTCTTCGAGGCATACATGCTCGAAGGCGGCGCGAAGGGAATCATGGGCGTCGATCCCGCCATCCACCGGGTGCTGCCTGCGCACGGTGCGCTCAAGACCGAGCGGATCCTGCCGTACGAGGACGTGCGGGCCATCGTCCTCGCGGCGAATGCCTTCCACGTCAGCGACTGCATCTGCCGGAAGGAGCGCGACATCGCGGGGCACCGGGCATGCTCCTTCCCCGTGCACGCCTGCCTCAGCTTCTCCCCCGTGGCGAGGAAGCCGGGGCCCGGCGACATCAGCCGGGAGGAGGCGCTCGCGCTGCTGGACGAAGCGGAGCGGCTCGGGCTCGTGCACACGGTATCGAATACCAAGGCCGGCCTCTCCTACGTCTGTAATTGCTGCGGCTGCTGCTGCGGAATCCTGAGGGGCATCACCGAGTTCGGCCTCGAGCACTCGGTCGCCGCAGCCTCCTACCGGGCGGTCGTCGATCCCGATGTCTGCACGGGATGCGAGATTTGCGTCGAACGGTGCCAGGTGAAGGCGATCGCGGTCCGCGACGGCGTCGCCATCGTGGACGCGGGGCGCTGCATAGGCTGCGGGCTCTGCGTGACGGGCTGCACGCCGGAGGCCATCCGGCTCGAGCGGCGGCCCGACGCGCAGGCCGTGGAGCCGCCCGAGAATTTCGCCGCGTGGGAGGCCGCGCGCCTCGAAAACCGGGGTCTTCCCTGAAGCCTTGACAATGCATGCAGCTCATGCCTATAATGCAGGCATGAAAACGAAGCAGAAGGATCAGTACACAATCCGAGGCGTACCGAAGCGGGTGGGAGCGCAGCTGCGGGAGCGAGCCCGGCTCGAGGGCCGGAGCCTGAACAGCGTGGCCGTGGATGCCCTCGCCCGCGGCCTCGGCGTCAGCGGCGACGAGACCCGCTACTCTGATCTCGACGATCTCGCCGGCACGTGGGTCCCCGATCCCGAGTTCGACCGTGTCCTCTCGGAGATGGACCGTGTCGACGAAGAGCTCTGGAAGTGAACCTCCTCCTCGACACCAACCGGTACCGGGACTTCTGCGAAGGAGAGCCCGCCGCCGTCGAGCGGCTCAGGACCGCGGACACGGTCTGCCTCGCCTTTGTCACCCTCGCGGAGCTGCGCGCCGGATTCCTCGCAGGTTCGTCGGGATCGAAGAACGAGCGGACACTCGCGCAGTTCCTCCACCGGCCCCGGGTCCGGATCCTCTGGCCCGATGAACAGACGACGCACCACTACGCCCGGATCTTCCTCCAGCTCAGGCGGCAGGGCAGTCCGATCCCGACCAGCGACATCTGGATCGCGGCCCTGGCCGTTCAGCACGAACTCGTCCTGTACTCCCGTGACTCGCATTTCGACCGGCTGCCGCAGCTGGTCCGTGCATGATCGGAGGTCCTGATGCCGTACCTTCAGCGTGTCGCCATCACCGCCTCGGAGGACCGCCTGGAGCAGCTCATCGTGGCGCGCCTCGCGCCCGGGGCGGATCAGAAGGCGATCGACGCCCGGATCTGGACCCTCTTCGGCGAGGAGTGGGCTGTGATGTTCACCGACCTCGCGGACTTCTCGCGAGGGGTGGCCGAGTTCGGCATCATCCACTTCCTGCAGGTGATCCACGAGTCGCAACGGATCCTCGTGCCCTGCATCGACCAGCACGACGGGATATTGCTGAAGAGCGACGGCGACAGCCTTCTCTTGATCTTCCGCACGGCCTCCAGGGCACTCGCCTGCAGCCTCGCCATGCAGCAGGCGACCCGGGAATACAACCGGGACCGCACGCCCGCGGAGCAGGTGCTCCTCTGCGTCGGGCTGGGCTTCGGCCCGGTACTCCGCATCGGCGACACGACGTGTTCGGCGCCGAGGTGAACGCGGCGAAAGCCCACGACATCCTCGTGACCGGCGCGGTGCGGGACGCGGTCGCGAAGGGCGGGTCCGCGCCCGAAGGCATCGCTTTCGAGCCGATAAACGTGGCGCCCCCGGGCGCGCGGGAGGCCTTCCGGGTGGCGTACCCGCGCTGAGCGGGCGCTTGCCCAACCGGGGCGGTTACGGGTACAACACCCGCCATGCCTGCAGACATTCTCTTCGCCCGCTGGGCGGCCGCGACCATGGAACAGAAGAACTCCATCGGCGCCAAGTGGGACCGGCTGCTCGAGCGGCTCGACATCCCCTCGGCCGTGCGGAACCGGCGCACCGCGATCAAGGTCCACCTCGGCGGCGGCTTCGGCTTCACCACCGTGCACCCGTTCTTCGTGCGCCGGCTCGTCTCCGCGGTGAAGGCCGCGGGCGCCTCCGACGTCTTCGTGACGGACATCGCCAGCGACGTCGCCTCGGCGGTCGAGCGCGGCTACACAGCCGAGGTGCTTGGCTGCCGCATCGTGCCCTGCGCGGGCGAGAAGGAAGACCGGGTGGTGCCGAAGCCGATCGATCCGCCCTACCGCGCGCTGTCGGAGGTCCGGCTCGCCTCCGAGATCGTCGAGGCCGAGGCGCTCGTCGACCTGTCGCACGTCAAGGGCCACGGCGCCTGCGCCTTCGGCGGCGCCTCGAAGAACCTCAGCATGGGGTGCGTCGACCAGTGGACGCGGAGAGCCCTCCACGGCATTGAGGGGGGACTCGCGTGGGACCGCGACGCCTGCACGCACTGCAAAACCTGCGCGGAGCACTGCCCGAACAGCGCCATCTCCTTCGCGAAGAACGGCACGTTCGAGGTCTTCTACCACAACTGCAAGCTGTGCCAGCACTGCGTGCTCATCTGTCCCGAGCACGCCATCTCGGTGGTCGGCGGGGGCTACCGGTTCTTCCAGCGCGGCATGGCGCTGTCGGCGGGCGAGGTGCTGAAGACGTTCGCCCGGGACGCGGTGCGGTTCATCAGCGTGCTGTCGAGCGTCACGATCTTCTGCGACTGCTGGGGTCTCAGCACCCCGTCGCTCGTGCCCGACATCGGCATCCTCGCCGGGCGCGACATCGTGGCCATCGAGCAGGCGACCCTCGACCTCATCCGCACTGAGGACCTCATCCCCGGCAGCCTGCCTCCGGGCTGGGAGCTCGGCCCGACGGGGCACCTGTTCGAGCGCATCCATCGCAAGGACCCGTACGCCGTGGTGGAAGAGCTGGCCGCGCTGGGCTGGGGCACGCGGGAGTACTCGCTGGTCGAGGTGGAGTAGGGCGCCGGACCGGCTGCGCCGATCTCGTCCACGATCGTGTGCCGTTCGCCGAGCCAGATCACGATCACAGTAACGATGAGGCAGAGCGGACGACGACGATGGCTGTGATCATGCCGGCATTCCTTTCGTCCAGTCGATGCAGACGGGCGGGCGGTGGAGACCGAGCGCATCCGCCGCGCAACACTCCCCCCCGGCACCCGCCCGGACCGTGAACCGGAAGCGGTGCTCCCCCTGGTCGGTGTACCGGTGGGGCCGGCTGAGCTCGAGCACTGCAGGGTCGTGCCACGCGAACGCGGGGGAACGTAACAGGGTGAAGGCTATCTCCCGGCCCTCGCCCGAGAGGGCGAAGCAGTCGGGGCAGGCCACCCCAACCATCCCGTCACGGCCGGCGTGCGCGACCGTCCAGTCGATCAGCGGGTACTCCCGCCCGTCCTGCAGTCGATCGAGCCCCATTTCCTGGATGCCGTCCGTACGCTGCGCGAGCGGGGTCCTGAAGGACAGCACCAGCTTAGCGATGCGCAGGCGTTCGTGCCAGTCCACGCACAGCTCGAGTTCCAGCCGGGGGTCTCCCGCGTACAGCCGGGCGTACAGCTCGAGGCTGCTCCGCCCGAAACCTGCCTCCACGCGCAGGGAGGCGCGCAGCGGACCGGTTTCCTCGATCGCTGATGCGGTCGGCCGGAAGCAGCCCGCCACGGGACCGGAAAAACGGTCGATACCGTGCGACCAGGTGTCGCTCGGATCTTCGCGCACCTCGACGCGCAGGGATTCGAGCAGCGCGCCGGTGAAGCGCAGCAGGCCGTGATCCGTCCCCGCGTCTGCGGTCCAGTGGCCGTTGGCGATTGCGCTCCCCTGGGCCGCGAGATTGCGAGCAGGCGTCACCGGCACCGCGGCCGCAGGCGGGGAGCCAGGCCGCAGCGTGAAAGTCGCGAGGCCCCTCGGCGCGATGTACGCGGGCCACAGCAGGGAGAAGGCATTGCGGACGATCGAACCTCCGGGCAGCACCTGGTGAGGCACCTGCCGGCCTTCGGCGTCGGCGATCCACCCGTCGAATCCCCGCCAGTCGAACCACGGCTCCCATGACAGGAACCCGTCGAACACCGAATCCGAGGGATTGAACGCAACCACGCGCTGGTGCGGATCCGGCGGCAGGTCGGCGGCCTTCCGGAACAGCGTGTCGTACACCACCGATTCGGCGGCCGACCGGGCGGCGGCGAGCTGGTCGCGAGCGTCGATGCACGCCTCGGCGAGGCTCGTGCCGCCGTAGATGTCGTGGAACTGGTTGAACATCGCAAGCCGCCACGCCTCCTCGAGCTTCGCCGGCGCGTCCTTCGGCGCATGCCCGGCGAACGCCTCCGCTGCAGCTTCGGCGGCCAGGAGCGCGTGCTCGGCTCTCCGCATGCCGACCTTGATGTCCCGCACCACGCTATAGCAGCCGATGGCGTGCATCTGCAGCTCACCGGTCACCTCGGGCAGGGTTCCGGCGCGAGATTTCACCGCGTCGAAGAAGGCCCGGGGGTGCGAGAAGACGAGCCGGGCGCCCGCGAAGGCGTCCCGGTGACCGCGGATCCAGGCCGTCTGGCGCCGGGTCGGGCCGCCGCCGTGATCGCCCACGCCGTAGAAGCACATCACGTGATCCACCCCGGGAACCGCGCACGCGAGCGCTGCGCGCACCTGATCCGTGAGATCGTCTGCGGACGTG
>JAPLSM010000287.1 GCA_026398635.1 Spirochaetota bacterium | reverse complement strand
GCTTGTCACGGTTGTCGCCGTGCGCGGGTCCGTCCCACGGCACGTAGGTTCCAAGATGGCGGTGCTTCCCGACGGGACCATCGTAGGGACCGTGGGCGGGGGACTCCTCGAGGCACGCGCCATCGAGCGGGCGAAGGGATGCATCGCCGCGGGCCGGTCGGAGAGCCTTGAAGTCGAGCTCACCGGAGCCGAGACCCTTGGGGCCACCCCCGTTTGCGGAGGGGTCGCCAATTTGTGGATCGAATATGTGGCTGACACCAGCCCCTTCAAGGCCGCACTCTCCCGGCTTGATGAGGGCCGGACGGTCGTGCTCGCCAGCCTGCGCGGCGGGGCCGGCCCCGGCGGCGCGGGAGATGCCCGCCCGGGCCCCGAATGCGCGGCGGTCCTCGATTCGGAGGGCGCGCTTGTGGAAGGGCGGCAGCATTGCGCAGACGCCGCCGATGCGGCCAAGGCTGCGGCCTCGGGTATCGCTGTATTGAACGATGCCGCCGACCATTTCTACGATCCCATCCTCCCGCCCGAACGCCTTCTCGTGCTCGGCGGCGGACATGTCGGAAGGGCCGTCGCAGGCCTTGCGGTCGGCCTGGATTTCAAGGTCACCATTGCAGACGATCGGCCGGGGTTCTCCGATCCCGGCCGCTTCCCAGCGAACGTGGAGACGCTGAATGGCAGGTACCTCGACCTGATCGATCGCTTCCCCTTCGGCCCATCGACCTACGCCCTCATCGTCACGCCCGGTCATCTCAGCGACCTGGACTGCACGCGCGCCGTACTGAGGAAAAACTACCGCTACCTCGGGCTCATCGGATCGAGGCGCAAGGTGCGAATGATAATGAAGCAGCTCGTTTCGGAGGGTCACGATCGGGGGCGAGTCGAGGCACTTCACTCCCCGGTGGGCGTCGATATCGGCGCGGAAACACCGGAGGAGATCGCCGTCTCCATACTCGCGGAGATGATCGCGGTGCGACACAATTCCCCCGCGCTGGCGGCCATGGAACTCGACCGTAAAAGGCGGCGCGGCTAGTCGATGCGGTTCACCGATTGTGTCCTGTCCGTCCTTTCCCCCACGCCGCTCCGCGGATCGATCCTCGCCTTCGTGGGCGCGGGCGGCAAGACCAGCGCGCTCTACGCGCTTGCGGGGGAGCTTGCAGCAGACGGCGCCCGCGTCCTCGTGACCATGACGACCATGATCTACGATCCGGCCAGCGAGGGGGGGCGAGGTCTCGAGGGGGTCGACGTGCTCCACGAATTCGCCCCGGATACGAATCGCGAGTCCCACTCCTCGATCGGGTCCCGGGAGCGTGCACTGGACCGGATCAGGGCCCGTGCGGCTCCAGGCAAGGTGTTTTGTGTCGCGTCGAAGGCGCTACCCTCCGAGGGCAAGCTCAGGGGCATCGACCCGGACCTCCTGGAAGCTCTGGCTCCGGCATTCGACTACCTCCTCGTCGAGGCCGACGGCTCGAGGAGACTTCCCGTCAAGGCGCCGGGCCCGGCGGAGCCGGTGATGCCTCCCTGCGCGGACCTTGTCCTGGGCTGCGTGGGACTCGATTGCCTGGGGAGGCCGATCGCAGCCGACACGGTCCATCGTCACGAACGATTCGCCGATCTCGTCGGAGCGCAGACGGGGGAGGCGATCACTGCAGCCCACCTCGTGGCGCTGGCCACCGCGAAGGCCGGCCTGTTCAAGGCAGCACCGCCCTCCGCACGCCGACTCGTCGTCCTCAACAAGGCCGACCTTCTATCCGCGAGCAGCCTCGATTCCGTCCTGGGTGCGTTCGAAAGCTCTCCCTTGAATGGCATCGACCTCATCGTCGCCTGCACTTTCGCCGCACGTTCCGACCGTGTCCTCGCCCTTCGACGCGGGACTCCACAACCGGGCTTCCCGTCAGTACAATGGCGCTTATGAATCCACTCGTCGTCGTACGGGGAGCCGGCGATCTCGCGACCGGCACGATCGTCCGCCTGGCGCGCTCCGGCTTTCGCGTGATTGCCCTGGAGACAGCGCAGCCGACCGCCATCCGCCGCGCCGTATCCCTTTCGGAGGCCGTCTTCGAGGGCAGCGCGCGCGTCGAAGGCCAGGAGGCCCGTCTCGCGGCGGGGGCCGATGAGGCTCTCGCGCTCGTGTCGGACCACCTGGTCCCGATTGTCGTCGACCCGCAGGGCGAGACAATCGCCGCCCTGCACCCTTTCGCGCTCGTGGATGCGATCATCGCCAAACGCAATCTCGGCACGCGTCGCGGCATGGCAAACGTCGTGGTCGCCGTGGGCCCGGGCTTCACGGCCGGCGTCGACGTCGACGCGGTGATCGAGACCAACCGCGGGCACGATCTCGGACGTGTCATTCTCGACGGCGGAGCCGAGCCCGACACCGGCATGCCCGCAGATATCGGCGGCGCGACCGGGACGCGTGT
>JAPLSM010000136.1 GCA_026398635.1 Spirochaetota bacterium | reverse complement strand
ACGTCCATCGGCTTCTCCGCGGTGAAGAGGTGGTCGTACAGCCGAACTTCGGCGGCAGCAGCATGCGCGGCGGACACCCAGTGGATCGTGGACTTCACTTTCCGGTTGTCCGGCGCATTGCCGCCGCGGGTGGACGGGTTGTACGTGCAGCGGACCTCGGTCACCACTCCCGTGGAAGGCTCCTTCGTCACTCCGGTGCAGGTGAAGATATAGGCGTAGCGGATGCGCACCTGGTTGCCGGGGTACAGCCGGTAGTACTTCGGGGGCGGCACTTCGCGGAAGTCGTCCTGCTCGATGTACAGCGTGCCGGAGAACGGAACTATCCGGGTGCCTGCCGACGGGTCTTCCGGGTTGTTGACCGCTTCCAGCTCTTCGACCTTCCCCTCGGGCCAGTTCTCGATGACGAGCTTCAGGGGCCGCAGCACGGCCATGCGTCGGGGCGCGCGCCGGTTGAGGTCTTCGCGCAGGCAGTGCTCGAGGAACTGGATGTCCACGACGCTGTCCGTGCGCGCCACGCCGACCCGGCTGAGGAAGTCGCTGATGGCCTCGGGCGTGTAGCCGCGCCGGCGCAGTCCGACGATGGTGGGCATGCGCGGGTCGTCCCAGCCCTTCACCCTCCCGTCCTTCACCAGCTCGAGCAGCCATCGCTTGGAGAGCACCGTACGGCTCACGTTGAGGCGCGCGAACTCGATCTGCTTGCTGTGGAAGATGCCTAGCTCGTCGAGGAACCAGTCGTAGAGCGGCCGGTGAATGATGTACTCGAGGCTGCACAGCGAGTGGGTGACGCCCTCGATCGAGTCCTCCAGCGGGTGCGCGTAGTCGTACATGGGGTAGATGCACCACGCGTCGCCCGTGCGGTGGTGGGTTGCGTGCCGGATGCGGTACAGCACGGGGTCGCGCATGTGCAGGTTCGGGTGGGTCATGTCGATCTTCGCGCGCAGGGTCCGGGCGCCGTCGGGGAACTCGCCCGCCCGCATGCGCCGGAACAGGTCGAGATTCTCCTCCACGCTCCGGTCGCGCCAGGGGCTGTTCCTCCCGGGCGGGGTCACGGTGACCGGACCCTTGTCCACCACGTCGGTGCCCCGGTACTCGCGTATCTTGTCCTCGGACAGGTCGCACACGTAGGCCTTGCCCTTGCGGATCAGGTCCTCGGCCCATTGGTACATCTGCTCGAAATAGCCGGAGGCGAAGAACTCCCGGTCCTCCCAGTCGTAGCCGAGCCAGCGGATGTCCTCCCGGATGGCGTCGACGTACTCCTGCTCCTCCTTCGCCGGGTTGGTGTCATCGTAGCGGAGGTTGCACTTCCCTCCGAACTGCGCCGCGATGCCGAAAGTGATGTGAATGGCCTTGGCGTGGCCGATGTGCAGGTAGCCGTTGGGCTCGGGCGGGAACCGGGTGAGCACCCGGCCGCCGAACCGGCCGCTCTCGTTGTGCTGCTCGACGATTTCCCGGATGAAATCGCTCGGGACGGGCCGCGTGGGATCTGACATGGGGGGCTCCTTCCCCGCGCTTCAGGGGCGCGGTGCGCCCACTATGGGTGCCGAATGCATGGGTGTCAATACTGCAGCTGCCGCGCCGTGCTCTTGCGTGCACCCCGCCATGCGTCTATCGTCGCCGGGAAAGATCGATTCGGGAGGTGACGCGCCATGACACCCCGCGAACGCCTGCTGATCGCCCTTCACCGCGGGATTCCCGACCGGCTTCCGGTAATGGAGATGGCCATCGACGGGAAGGTGATTCGTGGCGCGGGGGCCGCGGACTACTTCGACCTCGTGGAGCGCCTCGACCTCGAGGGAGTCTCTGCGAACCAGGTCGCATACCTCCTGGGCATCCGCGGTGCGATCCTGCGCCACGTCCGGACTTTCACCGACCCGTGGGGCGTACGCAAGCGCATCATGGGGGAGCTGCTGCCCTACGCGGTCTCCCACCCCGTGCGCACGGCCGCGGATCTCGACCGGCTGCGGCCTCCCGATCCGCGCCGCGATGCGGTGCTGGCGGCCGTGCGCGAGACCGCGCGCCGCCTCCGGGGACGGAGGGCGGTCGTGTTCGTGGCGCCCGTCGATTTCGCGGCCTCGTGGAACCTGTGCGGCATGGAGCGCCTGCTCACGAGCTACCTCGAGGAGCCCGGGTTCGCCCGCCGGATCGGCGCCATGGTCCTCGAGTATGCCCTCGAGCTCTGCCGGCTCGCCGTCCGGGAAGGCGCCGATGTGGTCGTGCTCTCCGACGACTACGCCCACAAGACCGGACCCCTGATGTCGCCGGCGCAGTTCCGCGAGCTCGTCCTGCCCTTTCTTGCCGAGGCTGTCGGGTCGGTCCGCGCCACGGGTGCCCTGTGCGTGAAGCACACGGATGGCGATGTCCGCGAGCTGCTGGAGGACCTCGGCGGGACGGGCGTGGACGGCATCGGCCCCCTCGAACCCGCGGCCGGCATGGACCTCGGCGAGGTGAAGCGGCGATACGGCTCACGGGTCGCCGTGGTGGGCAATCTCGACGTGGACCTCCTCTGCCGGGGCAGCGTCGAGGAGGTCCGCTCGGCTACCAGGGCGCTCATCGAGTCCGTGTCCCCCGGCGGCGGCTACGTGCTGTCGTCGGGAAACACGATCACTTCGGCGGTCCGAAGCGAAAACTTCGTCGCGATGGTGCGGACAGCGCGGGAGCTCGGCGGGTACCCGTTCGCCGCGCGGCCGGCATGACGGACCGGCAGCGCGGTCATGGACGTGCCGGTCGACCTGCCCGTCACGCGACCACGAGCTCCACCCCCCGCTCCGCGAGGAGAGTCCGCCAGGCTTCCGGGATGCCGTCGTCGGTCACGACCGCGGAGATGCGGTCGAACCCGCACAGGTGCAGGCTGCCGCGCATGCCGAACTTGAGCGAATCCGCGAGCACCACGAGCCGTCGCGCCCGGGCGATCATGGCCCGCTCCGCGCGGATGAGCAGCTCGTCGGTGTTGGTGGCGCCGCTCTCGTCGATGCCGAACACGCCCATGAAGACGGTGGAGGCGGAGTAATCCGAAAAGGGGTCCTCGCGGAACGGGTCGAGGATCAGCCGGGATTCGGGCTGCACGACGCCGCCGCCGAGGATGACCGTGCAGGCCGAACCGCGCGAAAGATCCTCCGCGAGGGCGAGGGAGTTGGTGATCACCCGCAGGCGCAGGCCGCGCAGGAACGGCGCGAGCTGGAGCGTGGTGGAGCCGCCGTCCACCATGATCGTGTCCCCGTCCGCGCAGAGCCCGGCCGCGCGCCGGGCGATCCGGTGTTTCTTCTCGGCCGCGATACCCGCCCGCTCCTCGAGCGGCACCTCGGGTGTGCGGGCCGCGGCGCCGTGAGGAATGCGAAGGGCCGCCGCACCACCGCGCACGCGCTCGATCAGGCCTTCCGCGGCCATCTCTGCCAGATCCCGGCGCGCGGTGGCCTCCGATGCGCCCGAGAGCCGGCGGATGTCCGCGAGCGGGGCGATCCCGTCCTGTCGCAGCAGGCGGAGGATCATCGCACGGCGTTCGGCGGCGAGCATCAGGCCTCCCTCCCGATCATCGTCTTCATCCTCCGGAGGTTGGCGCGCAGGTCAGCAGTGCCGTCGAAGAGCGACGAGCTTCCGGCCACCAGCACGGTGGCGCCGGCTTCCAGCATCCTGGGAATGTTCTGCCAGCTCACGTTGCCGTCAACCTCGATCGACGGTTCCCAGCCGCCTGCGGCCGCCATGTCCGCGATCTCGCGGATTTTCAGCAGGGTCCGGGGGACCAGTGCCTGGCCCGCATAGCCGGGGTTGACGGTCATGATGCAGACGAGGTCGACGCAGGGCAGCAGCTCCTCGACGGCCGCCGCGGGCATCGCCGGGTCGATCACGATGCCGGGCCGCGCACCGCAGCGTGTAATGAGCTCGAGCGTGCGAAGCGGGTGCCGGGTGGTCTCCGGGTGGATCGACACGGTGGCCCCGCGGACCTGCGCGTAGAC
>JAPLSM010000049.1 GCA_026398635.1 Spirochaetota bacterium | reverse complement strand
CGCAGGTTGCCCAGGTTGCCCGTGCCCACCGGGAACGGGCACAGCACGGTGAGGTCGGCCGCCTCCACGAGCCGGGCTGCGCGATCGATGTCCTCCTCGCCGATGCGGGAGAACGCCCCCACCGTGCAGTGCTCCACCCCGAGGCTCCGCCAGAGCTTCTCGTCGGAGTCGTGCTCGTGGGTGATTCCCCCCGTGACCTCGCAGCCGAGGCGCAGCAGCTCACGGGTCAGGTTCACCGCGCTGCCCGCTCCACCGACGAGGTGCACGCGCAGCCCCCGGCCGGGCAGGCGTTCGGGCATGACCGCCACCGAGAGGCCCCCGGCCGCGGGGTTCGCCGAAACCAGCGTGCGCACCCCGTACACGGCGTCGAGGTTCGCGCTGCGCAGGACTTCCTCCGGCGATCCGGCCGCAGCGACCCGGCCCCGGTCGAGGAGCACGAGGCGTGAGCACCACCGCGAAGCCGCGTCGAGGTCGTGCACCGAGGCGACCACGGCCCGCCGCTCGCGGGCGAGCTCCCGGGCCATCGAGAACACCCGGTCCTGGTGCCGGATGTCGAGGCTGGAGCTCGGCTCGTCGAGCGCGATGACCTCCGTGTCCTGCACCAGCACCCGGGCGAACATGACGAGCTGCCGCTCGCCGCCGGACAGGTCGGTGAACGACCGGTCCTCGAACCCCGCGAGCCCCACGTACGCGAGGGCGCGGCGGGTGCGCTCACGGTCGGCGTCCGTCTCCCGCTCGAAACGCGCCAGCCACGGGTAGCGCGCCATCAGCAGCACCTCGGTCACCGTGAAGGCGAACGCCTGGCTCGTGTCCTGGCTCATGAAGGCGATGCAGCGCGCCCGCTCCGCGGGGCGCATTGCGGCAAGCGGCCGGCCGTCGATCGCGATGCGGCCCGCGGTTGGCGGAATCAGCCCGCACACGAGACGCAGCAGGGTGGTCTTGCCCGCCCCGTTCGGCCCGATCACGCCGACGAGGTCGCCCCGGTCGGCCGTCAGGCCCACGCCGTCGAGGATGCGGTAGCCGTTCACCTCGTAGGCGAGCCCCGTGGCCTCGAGCAGCGCTTCCGGCATCAGGCCCTGCCCCGGCGCTGAGAGCGCACCACGAGCCAGAGCAGGTAGGGGCTGCCGAGCACGGCCGTGATGATCCCCACCCGGATCTGGAACGGCGGTGCCACGGTGCGGCCGACGAGGTCGCAGCAGAGCAGGAACACCGCACCGCCGAGAGCCGAGGCCGGCACCAGCACACGGTGGTCGGGACCGACGAGGAGGCGCAGCAGATGGGGTACCAGCAGGCCCACGAAACCCACGGGGCCGCTCACCGAAATGGCCGCGCCCGTGACCAGCGCGGAGAGCGCGAGCAGGAGACGCTTGACCGTCTCGACGTTCATCCCGAGCGAGCGCGCGCCCTCCTCGCCGAGGGTGAAGAGGTTGAGCTCGCGGGAGAAGAGCGCCAGCGCCGCGACCCCCGGCACGAGCACGGGTGCCGCAAGGGCGAGGTGCTGCCAGCTCCTGCCCTCGAAATCGCCCATCGTCCAGAAGAGGTAGGCGTTCACCTCGTACTGCTTCGAAAAGAGCAGCATCCCCGACACGAGGCCGTTGAACAGGGAGGAGACGGCCATGCCCGCGATGACGATGAACAGCAGCGATGTGCCGCCCCGGACGCTGGCGATCCCGTAGATGAGCGCCGCGGCGAGGAGCGCCCCGGCCGCGGTGGCCGCGGGCAGCACCAGCACGCTCGCGGAGGCCAGACCCGTGGTGATGGCCGCGACGGCTCCGAGGGAGCCTCCGGCCGATATGCCGAGAATTTCGGGGCTGGCCATGGGGTTGCGGAAGAGCCCCTGCATGGCGACGCCGGCCACGGCGAGCGAGCCGCCCACCAGTGCGGCGGCGAGCACCCGGGGCAGGCGCAGCGCGGTGATGATGGTGACGTGCATCGCCTCGGGCAGGGGAAGGCCGCGGAAGCCGACGGCGCGCGCGGCCATGCGCAGCACCTCCACGACCGGCACCCGGACCGCCCCTACGGTTACGCCGGCGAGGAGGGCGGCCGTGAGGCCGACGCCGAGCGCGGCGAAGATGGCGGTGAGCCGGGCGCCTGCTCGGCCTTTCGGACGTCCCCTCGGGCGGCAGCCCAAGCGCGCCTCTGACGCGCGAAGGCGAGAGCCCTGTCCTCGGGCTCCCGCCCATGGGCCGAGCCTGCGCGTCCGTGCGCCGGGGCGCTTCACGCGGGATCCCCCGCATAGAGCCAGGCTTCAGCCTTCCCGACGAGGTCGGAGAGCACCGCAACCTCGACGTTGCCCCCGCCCTCCGAGCTGATCCGGCGCATGCGCTCGACGGGCACCCTGGCAGCGAGCGCCCGGCGCCCGGCTGCCGTCCGCTCCGCAGCCGCGGGATCGTTCGCCGCGCACGCGTCACCGAGGTACAGCGAGAGCATCGCGAGCACGGGATCGGCTGAGCCGGCGAGCGTGTCGAGCTCGGTCGATGCCTCGGCCGTACGGTGGAGCTGCACGAGGCAGAACGCCCGGTTCCAACGGACCCACTCCCGGTCGCGCACGCCCCGCTCGTCGAGCCTCACCGCGAACCACGCTTCGGCCGCTGCCGCATCTGCCGCGACCAGGTGCGGGATGCCGAACGCGAGGGCATGCCGGGCCGCGAGGCGCGGCCGGCGCTTTGCGATGAACGCCTCGAGGCCGGCAAGGCCGTCCGTGTTCGAGGCCGCCAGGTAGGCGTTCGCGAGCAGTCCGACGTGCAGGGAGCGCGGGACCCTGCTTTGGAAGACGCGCTCCTCGAGGAGCGCCGCCAGGGCCGGCCAGTCTCCCGACTGCAGCAGGCCGATCATCCGCCGGTTCACGATGAACCATGCGTTGACCGCGGCGAGCACGGCGAGGAACACCGCGGCCACGGGCCAATTGCGGCGCCAGAAGAGGGCGAAGAACCCGCCGCCGAGGGCGGCGAGCGGCATCAGGAAAATCGCCAGGAAGCAGGCTGCCAGCACGCCATCGAACAGGGCGAGCATCGCTTTCCATTTCATGGAAATCGACTATAATGGTTTCTGTATGACGGTCAACCGAAGGCGCCGGCCGTGAAGAAGATCCCCGTGTCGACGCTGGCCGACGGCGCCTACTTCGACAAGCCCGTGTTCCTCGACGAGACCTTCGTCCTGCTCGCGCCCGACGCGCCCGTGACTCCCGAACTGGTGCGGCGCCTGCGGAAGTGGAAGTACGACGACGTGCACTGCGACGGCCAGACGCGCGAGGTGCCCGGGTACCTCGCGGTCGCCGGCGCCGAGGCGGCCAAGCTCGCGCCCCAGACGATCGACGAGGACATCCGCACCGACGAGCAGCGCGAGGCAGCCCGGACCTTCTGCTCCGAGTCCGTCGCCTTCGTCACCGGTCTGTTCGAGGTCTTCGCGGGCGAGGGCACCGTCAACCTGGGCAAGGCCACCGACTGGGTCAAGCAGGCCATCACCGCCGTCAGGGACAACCGCGACTTCGTCCTGCGCTACGCCTGGGCCGAGAGCGAAAGCGAGCGCTGGCTGACCCTGCACACGATGCGCGCCACCCTGCTCGCGCTCATGTTCGGCGACTTCCTCAAGGCCCCGCCGGTCCGCCTGATCGAGCTGGGCAACGCGTGCCTGCTGCACGACATCGGGATGTACAAGCTGCCCGAAACCCTCCGGCGCTCGAAGGCCGCCCTCTCGCCTGATGAGCGCAAGGCGATCAGCGCCCACACCGCCCTCGGCTACCGGATCCTCAAGGGGTTCTCCGCGGCCGAGAACATCGCCCTCGCGGCCCTCGAGCACCACGAGCGCATGGACGGTTCCGGGTACCCGCGCGGGCTCTCCGGCGACCAGATCACGGAGTACGCCCGTATCATCGCGGTCGCCTGCTCGTTCGAAGCCATGGTCTCTCCCCGGCCCTTCCGGGTTGCCTCGTTCGACATGCACACGGCCATCCGTGAGCTGCTGCAGAAAAACCGGAAGCAGTACGACGACCGGGTATTGAAAGCTCTCGTATTCACGCTGTCGGTGTACCCGATCGGCACGCACGTGCTGCTGTCCAACGACGGAAAGGGCGTGGTCATCCGCACCGACCCGGCCCGACCCCGCTGCCCCGTCGTGCGGGTGCTGGCTGATCCGGCGGGGAAGCGGCCCACGAAGACGCTCCTCCTGCAGAGCGAGGAGGCGGGCGGTGTCTCCGTGGTCCGCGCGCTCACGCCGGCGGAGGTCAAGGAACTGGGCAGGACCTGATGGTGACTGTCCGCTACCCCTCGGGGGTCGAGCGGTCCTTCCCCGCGGGCACGCCCGTGCGGGAAGCGGCTGCGGACCCCGCCTTCCCCCGCACCGCCTCCCCTCTCGTCGCCGCGCTCGCCAACAACGAGCTGGTCAGCCTGGCCGGCGAGCTCGTCGTCTCCTGCACGCTGGCGCCCGTCGAACTGGCGAGCCGTACGGGCCTCACCGTCTACCGTCGGTCGCTCTGCTTCCTGCTCTCGCTGGCCGCCCGCCAGCAGTTCCCCGGACGGCGGCTGGTGATCGGGCACTCTCTCGGCCACGGGTACCTCTACTGGTTCGAGGACGCCGAGGAGGTGGCCGACGCCGACGTGGCCGCGCTGCACGAGCGCATGCGCGCACTCGTCACCGCGGACCGGCCCGTCGAATGCGCGCGTCTCGCCTGGGCCGAGGCGGTCGCGTACTTCGAAGAGAACGGCCAGCCCGACACCGCCCTGCTCCTGCGGGGCCGCGGGGAGCCCGTCGTGCGGGTGAACGCGTGCTCCGGCGCCCTCGACCTCGATCACGGCCCGCTCGTGCCGTCCACGGGCGTGCTCAGGGCCTTCGCCCTGATGCCTTTCCCCCCCGGCCTCCTGCTGCGGTATCCGCCCGAGGAGACGCCGCTCGCCATGGGCCCCTTCGTCGAAAACCCCGTGCTGGTCTCGATCTACCGGGAGTACAAGCGCTGGGGCAAGATCCTGCGCGTCGGCTCGGTCGGCCGGTTGAACGGCCTGGTGCGCGACGGGGGCATCCGCGAGTTCATCGAGGTGGCCGAGGCCCTGCAGGACCGAAAGATCGCCGAGATCGCCGACCGCGTCAATGCCCGGCGCGACACGGTGCGCATCGTGCTGATCGCCGGCCCCTCCTCCTCGGGCAAGACGACCTTCTCCAAGCGCCTCATGGTCCAGCTGCGCGTCGTGGGACGCAACCCGATGACGATCTCCCTCGATGACTACTTCTTCGACCGGGACCGAACGCCGAAGGACGACCAGGGCGCCCCCGATTACGAGGCCCTGGCCGCGCTCGACGTGGCGCTGTTGAACGAGCACCTGCTCGCGCTGATGCGGGGCGACGAGGTGGAGCTGCCCTCCTTCGATTTCCACACCGGGTCGCGGCGGCCCGGGGGTGCGCGCCTGAGGCTTCCCGAACGCGCCGTGCTGATCCTCGAGGGAATCCACGGCCTCAACGGGGAGCTCACGCCCGCGGTTCCCCGCGAGGCGAAGTACCTCGTGTACGTGTCCGCGCTCACCCAGCTCAACCTCGACGACCACAACCGGATCCCCACCACGGACAACCGGCTGGTGCGGCGCCTCGTTCGCGACAGCCAGTTCCGCGGGCACGATGCGCTCACCACGCTGCGGATGTGGCCATCCGTGCGCCGGGGCGAGGACCACAACATCTTCCCGTTCCAGAACGGCGCGGACTCCGCGTTTAACTCCGCGCTCGACTACGAGCTGGCGGTGCTCAAGGTGCTCGCCGAGCCCCTGCTCGCCTCGGTGCCGCCGGACCAGCCCGAGTACCAGGATGCCCGGAGCCTGCTCGGGTTCCTCGCGAACTTCGCTTCCCTCAACCCCCGCTGGGTGCCGCCCGACTCGATCCTTCGCGAGTTCATCGGCGAAAGCACGTTCAAGTATTAAGGTCGACCGAGTCCCCCGCCGAGGGCACCGAGGTCGGCCATCCCGTCCGTTTGGCGAGGGTCTGGCTGAAGCCCTCCGCGACCTCCGGCTCGCCGTGCACCACGAAGACACCCTTCGGCGGGCGGCGGATCGCTGAGGACCACCGCAGCAGCTCGTCGCGGTCCGCGTGGGCCGAGAAGCCGGCGATGCGGGCGACCTTGGCGCGCACCGGCACCTGATCGCCGAGCACTCGAACGCTCTTCGCCCCGTCGAGGATCTCCCGGCCGAGGGTGCCGGCTGCCTGGTAGCCCACGAACAGCACGGTGGATTCACGGCGCGGGAGGTTGCGTACCAGGTGGTGCTTGATCTGTCCACCCGTGCACATGCCCGCGCCGGCGATGATGACCGCGGTGCCACGGATCGCGTTGATCGCCTTCGATTCCTGGGACGTGCGCGCCATCACGAGGCTCGACAGTTCGAACGGCGAGGCGTCGCGCGCGATGAGGTCCCTCATCTCAGCGTCGAGATACCCGGGATGATGGGAGAAGACCTCCGTCACCCGGGTCGCCATGGGGCTGTCGAGAAACACGGGCACGAGCGGCACCTGCTTCGCACGCTGCAGGCGGTTGAGGTAATAGAGCAGTTCCTGTGACCGCTCGATGGCGAAGCTGGGGATGACGACGTTGCCCCCCGCGCCGACGGCTGCGTTCAGGATGTCTCGGAACTCGCCCTCGATGGTGTCCTCCGGCCCATGGAGGCTGTCCCCGTAGGTGGATTCCATCAGCACCCAGTCCGCCTCGTCGCAGGGTGCGGGATCGTTGAGGAAGGGCTTGTTCCACCGGCCGATGTCGCCCGAGAAGAGGACCGTGGGCGCCTCGGTCCCGGTTCCCGCGCGCACCCGGATCGAGGCTGACCCGAGGATGTGACCGGCCTCGAAGAACTCCGCCTCCACCCCGTCGGCGACCCGCACGGTTTTCCCGAGCTCGACGATCGAGAACCGCTGTCCCGCCTTCTCGGCGTCCTCCTCGGTGTACAGCGGCACCGGTGGACGCGGCAGCGTGAGGCCCTTTTTCTCGTGGCGCCACCGCTTGTGCTCAACGTCCTCCACCTGGATCCGCGCCGAGTCGAGCATCACGATGCGGGCGATCTCGGCTGTCGGTGCGGTGCAGAACACCGACCCCCGGAACCCCTGCTTCACCAGCCGGGGCAGCAGTCCGCAATGGTCGAGGTGCGCGTGGGTCAGGAGCACGGCGTCCAGGCGGTCGGGGGGCATCGGCAGGGGATCCCAGTTCCGTCCCTGGAGGTCGCGTTCCTGCTGCAGGCCGCAGTCGACGAGCACGCGGGAGCGGCCGGTGTCCAGAAGGTAACGCGAACCGGTCACGCACCGCGCGGCCCCGAGGAAGGTGAGGTTCAGATCCATGCCTGCCAGTATAGGATTGGC
>JAPLSM010000419.1 GCA_026398635.1 Spirochaetota bacterium | reverse complement strand
AGGGGCAACGCGGCACGGCGGACTTAACCCGCGTGCTCAGCGCCGCCCCGGATCTCCTCAACGATCGCATTCAGCTGCTGCCAGTGAGACCCCCGCCAGTACCGCCGGCCGCACGACGGACATCCTCCTGCGGGGCTGCCGTTCGGGCCGGTGGGCGCAGCGTCGGGGCGGTCGAGCGGCGCATTACAGATAAGGCACCGGCTGAAGGGTGCGAGATGGCCGCGCAGGCGGTAGCGCTCCGTCACCTCGTCGAGCTGGAGCCGCGGATCCTGCGATCGCACCAGGCACCCCCTCCTCACTTCACGGCGTTTTAAGAGTCCACGGTCCCGGCTTAAAAGGATCCGGTTTTCCCGGCTGGCGGTCGCGGCAAGCTCCGCGTCATCGGCGTCACGCGACCACTCGGCGTCGAACCCGAGAAGGCGCAGGAGCCTTGCCAGCCTTCCGAGATGCACATCGAGGACGAACCGCGGAGACCCCATGTCCCGCTCGGCTTCCTGCCCGAAGGGGTGCACGGTCAGCTCGTCGCCGTCGGCCGGCCGGACCATGAGGCCAGCGGGCCTCCCGTTGACGAGGAGGGAACCCACCTCGGTGTGGGGGATTCCGAGATCCTCGACGATCGCCACGGCGGTCGAGTCGGGCGGCGCGGCGACGTCGACCGGCGCCTTCCGTCGTCGCGGGAGCAGCTCCTCGAGACCATCGCGGAAGTGAACGGACACCCGGGGCATCGGAGCCAGTATATCGCCCGGACCCGACGGGCTCCTATCCCATCCCGCCGGCCGGCGGCTGCCGGAACGCTTCCTTGTCCTTCGTGACCGTGGGAGCCGGAGGCCGCGGACTCATCGCGAGGCACTTCTTCGGGCAGACCTCCACGCAGGCGTTGCAGGTGCAGCACCGCAGCCGGTCGATGCTCCACTCCCTCTCCGCCCTCGTGACGACGAGGGCGGCCGTCGGGCAGCGCTTCGCGCAGGCGCCGCAGAAGATGCACGCCGCGATGTCGATCTCGAGCTTTCCGCGGCTGCGCGGGGTCACGTGCGGCTCGCGCTGCGGCGAGGGGTAGCGACGCGTCGCCGGGCGGGAGAAGAAGTTCCCGACGACCGTCCGCGCCATCCCGAAGAGCGCCATTCCTAGCGCTCCGTGCAGCTGATGCAGGGATCGATGGTGAGGACGAGGACCGGCACGTCGGCGAGATCGCACCCCTGCAGCATCGTGACCAGGGCGGGCACATTGGCGAAGGTCGGCGTGCGCACGCGGTAGCGCTGGAGGTAGCGGGTGCCGTCGCCCTTCACGTAGTGGATCACCTCGCCGCGTGGCTGCTCGCAGCGCGAGAAGTACTCGCCGTTGGGATAGCCCGAGACGCGCACGTCCACCTCGCCCGGCGGGATCCTCCCAACGGCCTGGATGATGAGCTCCACGGACTGGAACAGCTCCCCGATGCGCACCGCGCAGCGCGCGTAGCAGTCCCCTGCGCTCTCCACCACGGGCTCGAGCTCGAGGCTCCCGTACGCGGCGTAGCCCTGGAGCCGGGTGTCCTGCCGCACGCCGCTCGCGCGCAGCACCGGGCCGACGCACCCGAGGCCGTGCGCCTGCTCCTTCGTGATCACCCCGATCCCCACCAGGCGGTGCTTCACCGAATCATCTTGTAGAAACACCTCCGCCGCCCCGTGCATCAGCGGGACGAGGTCGTCCAGGCGCCGGAGGATCTGCTGCAGGGTCGCCTCGTCGACGTCCCGACGCACCCCGCCGATCTTGCAGACGCCGAGGATGATCCGGCTGCCGGTGGTCTCCTCGAGCATATCGACGATCCTCTCCCGCAGGCGGAAGCACTGCATGAAGAGGCTCTCGAAGCCGCAGGCGTCCGCCATGAGGCCGAGCCACAGCAGGTGGCTGGAGAGGCGGGCGAGCTCAGCCCAGATCGTGCGCAGGTGCGCGGCGCGGGGTGGTACCTCGATGCCCATGACCGCCTCGATGCCCTGGCAGTAAGCGAGGGAGTGGATGAAGGCGCAGATCCCGCAGATCCGGTCGGCCACGTGGACCATCTCGGTGAAGTCCTTCCGCTCGACGAGTTTCTCGAATCCCCGGTGCACGAACCCGATCCGTGGCACCGCCTCCACCACCTTCTCGTCCTCCAGCACGAGGTCGAGGTGAAGCGGCTCGGGGAGCACCGGGTGCTGCGGCCCGAAGGGGACGATGGTCCTAGTCCCCATGGTCGGGCTCCTTCGTCACGAACGGAGTGGGCACGAGGGTCGTGAACAGGTGGCCGCGGTAGTCGACGGCCATGCCCAACACCTTCAGCCCGAAGAGGTCGTGCATCTCGTTCTCGTACAGGAACGCGCTCCAGTAGAACGACGAGATGCTCGGCAACTCGGGGTCGCGGATGGGCACGCGCACACGCAGCGTGGCGAGCGTGCCTTCGCGGTCGAAGCTGTAGCTCACCTCCTGGTCGGCGACGAGGCGCGTGCAGCAGATCTGCACCAGGCGCCATCCGTCGGCTTTCAGGAGCTGGACCCGTTCCAGAAGGGCGACAGCGGGTATCTCCTCGATGCTCTGCCGCTCGATCATGCCGGGTCCCCCCCGACGCCGCCGGCGTCCCTCCGCTTCTCGAAGTACACGCGGTCGCGATGCTCGGTGACCTTCACCTGCCGCACCGGCACGTAGCCGTGCTCCGTGAAGGGGACCATGGTGTAGCGGCTGCGTTCGCCCATGAACGTCTCGAACCGGCGCGCCGTGGGGAAGTGCGCCTCGATCTCCCCCACCAGTCGTGGGCCGATCCCGCGTCCCCAGAAGTAGGGGTGCACGATGAGCCAACCGATGTCGGCCGTGTCGCCTTCGAGCCGGCCGCGGATCGAGCCGACGATCTTTCCTCCCACAACGGCCTTGAGGAAGACGCGGTGCTGGAAGTCCGCGTGCAGGTCGTCGAGGGTCTGCTTCAGGGGCGTGAGGGTGTAGTCGTCATACATCTCCGCCTCGTTCTGGAACACGATCTTCTGCAGGGCGAGGATCTCGGGCGCGTCGCCGGCGAACGCCCGCTCGACGACGACGGCGCCGGCCCTCCCCCGCAGGGAGCGCAGGAACACCCGCTTGCGCTCCAGAGCCTGCGCCGCCTGGAGGATGCCGTCGATGATGGACTCGGGCCGAACCGCGCAGCCGGGGACGTAGACGTCGACCGGCAGCACGGTGTCCACGCCGCCCATGACGTTGTAGCATTCGCGGAACACGCACCCCGAGGTGGCGCAGGTGCCCACGGCGACGACGGCCCGCGGCTCGGGCATCTGCTCGTAGAGGGTCTGGATCACCTTAACGTTCTGCGCGTTCACGGAGCCGGTGACCAGGAAGATGTCGGCGTGCTTCGGGTTCCCCGTGTTGAGGATCCCAAGCCGCTCCAGGTCGTAGAGGGGGGTGAGGCTGGCGATCACCTCGATGTCGCAGCCGTTGCAGCTCGAGGCGTCGTAGTGCAGGACCCATGGCGACCGCACGAACGCCCGCATCTTTAGCTCTCCCTCACCGAAGAAAGAACACCACGAGGATGTTCCCGACGCCGAGCGTCGCGGCCACGATCCACGCGCTCGCAAGGGCGAGCGGCCACTTCACCCGGGCAAAGACATTGTCCACGAGGATCACCGCGAGGTAGACCGCCGCCGTGGCCACCACGGCCGCCCATGGGACAGCGGCGAAGAACAGGGCGACCACGCCGAAGACCACGACCGTCTCGTACCAGTGCGCGATCTCGATGAGCGCGAGGGTCCGGCCCGAGAACTCCGTCGTCACGCCGCGCACGATCTCCTGGTGCGCGGCGTGCGAGGCGGCGAGGTCGAAGGGGCTCTTGCGCATCTTGAACAGGAGGATGAAGACGAAGCCGAGAAACAGGCCCGGCGTCGAGAGCACGAGCAAATGGCGGTAGCGGACGATGTCGCCCACGAAGAAGCTCCCCGTCACCAGGTACATGCCGATCGCCGTGAGCAGCACCATGGGCTCGTAGGCCATCATCTGGATCAGCTCCCGCTCGGCGCCGAGGAAGCTGTACGGAGAGCTCGCCTTGTATGCCCCGAGCACGAGGAAGATCCCCGCGAGGGTGAGGGCGAAGATCGTGAGCAGGAGGTCGCCGCCGGAGTAGAACAGTCCGCCCGTAAACACCGTGAACAAGAAGAAGAAGTAAACGTAGAAGCTCTGCGACCTGCGGACGACGATGTTCTCCTTGCGCCAGAGCTTGATGACGTCGTACAAGGGCTGAACCACAGGCGGGCCCCATCGCCCCTGGAGGCGCGCGCTCACCTTCCGGTCGACGCCCGCGAGGAGGCCGCCCACGAGCGGGGCCGCGACGAGGTAGATGCCGACTGCCGCGAGGGTCTCGAGGAGGCTCACGGTCGGTCCCTCATAGGGCCACTCCGAACATGACGAGCACCAGGGCCGCTCCCGCGATGACCCCCGCCATGAGCAGGGTCCGCTCGCCGAAGATGCCGCCGAGGTAATAGTTGCTGATCTCCACGCCCTTCACCTCGCCGCCCGCGCCCTGGAAGCCGAAGCTGGAGTCCGCGTTCGCGCCACCCAGGTAGGCCTCCACGACCTTCACGCGCCGGCCGTAGACGAAGAAGGTGAAGGGGAACAGGGCGACCAGCCCGAGCATGATCGACATGATCACGAGGTTGCCCTGGCTCATGGTCGTGATCCTTCCGTAGACGCTCATCACGTACGGCTCGATGAGCAGCGAGGAGATCAGGGGGTAGCACCCGCACAGGGCCACGGTGAGTGCGGCGAGCCCGCCCAGGGCGATCCACTCCCGCGCCGCGATCCCGCCCTCGAGGTTGCGGTGCGTCTTCGTCACTTCGACGAGCATGCCCATCCACTTCACCCAGAAGAAGAGGGTGGCGGCGCTCCCGAACACCACGAACACTGCGAGGAGCGGATTGTAGTCGACCAGGGCCCGCAGGACGGCCCACTTGCTCACCAGCATGCCGAAGGGCGCGAGGAACATTCCGGCGATCCCGATCTGCATCATGATGGAAAGCCGCGGCATGCTCAGGATGAGGCCGGACATCCCCTCGATGGTCCTGGTACCCGTTGTCTGCTCGAAGGTGCCCACGCAGAGGAACATCAGCGCCTTGGTGATCGCGTGGAACAGGATCAGCAGAATCGCGGCCCAGACCGCCTCGTAGGTTCCCACCCCCCCGCACAGCACGATGAGCCCGAGGTTCGCGATGGTGGACCAGGCGAGCACCCGCTTGGCGTCGGCCTGCGAGACGGCGGCGAGGGAGGCGAGGAGGAAGGTGAGGCCTCCCACGAGCGCGACCATGACGCCGGCGAGCGTACCCGAGAGCACGGGGGCGAGGCGCACGACGAGGTACGCGCCCGCCTTCACCATGGTGCTGGAGTGGAGGAGCGCCGACGCGGGCGTCGGGGCCGCCATGGCGCCGAGCATCCACGGGGAGAAGGGGAGTTGGGCGGATTTCACCAAGCCCGCGAACGCGAGCAGGGCTGCCGGGATGAGGACGGCTGATCCCTCGAGGCCGGCGAGTGAATCGAGCCTCATCGGCCCGCCGGTCGCGGCGAGTGCAATGATGGCGCCCGAGAAGGCGAGTCCGCCGAGCATGTTCAGGTTCAGGGCGAGGAACGCGTTGCGGCGCGACGCCGGGGTCTCGTCGTAGCCGATGAGCAGGAAGGAGCACAGCGTCGTCGCCTCCCAGAAGGCGTGCAGGAGGGCGAGGCTGTCTGAGAACAGGACACCGAACATGGCGGAGAGGAAGGCAAACTGGAGGAACTGGTAGAAACGTCGCCGGTCGCGGAACTCCCGGTGGTGTTCGTGGTAGCTCCTGAGGTAGCCGAGGCTGTAGACCGCGATGAGGCCCCCCACCACACCCACGATGAGGGCCATGATCACGGAAAGCTTGTCCGCGGAGAGGGCGTGTTCGAAGCCGATCCGGTCGCTGAAGAGGGCTTCGAGGACGATCGAACCCGAGGCCTGCAGCGTGGCGAGCAGGCAGACGAACGGACGCCTGCCCCGGATGCCGCACGCGAAGAAGCAGGCCGCGAGGGCGAGCTCCAGGGCGAGGAGGCCCGCGTTCGAGTACTCGGAGGGAATCGGAAACGCCCCCCGCTCGAGGGGGAAGTGGGTGACGACGAGACTGATGGCGCCGCCGGCGATCGCGATCGAGGCGACGATGACGATGACCGATCGGGCCGCTTCGCCGCGAACCGCGAGCAGGATGATCGCCGCGAGGAGCGGAAAACAGATCAGCGCGACAAGTATCGGCATCCGGGGCGATTATCCCGGAAGCGCCGTGAGTTGTCCATCAAGCCGGTCACCGCATGCCATGCCGGCGGCTTGCTAGCGCGGGAAGGTTCGGGTCGTTGCCCCGCTCCCGTTGTAACTCCACGGAACCCCAGCACCGTACGCGGCATCGGCGATCGGTACAGGATGGGCAGAGGCCTACGGCAAGGCATTGAGCCTGTGCGGTTGCGCGGAACCCGCCGACGCCCTGCGGGCTCTTAAGTGAGCTTCTCCACCATCCCGCGGATGCGCTTCGCGAGCGAGACGAGGAGGCGCCTCATCCACTGGGGGCTCGCGGCGTAGATGTCCGCGAAGTTCTCCCGGGTGAACTCGAGCACGTGCACGTCGCCCTTCGCAATGACCGTGGCCGAGCGCACGGACTTGTCGAAGAAGCTCATCTCGCCGATGATCTCGCCCTTCCCGAGGGTGGCAAGCACCTTGTACCGGTCGCCGACCCGCCGGGTCACGTAGACCTCACCCCCGAGGACCCAGAAGATTTTCTGCTGGATGTCACCCTCGCGGATGATGACCTGCTTGTCGCGGAACCGCTTGCCGAACTTCTCGACCACCGCATCGTCGATGGCTTCCTCGCCCTGGAAGGCGATCTTCATGATGTCGTCGTAGGCGTCCATCAGCGTCCCCCGGTCCCGACCCGGTCCTCGAACTCCGCGTTCAGGATGCGGAGTTCTCGGGTGAGGCAGGTCGTCGCGTTGAGGGCGAGCTCCCAGGATACGCCGGCGGCGGTGAAGAACCCCTCGAGATCCCACCGGTACAGGATCGTGCGCTCCGTGGTCAGCACGCGGCACAGGCGGCTGCACTCGGCCAGCACCTCGACCAGGCCGAACACCGAGTCGGGCACCAGGTACAGCGGGACCCGGGAGCCGGAGAGCGTGAACTCGAGCCGCACCATTCCGGCCACGACGTAGAAGATCGGCCGGTCGCCCGGAGCATCGCCGGGCCCGTACAGGTCGGCCCGGGAGGGCAGGGAAACTTGATCACCGTATTGGAGCCACTGCGGAAGTGTATCCATGCTGCTCTCATCTTCGACAGGGGAGCTGATTTATATTGAATTCTTTCTCCTCCTCCGCTATACTGCCCGAAATCCTCGTTCACGCACCTTCAGGCGGGAGTACTCAATGGATGTGGTCAAGCAGAGCCATGCGGAGGAGTACGGGCGGCAGCCCGAGGTGATCGCCTCGGCTCCCGGCCGCGTGAACCTCATTGGCGAGCACACCGACTACAACGAGGGGTACGTCTTCCCGATGGCGATCGACTTCTCCATCCGGGTGGCCCTGTCCCGCCGGTCCGACACCCAGCTGCACTTCTACTCGGTGGACTACAAGGACCGCAAGCGCGCGTCGCTGCCCGTCCTGAAGTACCGCAAGGAGGACCGCTGGGCCAACTACCCGAAGGGGATCATCAACGAGTTCGCCGAGCGCGGTCACGAGCTCGGGGGGATGGACGTCACGATCCACGGGGACGTACCGCAGGGAGCGGGCCTCTCCTCGTCGGCCGCCCTCGAGGTGGCCACCGCCCTCGCGGTGCAGACGGCGTTCGGCATCGAGATGGGCCGGGAGGAGCTCGCACGCCTGGCGCAGCACGCCGAGAACGAGTTCGTCGGCGTGAAGTGCGGCATCATGGACCAGTTCATCTCCCGGATGGCGAAGGAGGGGCACGCCATGTTCCTCGACGCCCGGTGGCTGACCTACCACTTCGTGCCGCTCAGCCTCAAGACGGCCCGGATCTGCATCACCAACTCCCGGGTGCCGCACGGGCTCGTAGACTCGGAGTACAATCGCCGGCGCGAGGAGTGCCGCCGGTGCGTCGACCTGCTCTCGCTGCGCAAGCCGGGCACCGCACTGCGCGACTTCACCCCCGACGACCTGCGGGACAGCATGGGCGAGATCCCCGAGACGACGCGCAAGCGCTGCCTCCACGTGGTCGAGGAGAACCAGCGCGTCCTGGAGGCCGAGGAGGCGCTGCGTCACCACGACCTCGTTGCCTTCGGGAAGCTGATGAACCGGTCGCACGAGAGCTTGCGCGACCTCTACGAGGTGTCCTGCCCCGAGCTGGACTGGCTGGTGAAGCGGGCGCAGGAGACCGAGGGCGTCTATGGCTCGCGCCTCACCGGGGCGGGTTTCGGGGGCTGCACCGTGACGCTCGTGGAGGAGGAGGCCATTCCCCGCTACCGGGAGCACATCACGGCGTACGAGCGCATCTTCGGCTTCCGGCCCGAGATCTACCTGTGCCGTCCCTGCGGCGGCGCCCGGGTGCTCGAGAGCAGGATCTAGGCCGTGCGCCTCTTGCTGACGAACGACGACGGCTTGGAGGCGACCGGCCTCGCGACGCTCGCGCGCACGATCGGGACCGCGCACGAGGTGTGGATCGTCGCGCCCGAGAGCGAGCAGAGCGGCACCTCGAACGCCATCACCCTCAAGGATTCCATCCGGGTGCGCGCCACCGGGGAGCGCACGTTCAGCTGCCGGGGCACCCCGGCGGACTGCGTGCTCGTGGCCCTGCTCGGGCTCGTGCCGGGCCCCGTGGACATCGTGCTGTCGGGCATCAACCACGGGCCGAACCTCGGCACCGACATCCTTTACTCGGGCACTGCCGGCGGTGCACGGCAGGCGGCTCTCATGGGTCGGCCCGGGGTGGCGCTGTCCGTCGGTGCGTACGCCCCGCCGTTCGACTTCCAGTGCGCGGCCGATTTCACGCTGCGCAACCTCGAGACCTTCCGGCAGCTCTGGGACGAGGACCACTTCATCAACATCAACTTCCCGAACACGGAGTGCTCCCGCGCCACGCCGATGATCACCTTCCCCTCGCGGCGCATCTACCGTGACGAGCTCAAGACCTACACGGCCCCGAACCATGACCTGTTCTGCTTCATCGGCGGTCCACTGCCCGACGCGCGCCTGGAGGAGGGCTCGGACTGCGACGCGGTCAACCGGGGGTTCGTCTCGATCACCCCGGTGCACGTGCACCCCGCGTACCACGACCCGATCGAGGAGCGCTACCGGGAGGCGCCCTTCAGATGAACAAGCATCTCGAGGCGGGCATCCGGCTTTACCACGCACACCGGTTCGAGCAGGCGCTCGCCGAGTTCCGGGAGGCCGAGAAAGAGCTGCCGCCCAGCCCCGAGCTCGACTACTACCTCGGGCTCGCCCTCACCCAGCTCGCGCGGTACGAGGAGGCGCTGCTCAGCCTCGAGAAGGTCGTCACTTCGGGGTTCAGTTTCTTCCACACCATGCAGAGCCGCATGGTGCTCGGCTACGTGTACGCCATCACCGCGCGCTACCGGCTGGCCCAGTTCGAGTTCGCCAAGGTCTGCGACATGCTGCAGTCCTCGCAGGCCTTCGCGGCGCTCGGCTACGTGCTCTACGCGCAAGGGAAAGCCGCGGAGGCGGTCGAGGCGCTCACGAAGGCCCTGGAGATCGACCCCCGCAATGCCAACGCCATGAACTCGCTCGGGTTCATCAGCTGCGAGGAGAGGCTCGACCTGCCCCGGGGCATCAAGCTCTGCCGGCAAGCCGTGGAGCTTCACCCCCGCAACCCCGCATACCTCGACAGCCTCGGGTGGGCGTATTACCGCGCCGGTAATCTCACCGAAGCCAAGGCCTCGCTCCGGCGCGCCCTCGACCTCGCCCCCGGCAACCGGGAGATCGCGGTGCACCTGCGCGAAATTCTCGATGCCCTGAAGCGGGGCAGTCCTGCATAGGCCATGGATGGCCGGAGGTCGGCGCGCACAGGGATGTGAAGCGCGCCGACCCTGAGCCCTCCGCAACGCCGCCGGCAGCATGGCTTTTTTTTCTCTCAAGCTCCACGCCGGATCGTCGACAAGCAGTATAGGAGCAGGATCATGAAAATCGAGAGCATGGCGCTTCCAAGCGTGCCGACCACCCCGATCGAAGAGATGCCGATCATCAAGGCGGAGGAGATCAAGTCGATCCTCTATCTCGGCATCAGGGGGAACATCCGGCCCGTCGTGAACGCCGAGCATGCCGTAGATACCTACGCCTGATTTCCCTATACTGCGAGCCGTGAAGCCGCTGCACATCGCAGTCCTTCTCTGCATCGTCCTGACAACCACCCTCACAGCCCAGGGCATCGATCTCGCGGCCGCTCGCTCGGAGACCGAGTTGCGCTGGGGCGTGCTCGCGTGGCACCGGGGCATGTACAACGATGCGGTGCTCGCCTTCGAGAAGGCGATCGGCATTGATCCTTCCAACACGCGCGCGCTCGACTGGCTGGGCAGGGCACTGCTGAAGTCCGGCTACGTGCCCGAGGCGCTCGAGGCGTGGGACCGGCTCGCCGCTTCCGGTAAAGCCACGCCCCTGCTGACTGATCAGCTGCAGCTGGTGCGCGCCAGGGCGGGCATCGCCCCTGACCTGCCCGTCGAGCGGAAGTACGTGGTGTCCGTCAGCCTGGACGGAGCGGCGAGGGGCGGCCACGCATTCAAACGCCCCACCGCCGTGCGTCCCCTCGCGGACGGTACGTTCTTCGTGGCGGCCTTCGGCTCCAACGAGGTCCTCCACTACGATGCGAACAACCGGCTGCTCGCAGTCCTGCGCGGAGGTCCGGGAGGCCTGGACCGCCCGTTCGACGCCTTGCCCAACGCTGACGGGACCTGCTTCGTAAGCGAGTACGGGGCCAACCGTATCGTCCGGCTCAACGCCCGGGGCGACCGGATGGCCGAGTTCGGCGGGAATATCATGGCTTCGGCCACGGGAGCGAGCCCCGGCCCCGGCAGGGCCTCGTCGTCGCTGCTGGGTCCCCAATACCTCGCCGCGGACAGCCGGGGCCGGATCTGGGTGACCGACTGGGGCAACAGCCGGGTCGTGGCCTTCGATCTGCAGGGTTCCTTCATCCTCGCCGTGGATGGCCTCGCCGGTCCTTCGGGCATCGCCGTGCGCGACGGCATGGTTTACGTCAGCGAGAAGGGTGCCGGCAGGATCGTGGTGTTCGACCTCAGCGGGAACCGCCTCGGGACCATCGGGGAGGGCGCACTCAAATCCCCCGAAGGCCTGTCGTTCTCGGCCGACGGCACGCTGCTCGTGGCCGACGACGGCCGCCTGCTCGCGGGCGACCTCGAGCGCGAGACGTGGTTCCCCCTCGGGGATGCGGGCTCGGCGGCCGATCGGGTCGTGCATGTCGTTCAGGCTGCGAACGGGGAGATCCTCGCCGCGGATTTCGACGGCAGCAGGATCGTGCTCCTCGCCGACACCGGGTCCCTGTACACGGGTCTGTGGGTGCGCGTCGACCGGGTGAACGCGGTGAAGTACCCCGAGGTCTTCCTCGACGTGGCGGTCGAGACCCGGGCGGGGAAACCCGTCGTCGGCCTCTCGATCGACAATTTCGTCGTCACCGAGGGCAGGTTCTCGGTCGGCAGGACCGAGCTCGTGCGCCGACCCGCGGCACCCGATGTGGCGCTGCTGGTCGAACGATCGCCGGCCCTGGAGCGGGAGCGGACCGCCGCCGAACGTGCCGCTGAAGAGCTCCACCGGCTGGTGACGGCCGACGGCCGGCTCTCGGCCGTGTCCGCGGGCGAGCGCGCCGTGCGCGAGGCCGACTACGGGGAGACGCGCCTCCGCTTCGTGAAGGCCGCCTTCCAGGCCACGGCAGCTGCCTCCTGGCGATTCGATGCCGGGCTTCGCCTGGCCGCGGACGGCCTCGTCGCCGCCTCGACCGGTGCACGGCGTGCCGTGGTCTTTTTCACGGCGGGCTCCGTCGGCCCGGATCCGTGGCGGGGGTACTCGATCACCGAGCTCTCCGCCTGCCTCCAGGCGAACGAGATCGCCTTCTATCCCGTGTACTTCGGGCCTGCAGGCGTGGACGAGGACCTGGCCTGGCTCGCCGCGCAGAGCGGCGGCCGGATCGTCAGCGTGAACGCGGCGGGTGGAATGCGGGAGGTGCTGGCCGCCGTGAAAGCCCGGGAAACGGCGCGGTACACCATTCGCTACACCTCGCCGAGCGACGCGGAGTTCGGGCAGCGATACCTTCCCGTCGAGGTCGAGGTTACCCTGCAGAAGACGAGCGGCCGCGACGAGGCAGGCTACTACGCGCCGTCGCAGTGAGTCCAAGGGCTTGAAATGAAACGGTGGGCCCCGCGGCCCGCCGTCTGCATCTCCAGGGGTTCGCGCTCAGGCGCGGAGGAACGCCTTGAACTTGTCGGCCGCGCTGGCGGCGTCGGGCGCGTAGCCGTCGGCGCCGATCTCCTTCGCGTACTGGTCGGTGAGAGGCGCGCCGCCCACCATGAACTTGACCTTCTTGCGCAGGCCTTCCTTCTCGAACCGGTCGATGATTTCCTTCATGCCGGTCATCGTGGTGGTCAGCAGCGCGGACAGGCCCACCGCCTTGGCGTCCGGGTTGTCTTTGAAGGCCTGGAGGAACTTGTCGGGCGACACGTCGATTCCGCAGTCGATCACCTCGATGCCGGCGCCCTGGGCCATCATCTTCACGAGGTTCTTGCCGATGTCGTGCAGGTCGCCCTTGACGGTGCCGATGAGGATCTTGCCGATCGGCTTCACGCCGGCCTTCACGAGCTCGGGCTTCAGGATGTCCATGCTGGCGTTCATCGCCCGGGCAGCGATGAGGACCTCGGGGATGTAGACCTCGTTGGCCTTGAACCGCTGGCCGATCTTGTCCATCCCGTCCAGCAAACCCTTGTTGAGGATTTCGCCCGCGGGCTTCTTCTCGCCGAGCAGCGTCTGGGTGATCTCCTTGGCTTTCGGGGCTTGGCCTTTCTGGATTGCCTCCGACAGTTCCTGGAACGTAGCCACTGACGTCCTCCTTGGTCGTGGTCTCGTCGCCGTACGTCACTCCACCGCGAAAAGGCGGCTTGGTTGCGTCGACGTGGAGAAAGTGCTACCTTGGGAAATCATCATGGGCGAGGAGATCGATACGTGTCAAGAGGACGGACGGATATCGACCGCGAGCGATGCAAAGGCTGCGGCCTGTGCGTTGGCGCCTGCCCCGAGAAGATCATTGCCCTCTCGAAGGAGCAGTTCAACGCGCAGGGCCTGCCGTTCGCGCAGTGCTTCGACCCCGAACGGTGCACGGCCTGCCAGTCGTGTGCGATCATCTGCCCCGACGCGGCGATCCGTGTGGTGAGGTTCGTCGCGGCGGGGGAGGGCTAGCCCATGGCCGAACGCACGTTGATGAAGGGCAACGAGGTGCTCGGCGAGGCGGCCATCATCGCGGGCTGCCGGTTCTACTTCGGCTACCCGATCACCCCCCAGAACGAGGTGCCCGCCTACTTCGCGGCACGGATGCCCAAGGTCGGCGGCACGTTCATTCAGGCCGAGAGCGAGGTCGCTGCCATCAACATGGTCTTCGGCGCCGCTGCCGCGGGGGCCCGGGCTATGACTTCCTCCTCCTCGCCGGGCATCAGCCTCAAGATGGAGGGGATCTCCTACCTGTCCGGCGCGGAGCTGCCGGCGGTGGTGGTCAACATGATGCGCGGCGGGCCCGGGCTGGGCAACATCGCCGGCGCCCAGGGCGACTACTTCCAGGCGGTGAAGGGCGGCGGCCACGGCGACTACCGGTGCATCGTGCTCGCCCCCGCCTCGGTGCAGGAGCTGGCGGATCTCACGGTGAAGGCTTTCGACCTCGCCGACGAGTACCGGATGGTGGTAATGATCCTGGGCGACGGCTTCGTCGGCCAGATGTCCGAGCCCGTCGTGCTGCCCGAGCCGACAGGCCGGACGTTCGACAAGAGCTCCTGGGCCCTGACGGGCGCCGCGGGGAGGGACACGCACCTCGTGGCCTCGATGCGCCTCAATCCCGAGGACGCTCTCGAGAAGCTCAACCTGAGGCTGCAGGAGAAGTACCGCGAGGTCGAGCGCCGGGAGGTCCTGTTCGAGGAGACCCAGGCCGGGGACGCGGAGTACCTGATCGCCGGTTTCGGCCTCGCTGCCCGCATCGCGCGCTCGGCGGTCGCGTCGCTGCGTCGGGCCGGCGTGCGGGCCGGGCTGCTGCGGCCGATCACGCTGTGGCCGTTCCCCTCGGCCGACCTGCACCGGGCGGCGCAGGGGAAGCGGAAGGTGCTGGTGGTGGAGATGAACGCGGGCCAGATGGTCGAGGACGTGCGTCTCGCCGTGGAAGGCGCGGTGCCCGTCGATTTCCTCGGCCGGCTCGGCGGCATCACCCCGCAGGTCGAGGAGATCGTGGAAAGGGTGCGTTCGTATGCCGGCGCCTGAGGAGAAGCTCGTCTACCGCCGGCCCGAGTCCCTCGTGGACCGGCCCAACCACTACTGCCCGGGCTGCGGCCACGGAACCATTCACAAGCTGCTCGCGCAGGCCATCGACGAGTTGGGGATCCGCGAGCGCACGATCCTCATCGCGCCCGTGGGCTGCTCGGTGCTCGCCTATTATTACCTCGCGGTCGACGGCTGCGAGGCCGCGCACGGCCGGGCGCCCGCAGTGGCCACGGGCATCAAGAGGGTGCTGCCCGACCGCATCGTGATCTCCTACCAGGGCGACGGCGACCTGCTCGCCATCGGCATGGGCGAGACGGTGCACGCAGCCAACCGGGGCGAGAAGATCACGGTGGTCTTCGTCAACAACGCGATCTACGGGATGACCGGCGGCCAGATGGCACCGACCACGCTGCAGGCGCAGCGCACCAAGACATCGCCGTACGGCAGGATCCCCGCCGAGTCGGGCTACCCCATCCGTGCCTGCGAGCTCCTGAACACCCTCGAAGCACCGTACTTCATCGAGCGGTGCGCGGTGAACACCGTGAAGAACACGCTGCGCGCCCGCCGTGCCATCCTCAAGGCGCTCCGCAACCAGGTGGAGGGGAAGGGCTACTCCTTCGTCGAGGTCCTTTCGATGTGCCCCACGGGGTGGGGCGTCGAGCCCCGCGAGGCGGCCGCCTGGGTCGGCGAGGCGATGGTGCCGTGGTTCCCGCTCGGCACGCTGCGCGACCGTGGAGGCGACGCGTGACCGAGACGATCTTCTTTGCGGGGTTCGGCGGCCAGGGCATTCTCCTCGCCGGCAAGCTCGTGTGCCTCGCGGCCATGTCGGAGGGCAAACACGTTTCGCACATCCCCTCGTACGGCGCCGAGATTCGGGGGGGCACGGCGAACTGCTCCGTGGTCGTGTCGGACGAGGAGATCGCCTCGCCGCTCGTGCCGCACCCGGGCGTCCTCATCGCGCTGAACACCCCCTCGCTCGTCAAGTTCGGGCCGCTCGTACGCACCGGCGGCCTCCTCATCTGGAACAGCTCGCTGTGCGAGCCGCCGGGGCAGCGCGCGGGCATCGAGTGCCTCGCGGTACCGGCGAACGAGCTCGCCGAGGCGGTCGGTTCGTACCGGGCCGCCAACATGGTGGCTCTCGGCGCGCTGCTCGCCCGGCGGCCCGCGGTGGCCGGCTTCGCGGCGGTGGAGGCGGCGCTCGACCGGGCGGTCTCGGCCCGTCACCGGGATCTGAACGAGGTAAACCGGAAGGCGCTGAAGAAGGGATATGAAGCGGCAAGCTGACGTCCGTCCGCGCGACCGGTTCCTGTTCTGGCGCACCGACTTCGTCGGCATCGCCATGATGGTGAGCGGCGCGCTGCTGCTCGCGGTCAACTTCGGCCTCGTGTCGGCCTCCCCGTTCGTGCTCGCCCGGTTGCTCGGCATTCTCTTCATGGTGGCCGGGCTCGGCTTCCTCTTCTTCACCGGTGCCGGCGGCTGGCTCTCGTGGTTCATCATCCCCGCCGGTGTCCTCTTCACCATCGGCGTGGTCACCCTCGTGCTCGGGGCCGGCATGTTCATGAGCCCGGTGGCCGCAGAGCTCACCACGGCCGGCTTCGGCCTGACCTTCCTCTCCGTGTTCCTGACCCGGCGCAACCAGTGGTGGGCGCTCATCCCGGCGGGTGCCTTCCTCGGCTCAGCCCTTTGGGCGTTCGTCGGCTCGCGGTTTCCCGTGGTCGGGTGGCACCCGGTGCCCGTGGTGCTCTGCGTGGGCCTGTCGTTCTTCTCGATCTACGTCTCCGCTTTCGAAAAGCGGCGCATGCGCTGGTGCCTGCTGGTTGGTTTCCTGGTGGTCTCCGCGGCGCTCGCCTACCTGCTCGCGTTGCTGCTCACCCGCTGGCTGGCGCTCTGGCCACTGGCGCTCGTGGTCGCGGGCCTCTGCGTGCCCGCGGCAATCCTTCTGGTAGACCGGAGGCGGCGGCGCACGGCCGTTCCCCCCGCGGCCGGGCCGACCGGGCACGCGTGATCGGCCGATTCGCTGAGTTGCTCGCCGCGCGCCGGCGCCGGTGGGAATCCATCTGCCGCCAATGCGGGGCCTGCTGCTACCGCAAGGAATGGCGCGGTTCGGCGCTGGTGGTGAACTGGGACGCCCCGTGCCGGTTCCTCGACTCCGCGAGCCGCCGCTGCACCGTCTACGAGCGGCGGTTCCCGGCGTGTCCCGACTGCAAGCGGATGACCCTTTACCACGCGCTCTTCACGTCCTGGCTGCCCGACAGCTGCGGGTACGTGCGCGCGTTCCGCCGGTGGCCGCGGACGACGGCACGCGATGCGCGGCGTCCCGCGCGTCAGCGCGTTTGACACCTTTCTGACGCCAATCCTATACTGGCAGGCATGGATCTGAACCTCACCTTCCTCGGGGCCGCGCGGTGCGTGACCGGTTCGCGTTACCTTCTGGACACCGGCCGCTCCCGCGTGCTCGTCGACTGCGGCCTGCAGCAGGAACGCGACCTGCAGTCGCGGAACTGGGAGCCCCTGCCGGTGCCCCCCGACCGCCTGGACGCCGTGCTCCTGACCCACGCGCACCTCGACCATTGCGGACTGCTGCCCCGGCTGGTGAAGCAGGGGTTCCGGGGGTCGGTATTCTGCACCGCACCGACAGCCGAGATCGCCCGCATCGTGATGCTCGATTCGGCGCGGATCCAGGTGGAGGACGTTGAGCACAAGCGGTGGCGCCTCGAGAAAAAGGGCCTCACGCCGCTGCGTCCACTGGTGCCGCTGTACACCGAGGAGGACGCCGAGAAGGCGGGACAGCGGTTCTTGATCGTCGAGCTCGGGAAAACCGTGCGGGTCGCCGACGGGGTGGAGGCGGAGTTCTTC
>JAPLSM010000192.1 GCA_026398635.1 Spirochaetota bacterium | reverse complement strand
GTGATCGTCACCACGAGCATGGTCACCTTCGAGCCCAGCAGGTCGTACAGCTTCACCGTCGACCCGTCGTCGCGGCGCAGGACGTAATTCGGTATCGGCTGGCCGAGGTACTTGTAGAACGGGATCGTGGCGGCCTTGGCGCCGGCCTTCGCGCGGGCTTCCTCGATCTTCGTCTTCTTCAGATCGGTCTGGAAATCGAAGTTCGCGGGATCGTCCGCGCCCAGGACCGTCTTCGCCCCGATGGAGATGATGCTCGACGACTTCACCTGCGCCTCGGCGTAGCTGATCTTCTCCGTCCGGTCGATGTTCAGCAGCAGGTCCTCCGCCAGGCGGTTCAGTTCGCGCTCCACCTGGTCCTGCCGGTCGCCGTCCATGATGAATCCACGACCGAACCCGCGCACCCGGTGGCCGCGGTCGAGCACGAGGATGAAGCCCGGCATGTCCTCGGCGAAGGCCATGTCCTTCAGGATGGCGGAAGTGTAGGTGAGGCCGCCGCTCTGCGTGTTGTTGAACGACAGCGTGACCGCCTTTGCCTCCTTCAGCTGCTGGTAGGTCGGATCGATCACGAGCGGCCAGGTGATGTCCTTGAGGAAGTTCTTCGCGTACCGGTCGGTGCGCATGCGGTTGGCCGCGTCCACACTCTCCGAGATCTGGATGCCGAGCACCGCCAGCTTCCCGATGGAGTTCGAGCTGTAGCGGATGCTCGTGGTGGCACACGAGGCGAGCAGGGCGCACACGAGCAGCGCGAGAACGGGGAATTTGAACAGGCGAGTCATCATTTCCTCCTGGGATGATCTTCGGCAGGCAGGACTATATCCCGCACTCGGCGGATTTCCAGCTGCTTCGGGGCGCCCCGGGTGGTTCCTCGCCGGGATGACCGGATGCCGCTCATGGAGCGGGATCGGACCCGCTCGTGCGGCGCCGGCGCGAGCCGCGGCTCATGCCGCGGCCCCTGTCATTTCCCGAGCCGACCGTCGGCTCAATACTCATCAGCGCGCTGCGCGCCGAGTTCGTTCTCAGTTTCGCTCAGTCGACCCGGGTCCCGTCCGAGAGCCGGTACCGGTAGCTGGCGCCGTCGACGGTCACGGTGAAGGTCGACGAGCCCGAGAACTCGATCGTGCCTTCCTGGTGCCGGACCACCTGGGTCCCGTTCACCCGGGTGACCGTAGCGTTGAGGACATACGTCAGGGTGCCCGACCAGGAGAGGGTGCCCGTCTCGGCATCCCAGGTCACGACGAGATCCGAGATCGTGTCGTCGATGGTGCCGACCACGGTCCGGCCGTTCGTGAACGCGCGGTCGAACTCGCGCGTTCGCGTGCCGTTGATCGTCACGGTGCCGGCCGCCGTGTCGATGTCCGTGAACGCGAGGTCCGATTCCGCGGTGTGCACGATCACGGTGCCCGTGGTCAAGTTGGTGGTCGTCGCGGAAATCTCACGATGGTAGCGCATCGAATGGATCAGGGGATCGAACCCCGACGAGAAGTCGACGGGACCGTAGCCATCGCCCGTGGCGTCGATCGATTCGAAGAACTTCACCTGAACCAGGACGGAATCCACGTGGACCGTGTGGTCGGGAAGGATCACGTCGAAGTCCGACCGGGTCCGCGTGTAGCTTTTCGTCGCGTCGTCCCACACGAAGTTGTCGAGATCGCCGCTGAAGAATCGCGCGTGATTAACCGGGAAGACATGTGAATGCAGGTTCATCATCGACCCGCTCCCGCCCGAAGAACCGAAGAAATACCCGCCGACGTCAATGGCCTCCTGCGTCATCCCGTCCGACGGGCTCGCCACCGCGGCCGCGATCGCCTCAGCATCCGCTTCGGCGTCGCCCGTCACGTCTCCCAGCTGGCATCCGGACACCACGAGGGCAAGGGCTGCGAGCACCGGGATCAGCATCCTGAATCGCTTCATGGATTCCTCCTCATTCCCAGATGCCCTTTGGACGCTGGATCGGTCACGAGGGTTCCACGAATCCCGAACTGACCCGTTGCGGCTCACCCCTTCGGTGCACGCCGCGGGTACGTGCCGAACTCGTGCGCGGCATCGAACATCGCGACCACATTCTCTTCAGGCACGTTCCCCTGGATGTTGTGCACCTGCGTGAACACGAACCCGCCGCCGGGAGCGAAGAGATCCATCCGCTCGCGCACATGCTCGCGGACCTGCTCCGGGCCCGCCGTCGGCAGCACCCGCTGCGTGTCGCAGCCGCCGCCCCAGAAGCACAGCCGGTCGCCGAACTCCCGCTTGAGGCGCTCCGGGTCCATGTTCGCCGCGGATGTCTGCACGGGGTTGAGGATGTCGATACCCGCCGCGATGAAGTGCGGAATGAGGTGGAAGACGGAGCCGCAGCTGTGCAGGTAAGTCTTCCACTGGGTGTGCTCGTGGACCCACGCGCAGAGACGGGTGTAGTGCGGCTTGATCATCTCGGCCCAGAGTTCGGGCCGGATGAACTCTCCGCGCTGCGTGCCGGAGTCGTCGGATGCGATCCCCCACGCGAAGCACCGGTCGCCCACTGCCTCGTGCATCGCCTCCAGGCACTTGATGGACGCGTCCACGGACCGTCCCATCATCTCGTGGCAGGTCTCCTTCTCGGTGAGCAGCATCATCAGCCACTGGTCGGGCAGCCCCATGGTGACGTTGCTCCGCCGGTCTGTGATCAGGCTCAGCCCGAGGAAGCACACGCCGTACCCCCACCCCAGGAGCGCGTACTCGGTGCCCTCGTGCAGGCGGCGGGCGAGGGTTTCGAGGTTCCGCAGTTCCCGGTCCGGCACGGAGTCCACGGGCCGGAAGCTGCGGGGATCCAGCGTCGCCCGGGGATCGTTGAACGAGATGTCGTCGAAGTAGTGGCCGTCGCGCGGCATGCGGAACGACGTCCGCGCCCCATCCGCGTCGAGGAGCACCAACGAGCCGTCCGGGTCCTCGGCGATCCGGGTGCCGGGCGGGAAGAGCGCTTCGCGTCCGCTGAAGAGGCGGCGGGGCTTCCAGTCGCTCTCAGGCGCGAGCGCCGCCGAGACCGTCGTGACGTCGACGGGCAGCACATCGCCATGAAGCCGGCGCAGCACGTCCTCTTGGACCTCGGCGATCATGAACCGGGGGTCGAGCACCCGGGTGGAGCCCCGCAGGCCCAGGAGGTCGCGCAGGCGCTGGTAGGCGCCGATCGCAATGCCCGTTGCCTTCATGCCGCCCAGGTCGATCGGCACACGGTCGGGCTCCCGGTGGTCGACCGCGCGCATGACGCGCTCGCGCGAGGTGAGAATATCTTCATGCGATGCCATGCCAATCCTCCGATCCTCCGGGGCGACAGGCCGGGGCCGCCGTCCGTTCTCCGCGCGCGAGGTGCCACTCGCAGCTGCGGCGCATCCCCGTGGTGCCGATCGCCGACCTCCACGCCCGGCGTACCCCCATGGTGCCGCTCATGATGGCGGAGAGCCGGGCCGGCCGTCAACCTCGCGCGTTCCCAGGCGCACGGCGCCGCGGGGCAGGGGTGCGGGTCCGCTGCCCGAACAGCCCCCGTCGACGCCCCGGGATTCCGCCTTGCCGCATGGGCACCGCACTTGACCGGACATCGATTTGGTAATAATCATTCCTATTATCATCTCAATACCCTCAGGAGGAGCAATCATGGAAGGCCAACAGGTTCAGTCCGTCTCGATGCCGCGCATCGGCGACAAGGCGCCCGCCTTCAAGGCGGTCACCACGCAGGGCGAGATCAACTTCCCCGAGCCGTACGCGGGCAGCTGGGTGATTCTTTTCAGCCACCCCGCCGACTTCACGCCCGTCTGCACGTCGGAGTTCATGACTTTCGCCTCGCTCGAGGAGCAGTTTGCGAAGGCCAACTGCAGGCTCGTGGGGCTGTCTGTCGACGGCCTGTACAGCCACATCGCGTGGCTGCGCACCATCAAGGACAAGATCGAGTACAAGGGCATGAAGAACGTTGAGGTGAAGTTCCCGCTGATCGAGGACATCACCATGGAGGTCGCGAAGAAGTACGGCATGATCCAGCCCGGGGAGAGCAGCACCAAGGCCGTGCGTGCCGTGTTCGTCATCGACCCCAAGGGCACCATCCGCACCATCATCTACTACCCGCTCAGCCTCGGTCGGAACTTCGACGAGCTCTACCGTGTGGTGATCGCGCTGCAGACCGCGGATGCGTTCTCCGTGGCGACGCCCGCCGACTGGCGTCCCGGCGACGACGTGATCGTCCCGACCGCCGGATCCTGTGGCGTGGCGAAGGAGCGAATGGAGAACAAGCAGGACATGACCTGCTACGACTGGTTCTTCTGCACGAAGAAGCTCGCCAAGGACAAGGTGCTGTCCACGATCCTCAAGAAGTAGCTCGCCGGTCCGGCGCCCGGTCAACCCCCACCGGCCGGGCGCCGTTCTCCCTCCCGCCGGAGCGCCGGCGGCTCGGCCCCTCCCTCGACAGGTCCGATGGCGTCGGGCTACACTCGGGCACCATCAGGAGGTGCTCCATGCTGAAGCGGGTGATGTTGCTTTCGATCGTCGTTGCGGCCGCAATGG
>JAPLSM010000071.1 GCA_026398635.1 Spirochaetota bacterium | reverse complement strand
AGGCCCGGCCGAAGATCTCGCTGAGGTCGATGGTCTCGATCGAGATGCCCGCCCGCTCGAGGAGTTTCTCGCTGTAGCGCACGGTGATGAAGGCCGCGGGACGGGCGCCGACCTGGCCGAGCCGCGCCCCGCGCAGGCCCTTCGCCACCCGGCACACCCCTCCGAAGGCGGCGAGGTCCGCCCGGAAAGCCTCGCCCTCCGGGTCCATGGTGTGCTGCGAGGTGAGGGAGTACCGGATACCGTACTGGGTCAGGTTGTTGCAGGCCGACATCTTGCCGCAGAAGCTGTCGCGACGGTTCTCGATGCGCATGCGCCCGGGTTCGTCGGGGAACGCGTGCACGAGCACGGGCACGTCGAGGCCCGCCAGGCGTAGGGCGTCCGCGATGCCGCGCTCTTCGCCGAAGTTCGGCAGGGTGACGAGGATGCCGTCGATCTTCCCCCGGTTCGCCTTGAAGAGGTCCGCGCACTTTTTCGAGTCGGCCCACGTCTCCACCGAGCCGTACTTCGTGTCTTTCGGCCCGAGGCACACCGCCTCGAACCCTGTTTCCTTCAGCACCGAAAGGATGGTCTTCCTTCCCTGCTCGGCGAGCTCGGCGGGGAAGAAGCCCCGGTTGCCGACGATGATCCCCAGTGTGTTCATGCAGCACTCCTTGGCCGGCCTGATATGGTACGTCGGTCACGATAGAGCGCGCCTGCCCCCACGTCAAGGATTGGCACGCGGAGCTTCGGAACGGTACTGATCTTCGGCGGCCGCCTCAGCGGAGGGCGACGAGCGCCGTGATGCCGGCCACCAGGAGCGCCTGCGCGATGCTGTGGCCGATGGCCCGACGGAACAGCATGCCCTCCCGGCCCGCGAGCCCGGCGGCAGCCGTGGCGACCGACAGGCTCTGCGGCGACACCATCTTGCCGGTCACGCCACCGGCCGTGTTCGCGGCCGCCATGAGTGCGGGATCGAGACCGAGCCGGTCGGCCGTCGTTCGCTGGAGGCCGCAGAACAGGGCGTTGGACGAGGTGTCGGAACCCGTCAGGAGCACCCCGACCCATCCGATGAGGGCCGAGACCACCGGGAACAACGGTCCGGTCGCCGCGAGGGCGATGCCGAGTGCGGCGCTCATGCCGGCCGCGTTCATCACGTACGCCATGGCGAGCACCAGGCACACGGTGAGGATGGTCAGGCGCATCGACCACAGGGTGCCTCCGAAGCACGCGACCGCCTTCCGGAGCCCGAGCCCGGGCAGCAGGGGCACCGAGATGCAGCCGGCGAGGAAGATCGCTGTCCCGGGGGATGAGAGGAAAGCGGGCGCCCCCAGCGTCCGCGGCAGCCCGGTTCCCCACACCAGCACGAGCGCCGAGGTGAGCAGCCACGGCGACCAGGCACGGAGAGCGCGCGGGATAGGGATGCGCCCGTCCATCGGCCCCGCCGGCAGGACCGCGGGAACCGCGCCTCCAAAGTCCCATGCCCGGCCTGGTTTCCAGAAGCGCACGAGGAAGGCGAGCGCTGCCATCGTGGCGAGGCCGGACAGGACTCCCGTGGTCCAGGGGCCGAGCAGGGTCGCCGCCAGGAATTGGGTCGCGGCGAGCGTGACGCCCGCCACGAGGATGGCGGGGAGCACCTCGAGGCTGGCCCGCCACCCGCAGAGCATCACGCAGAGCCAGGCCGGCACGATGAGCGAGAGCGGGGGTAGCAGCAGGCCGACGAACCGGCTGACGGAGAGCACGTCGAGACCCGCGACTTCTGCGGCCACCGTGACGGGAACGCCGGCCGCGGCGAAGGCCACCGGTGAGCTGTTGGCCACGAGGCAGAGGAGCGCGGCGGTTACCGGCGGAAAGCCGAGACCGATCAGCATGGCCGAGGTGATGGCCACGGGTACGCCGTATCCCGCGGTGCCTTCGAGGAACGCGCCGAAAGCGAAGGCCACGAGGAGCGCCTGTAGCCGGCGGTCCGGGGTGAGGCCCGCGAGGGTTGCTTTGACGATCTCGAACTGCCCCGACTCGACGGAGAGCTGGTAGATCCAAAGCGCTGCTACGAGGATCCAGAGGATCGGGAAGAGCGCGTACCACGCGCCGTGCAGCCCGGCTTCCAGTGCGGGCAACGCGGGCATGCGCCAGGCAATGGTCGCGACGGCGAGGGCTGCGAGGAATCCGGTGAGGGCGGCGATCCACCCCTTCGCCTTGCCCGAGGCGAGCAGCGCGAAGAGCACGGCGAGCGGGAGGGCCGCGACAAGGGCGGAGAGTCCGGTCGAACCGAGCGGCGAGGCGGGAGGGATCCAATCCATCCCGGCCATCTCAGCACGAAGGGTCGGCACTGTCCACCGCGATGGGGCCGTGGCGCCACGACTCTTCGGCGCCGGTCCGCTACCCCCAGGGTGGGACGCGATGGTGCAAGCCTGGCGCGGCCGCGACTACCCCTTTGCCTGCTCACCAACGGCTCCGCCGGCCTCTGCTAGCAGCTGGGTAGCTGGTGCGGCACCGACAAGCGCACGTAGCGCCTCCTGGGTGGGTGATCCCCCGCGAGCGTCCGCTACGGGGTTCTCAAGCGCCCCGTTCCTCCGCCCCGTTCTTTATTGTAGACTGGAGTCGTGAAGATGGGATTGCCTGCGCGCAAGCTGGATCGCCGGTACACGTACGCCGACTACCGGACCTGGCCGAGTGACGAGCGCTGGGAGCTGATCGACGGGGTGGCGTGGAACATGGGCCCCGCGCCTTCGAGCCGGCACCAGGGCCTCCTCGGCGAGTTCTACCTCCAGGTGGCGCCCGGCATCAAAGGCACGCGGTGCCGGGTGTTCCTCGCGCCGTTCGACGTGCTGCTGCCCGATTCTGCCGGACAACGGGAGGACGACGTGCCGAGCGTCGTGCAGCCCGACCTGACGGGCATCTGTGACGCCTCGCGCATCACCCCGCGGGGGTGCTTCGGCGCCCCCGACTGGGTCGTGGAGATCATCTCGCCCTGGACGATGAAGAAGGATCTCGACGAGAAGTTCGCGCTCTACGAGCGCAACGGCATCCGGGAGTACTGGCTGATCGACCCGGGCAGCCGGACCGTGCACGTGTATCAGCTCGAGGCGTCGAACCGGTACAGCGACGCCGTCATATTCGAGCAGGACGCGGAGGTGCACTGCCCGCTGGGGGAGGGGATCGTGGTGCGCATGGCCGAGGTGTTCGCCGCAGGGGACTGAGCGCCGGCCGCCCTGCTCGCCCTACCGGATCAGCCCTTCCGCGCGGCGGGCCGGTCCGACAGCGGCAGCGAAAGCAGGAAGCCGACGCCGAGGAGGGCCGCTCCCGCGGCGAACGACAGCGTCGAGGCGCGATCGGGGACCCGGTCCTTCAGCACGGCGACGAGCTGCGGGCCGACCACGCCCGCGACGCCCCACGCCGTGAGCACGGCCCCGTAGACCGCTGGCATCAGCTTCGGGCCGAACACGTCGCCGATGAAGGCGGGCATGGTTCCGAATCCGCCGCCGTAGCACAGCAGCACCCAGCAGACGAAGATGCCGAACACCCAGGGGCTTCGCGTCAGCATGAGGCCGACGAACACCGCGATCTCGGTGGCGAGCATCACCCGGAACGTCCACGACCTGCCGATCCGGTCGGACACCGCGCCCCAGAGGAACCGGCCTGCGCCGTTGAACAGCGAGCTTACGGCGATGAGCGTCGCTCCCCAGGCGACCAGGGTCGCGGGCGCGAGGGAGCCGTCGATCTTCCGCCAGAGGTCCTGCAGCAACGGCGACTGGAAGCTGATGATCGCGATGCCCGCGGTGATGTTGCAGAAGAACACCAGCCACATCAGGGCGAACCGTCCCGAGACGATGGCCTGCCGGGCCGTGAGGTCGGAGGCCGCAGCTTTCGGGGCCGGGGTCTTCGCATCCTGCCGAACGGCGGCCTGCGCGCGGACCTCTGCCGGCGGGGCGAAACCGTCCGGCGGATTCACCATGAACCGGGCCGGCACGAGCGTCAGCACGATGAAGAGGCCGGCGAGGGAGTAGAACACCGGGGAGAGGTTGCCCGCGAACAGGCCCAGCAGGATCGGGGCGAGGATCTTGCTCATGAAGAGCGCGCCGAGGCCGAAGCCCATGATGACCATGCCCGTGGCGAGGCCCTTCCGGTCGGGGAACCACTTCGCGATCGTCGTCACCGGGGTGACGTAGCCGAGCCCGAGGCCAATGCCGCCGAGCAGGCCATACCCGAGGTAGAGAAGCACGAGCGAGCGTATGCCGAGGGCGAGGCCGGCGATCGCGTACCCGAGGCCGAAGGCCAGGCCGCCCAGGGTGGCCATGCGCCGGGGGCCGACCTTCTGCAGCCTCGGTCCGGCGACTGCCGCCGAGACGCCCAGGAAGAAGATGGCGAGGGCGAAGATCCACGCTGCCTGGGAGTTGGTCCACCCGAAGCCGGAGTCTTTCGCCACGAGCCGGTCCTGAAAGTAGCTCCACGCGTACACGGTGCCGAGGCAGAGCATGAGCACCGTGCCCATGGCGGCGATCAGCCAGCGGTTCTTCATGTTCGCGGTGCTACCAGCTTTGTGGGGGCGGGTCAAGGCCAAGGATGGCAAAGGTCGGCCGAGCGCATGGATGCGCGGAAGGCCGACCAAGGCCACGGATGCCCGAGAGCGATCCTACGCTGAGCGCCTTCCCGCGGGCGCGCCCGGAGCCTATACTCGACACCGTGCCGGGTTCCTGCCGGGCGGCTCGGGGAGGATGATGCCATGATCGTGGTCCGGGTGAATGAAACGGGAGCCCGCGGTGACCGCCGCTCGGACGACCGTCCAGCCCTGCAGGCTGCGGTCGACCGGGCGGCGGCGGCCGGGGGGGGCACGGTCGTCGTGCCGACGGGCATGCGCTGCCGCACGGGCACGCTGCGGCTGGCGAGCCGGATCGAGCTGCACCTCGAGCGCGGGAGCTCCCTCGTGGCGAGCGACCGGGCCGCGGACTACCCGTCGGCCGACCGGCCGGTGCTCCTCGAGGCGCATGACGCCGAGGAGGTCGTCGTCTGCGGGCGCGGGAGCATCGAGGGGCATGCCCGGGACTTCATGGTCCGGAACCTCGGGTACATCTGGGAGCCGGCCCGGTTTCGGCCGGGCCTCCTGCAGTTCGTCGGCTGCCGGGGCGTGCGCCTCGAGGGCGTCATCTTCCACGATTCGGCGTTCTGGACCGTGCACCTCGTCGGGTGCGAGCGGGTGGACGTCGTCGACCTCGTCGTGGACAACGATCTCGCGGTTCCGAATTGCGACGGCATCGTGCCGGACCGGTGCCGGGACGTCAGGATCCACGGCTGCCGCATCCGGTGCGCGGACGACGCCATCGTCCTGAAGACCTCAGGGGAACACCCCGAGCTCGGACCGGTGGAGAACATCCACGTCTCGGACTGCGAGCTGATGTGCACGGCGAGTGCGGTCAAGCTCGGCAGCGGCACGGCGGGTGATTTCCGCAACCTGTCGTTCTGCGACTGCAGCGTCCGCAGCTCTAGCCGGGGGCTGGTGATCCAGTTGCGCGACCAGGGCAGCGTCGAGAACGTCGTCTTCCGGGGGTTCCAGATCGAGACGCGCCTGTTCGACCCGCATTACTGGGGCCACGCCGAGCCCATTCAGGTGACCGCGGTGAGCCGCACGCTGGCGCAGGCGGACGGCAGGCGACCGGCCTGGAACCCCGAGGGACGCCTCGGCGCGGTGAGCGGTGTGCGCTTCTCCGACATCGAGGCCCGATGCGAGGGCGGGATCGTGCTGTACGGCTGCCCGGAGAGCGTGCTCCGCGACGTCGGGCTCGCCTCGGTGCGCCTGCGTATCGACAAGCGGTCCCGGTGGCCCGGCGGCTACCTGGACCTTCGGCCGATCGATCTCGGGGGGGCCGACGTTTGGGTCGACCCCGCCCGGGATCCCGGCCGCATCCCCCGGAAGGTTCCCGGCATCCTGGCCCGGTATGTAAGCGGCCTCCGCTTGCGCGACGTCGCGGTCGTCCGGGGAACCGGGCCGCTGGAGTATCTCGGTGAGGCTCTGGAGCTGGAGCACGCCGACGGGGTGGCCATCGACGGGTTCGTCGCCCGGGGGTTTGCGCCGGGCTGAGTGACGGAGGACGTGCGGGACCCCGGCGGGCCGTTGCGCTCCATGCCGCGGCATGGCACGGTGGGGCCGGGGGAAGGGAGCTCACAATGGCGAACGCGGCGATGGAGCGTCGGGAGGACGCGGCGGCGGAGCGCAGCAGGGCGCGGCGCATGGCCTGGTGGCACGAGGCCCGGTTCGGCATGTTCGTGCACTGGGGCCTGTACGCGCAGCTCGGCCGGCACGAGTGGGTGATGAACCGGGAGCGCATTCCGGTGACCGAATACGAGCGCCTCTCCGACACCTGGAAGCCGAAAGAACGGCCCATGCGCGAGTGGGCCCGCCTGGCCCGGGACTCGGGCATGAAGTACCTCGTGATGACTACCAAGCACCACGAGGGTTTCTGTCTCTGGGACACGGCACAGACGGACTACAACGCGGCGAAGCGCGGCCCGGCCCGGGACCTCGTGCGCGAGTACGTGGACGCCTGCCGGGAGTTCGGCCTGCGCATCGGCTTCTACTACTCCCTCATGGATTGGCATCACCCCGACGGCGCCCGCTGCGCGAAAGATCCGAAGGCGCGCCGGCGCTTTCTCGATTTCACCCAGGGGTGCGTGCGGGAGCTCATGTCGAACTACGGCACGATCGACATCCTGTGGTACGACGTGGCCTGGCCCCTGAAGACGCCGGAGCGCTGGGAGAGCGCCCGGATGAACGCCATGGTCCGGCGGCTGCAGCCGGGCATCATCATCAACAACCGGTCGCTGCTACCCGAGGATTTCGGCACGCCCGAGGAGCGCATCGCGGCGGAGGAGGGGAGGGCCTGGGAAGCCTGCATGACCTTCAACGGCTCCTGGGGATACTTCCCTTCCGCGCCGGACAGCGACTGGCACTCCAGCAGGGCCGTCATCGAGATGCTGCAGAAGGTCACGGCAGGCGGAGGGAACCTGCTCCTGAACATCGGTCCGTCCCCCGACGGGTCGGTGCCGCGGCAGGCGTACCAGCGCCTCGCGCCCGTGGGGCGGTGGCTCGCCCGCCACGGCGAGGCGGTGTACGGGAAGGTCGACCGGGCGTACGACAGCCTCGACTGGCTGGTCCACGGATCGTGGACCCTGAAGGGAAAGACCGCCTACTACTGGACGGGCCGCTGGGTGGGCAGCGAGATCGTGATCGGGGGGCTCCAGACGAAGGTGCGGAGCGTCGCCTCGCTCGACACCGGGCGCGAGGTGTCCTTCACCCAGACGAAGGATCGCCTGGTGATGACGGGCCTGCCGGACCGCTCACCCGACCGCATCGCGGGCATCGCGGTGCTGAAGATCGAGTTCGCCGGGCCGCCCCGGCAGGTGCTGGGCCCGGGGTGCGTGGTGATCTGACACGGTGGCCGACGTCCGCACGCACGAACGGCAGGTAAAGGCAGCCCTCCGCAAGGCGTCCCTCGCGGAGCCGTTCTTCGCGAGCCGCTACTCCTTCTCGCCGTACATGGCCTGCGGCCACGGGTGCGCCTACTGCGACGGCCGGGCGGAGCGCTACTGGGTGGAGGGCGAGTTCGACCGGGACATCGTGGTCCGGACGAATATCGCGGACCGGCTCGACCACGACCTTTCCCGCGTCCGCGAGCGCGCCCCCGTCTCGGTGGGCTCCGGCATCAGCGATGCCTACCAGCCCGCGGAAGCACGGTGCGGCCTCATGCGGCAGGCGGCCGAGGTCCTGCTCCGGCACCGATTCCCGGCCTCCGTCCTCACCAAGTCGTCACTCGTCTGCCGCGACCTGGACCTGTGGCACGAGGTCAACGCGGCAGGGGGATTCACCCTCTCCATCTCGCTCGCCTTCGCGGACGACGAGACGAGGAGGATCTTCGAGCCCGGCGCGAGCACCGTCGAGGATCGCGTGGCCGCACTACGCGCCTTTAAAGCGGCCGGGTGCGGGATCGGCGTCTATGCCATGCCGCTGCTTCCCTGGATCACGGATACGCCCGAGGGGCTGGCCGGGCTCCTCGACCTGTGCCGCGGGGTGGGTGCTGACTTCGTCATCCCCGGGGGGCTCACGCTGAGGCCGGGTCGTCAGAAGGACTTTTTCCTCGAGCGTCTCCGGACCGCGTTCCCGAATCTCGTTCCGCGATACCGGGAGCTGTATGGCGAGGACCGGAAGTCGGGGAGCTGCCGGCCCGATTACGGACGCGAGCTCTCCGCCCGTTTCGCGCGCGCGGTGGAGGCAGCCGGGCTGGCGACGCAGATTCCGCACCGGCTGTACCGCGACCGGTTGCCCCTCTACGACGAGCTGTACGTGCTCCTGTGCCACATGGTCGAGATCTACGAGGGGCGCGGAACGGAGACAGACAGGCTCAGGGCTGCGCTCGCACGCTACCGTTCCTGGCTCTTCGAGAGAAAGCGCACCTTCAACCGCCGGCGGAGCGAGACCCAGGAAGCGCTCGAGGATGAGCTCAGGGGGGACTTCGCCAGCGGACGCATCGACGGTCTGCTCGACAACCCGAAGCTTGCATGCTTTCTTGGCGAGGTGGCGATCGGGCGGCGGGTCTTCGACTACGTGAGCCTCAAGCTCACGTAGCCCGTTCTACGATCCGCCTGCGGTACCAGGGGGCCATCCTGGTCCCCGAACACGATTCCCCGCAGAGCGCAGCTTTCATCGCATTCCGTTCCATGGTACGGTGTGAACCTTCAGGTTACGCGCGGGCTGTTCATCATCCGGCTGTCCCGCCGCGGAGGAGAGTGATGATCGGGATCGGAATCATCGGGGCGGGCGGCATCGCCCAGGCTCACGCCGAGGCGGTCCGGAGCCTCGCAGACCGCGCGCGCCTCGTGGCGATCGCGGAGACGGACCCAGCGCGGGCACGGACGTTCGCCGAAAAGCACGGGGTGGGGAAGATCGCGGCGGACCGTCGTGATCTGCTCGCGGATCCGGCGATCCGCATGGTCTGCATCTGCACCCCGAACGCGACCCACGCATCGTTCTGCGTCGAGGCGCTCGAAGCGGGCAAGGCGGTGCTGTGCGAGAAGCCGATCGCGGGCTCGCTCGCGGAGCTGGACCTGATCGCGGATGCCTGCCGGCGCACCGGCGGCATCGTGAGCTCGATCTTCAACTGGCGCTATGGCGGGGGCTACCGGGCCATGCGGGAGCTGGTCGCGGGCGGAGCCGCGGGCCGGGTGCTGTGGGCGCAGGTGAACGTGCTGTGGCGCCGCACCGCGGAGTACTACCGTTCGGCCGGAGGCTGGCGGGGCACCTGGAAGGGCGAGCGCGGGGGGCCGCTGATCACCCTCGGCATCCACGCCATCGACGCGGCGTTCAGCCTGCTCGCCGCGCCGTGCGAGGTCCACGCCGTGGTGGACCGGTTCACCCACGACGTGGAGGTGGAGGACACCTCCGCGGCCGTGCTGCGCCTGGCCGACGGCGGCATGGCCAGCGTCAACGTCACCAGCGCGAGCCACGACGAGAGTTCCCAGGTGCAGTTCGTCTGCGAGCGGCTCACTGCGTCCTCGAACCGCGAGCCCTATGCGGCCGCCGAGTGGCCCTGGTTTTTCCACTCGGACGACCCGCGAACCCGGGACCTCATCGATGCGATCGCTGTGCGGTCCCGGCCCGAACGGGAGGAGAATGCGCACCTCGCGCAGATCCGCGACTTCCTGGACCACCTCGAGCGCGGTGAGAACGGCCCGGTACCTCTTGGCGAGGCGCGCCGGTCGCTGGAGGTGATCGCGGGGATCTACAAGGCTGGATTCACCGGACAGCCCGCCGCGCTGCCGCTTTCCCCCGACGACCCGTTCTACCGCGAGATGAACGGCGGTCGCATCCTCGAAGGTCGGCGCGGCCGTCGTTGACACCGGTGGCGTACCGGCCCGGCCTCAGGCGCCGAGGTACGCGGAGATGCCGAGGTAGGCGCCGAAGCCGATCACGGCCACCGCGCACACCCCGAGCAGCACGTCGTAGGCGACCGGCGGGATGCCGCGCCGGCCGAGGTGCACGAGCGTGGACACCGTGAGGTACCACGCGAGGTGGCCGGCCTCGTGCCCGAGGAAGAACGCGGCGAGCGCGGGCCAGCGTTCGAACGAGACGTCGAAGCGCAGCATCGAGGCCGCGCCCACGGTGACCCACCAGAGCCACCAGTAGGGGTTGGCCATCGACACGAGCACGCCGCCGGCCACCGGGCCCAGGCGGTCGAAGGGCGAAGCGCCGGCCTGCGGGCCGGACGCATCCGCCTCGGCCCGACGGCCGCGGAGCAGGCCGGCGAGCATCGTGACACCCGACCAGATCAGGAACGCGCCGCCTACCGTGCCGATGATCCGGACGGCGAGCGGCGCGCGCAGGAACTCCATGACCCCGAAGAGCAGGCCGCAGACGATCGCGCCCTCGAGGGCGGCGTGCCCGGCGATGACCAGCGCGCCGGTCAGCCAGCCCCGGTGCGGCGTGCGCACGGTCCGGGCCACGGTGTAGGTGAGAAGCGGGCCCGGCATGAGGGCGCCGCTCAGCGCTACGACGAAGGAGAGTGAGAACACGATCCACAGGGCGGCCATGGGCGGCGGGATTCTATCATTGCGCTCCAAGATGTTACAATCCCGATCCATGTCGCCGGCCGGTGCCACCACCCGGGGCTTCGTCGCGATCTTCTTCTGGGGCACGTCCATCGTGGCGGGCCGGCTGATCATGGGATCGCTGGGCCTGCTGCGCGGACCGCTCGCCGCCACCCTCGTGAGCGGCGTGCTTGGCTCGATCCTCGTGCTGGTCCGGCGGGAGAGCCGGCGCGCACTCCGCGGCCTGGGCGCCCGGTACTGGCTCGTATGCGGCGGTTTGTTCGTGTCCTACCTGGTCGCCTACAACCTCGGCACCGGTCTCGCCGCGGGCGGCGGACAGCTCCTGGCCTTCAACGTGCTCAACTACCTCTGGCCCATAACGACGCTCGCTTTCAGCGCGGCGTTCTCCCGCAGCCGGGTTCGGTGGTGGATCGCACCGGGAATCGTGGCTGCCCTGGCCGGTACGGTGCTTGCGCTGTGGTCGCAACACGCAGGCCTTGAGGGCGCCGCGGCCGGCGGCGGCGTCGCGGTGTACGGCCTCGGCTTGTACTGCGGGATCGCCTGGGGCCTGTACTCGGCCCTGGGCCGGCGGCTCGTCGGGCAGTCGGCTGCGAATCCGGTGCCCCTGCTGTTCCTCGCTACCGCGGCCGTGTACGCTCTGCTGCTCGCGCTGGGCGTCGGATCCGCGCCGGCCGGCGAGGCGACAGCCCCGCCGGCGGGCATCGCCGCGTTCCTGTGGCGCGCGCTCGTGGTGGACCTGCTGTCCTACGCGTTCTGGGACGCTGCGATGCGGCGCGGCAACCAGGTGCTCGCGGCCGCGGCCTCGTTCCTCACCCCGATCCTGTCGAGCGCGTGCATTGCGCTCGTGCTGGGCGTGTCCCCGGGCTGGCGGTTCTGGGTGGCTGCGCTGCTGGCCGTCGGGGGCGCCGCAGTGTGCCGGCTCGCGGTGCGGGATGCGCCCCGGCCCTGTCAATGAGACCGTCGCATCGGCTATAGTCGGCCATGCAGAAGGACCTGCTCACCCAGCTGATGGGGTTCGTGTACTCCGCGGCGCACTACCTGGGCGTCGGCATCGTGGCTGTGGTGCAGCGGATCCTCCCGTCCGCGAAGAGCCTCGAGATGCTGGTCGACCCGATCGGGTTTCTCGGCATCCTCACCATATTTGTGGTGCTCGTGTCCGTGGCACGCAAGGTCGCCATTGTCGTGCTGATCGCCGGCTGGGCGCTCATCCTGGTGCGCATCGTGCTGATGGCGTTCCGGGTGGGCTGAGGCGCGCGCCCCGGCTGCCGCTTCTCACGCTGCGCCAGGGAGGATCGATCGATGAAACGCACCGAACAGAGCTTCCGGCGCGACCGCTGGGGCGTCGCGCACGTGCGCGGGAACGACCTGCAGGATGTCTACCGGGGCCTGGGGTGCGCCCACGCTCGGGACCGGGGCCTGCAGATGCTGTTCATGCGCATCCTCGGGCAGGGCAGGGTGAGCGAGTGCCTCGATGCGCGCGACGGGTCGCTGGCCATCGACACCTTCTTCCGGAAGATGAACTGGAGCGCTGGCATGGACGTCCAGGCGACCAAGTTCACCCCGGAAACCCGGGCGCTGATCGACGCGTACTGCGATGGCGCCAACGCCGTCTTCGCCCGGTCGATCCCCTGGGAGCTGAAGCTGCTGGGGTGCCGGCCCGAGCCGTGGACCGCGGCTGACAGCCTCCTCTTCACCCAGATGACCGGCTACCTGACCCTGGCTCAGGGCCAGGCCGAGATCGAACGGTTCATCGTCGAGATGGTCCAGGCCGGCATTTCGAGGGAGAAGCTCGAGGAGCTGTTCCCGGGCAGGCTCGAGGGCCTGGACATCGACCTGCTGCGCGGGGTGCGGCTCGGCGAGCGTGTCGTCCCCGCCGAGCTGTTCACGAGCTTCGGTGCCCGGATGATGGCGTCGAACAACTGGGTCGTGTCGGGCTCGCGCACGGTCTCGGGTTTTCCGATATTCTCGAACGACATCCACCTCGAGGTGAACCGGTTGCCCGCGGTGTGGTACGAGGTCGTGGCGGAGACCCCCGGCCGCTGGGTGATCGCAGCGACGATGCCGGGCCTGCCGGTGCTCATCGCTGGCCGCACGTCCGACCTCGCCTGGGGAGTCACCTACCCCTACCTGGACGCCAGCGACTCGTGGGTCGAACGCTGCCGGGATGGTAAGTACTGGCGGGAGGACAGGTCCGGTTCCGGCGAATGGAAGGAGTTCCGCCGGCGCACCGCGACCATCCGTCGCAAGGGGAAGGACTCCGTGGAGGTGACGTTCTGGGAGAACGACCACGGCGTGCTCGACGGCGATCCCAGTCGGGAGGGGCTGTACCTCGCCACCCGGTGGGCGGTGTCGGGGTCGGGTGCCGCTTCCCTGAACGCTTTCGCGGGCATCTTCCAAGCACGCTCGGTCGAGGAGGGCAGGGACCTCCTCGGCAGGGCGGAAACGGCGTGGAGCTGGGGGTTCGCCGATCGCCGGGGCTCCATCGGCTTCCAGATGTCAGGCCTGCTCCCGCGCCGGCGGCCAGGAGCGAGCGGCCTCGTCGCGCTGCCGGGCTGGGACCCGCGCAATGACTGGCAGGGCTATGCCGACCCAACCGAGCTGCCGCGGGCGTTGAATCCCTCGGAGGGCTTCCTTGTCACCGCGAACCAGGATCTCAACCGCCTCGGCGTGCTTCCCGCCTCCACGGTGGCCATGGGCGCCTGGCGTGCGGACCGGATCGCCTCGCAGCTCGCGAAGCGCGGGAAGGTCGGCGTGGACGACATGAAGTCCATCCAGGCCGACCTGTACTCCACGGAGGCGGAGGCGTACCTCGCGATCCTCCGGCCTCTCCTGCCCGACACGCCCGCGGGGCGTGCGCTCGCAGCATGGGACTGCTGCTACGACTCCGCGTCGCACGGAGCAACGCTGTTCGAGCGCTTCTACCGCGAGTTGCGCCGGGAGGTTTTCGGCAGAAACGGCTTGGGTGAGAAGGCGGTCGCATTCCTCGACGCCGAGACCGGGGTCTTCACGGACTTCTACGACAGCTTCGAGAAGGTGCTGCTGTCAGCGGATTCCGCGTGGTTCGGCGGTGAGAAGCGCGAAGCGATCTGGCGCCGGGCCGCCGAGCGGGCACTGGCGCAGCCGGCCGAGCCGTGGGGCAGGAGCCGACGCGTGACCATGAGCCACATCCTCTTCGGTGGAAAGATGCCCCGGTTCCTCGGCTTCGACCGGGGACCGATCATGCTGCCGGGGGGTAGAGCCACGGTCCACCAGGGGCAGATCTACCGCAGCGCGGGCAGGGTGACGTGCTTCGCACCGTCGATCCGGATCATCACGGACCTCGGCGAGGACGAGGTGCACACCGCCCTCGCCGGTGGCGTCACCGACCGGCGGTTCTCCCGGTGGTACGTCTCCGATCTCAAGCGGTGGCTGCGCGGGGAGTACAAGCGGCTCACCCCGGGGGCGTGAGGGCGCTGCGCACGGCCCGCGGCTTCCGGTAGCGTCCGCATCCATGATCGAGCTCACCATCGAGGCGGGGCTCGCCCTGCCGAAGGATGCTTCGGTCGAGTTCGCGCTGAGGAGCACACGATGAGCATCAAGGTCGCCATCGTCGGAGCCGGCAGCATCGGCTTCACACGGAACATGGTCCGTGACCTCCTGTGCGTGCCCGAGTTCCGGGACGCCGACATCCGCCTGACCGACATCAACCGGCGCAACCTCGACATGGTGCACCGGCTGCTGAAGCACGACGTCGGAGCGTCGAAGCTTCCGGCGCGGATCACGGCCACGCAGAACCGGCGGGCCGCGTTCAAGGGCGCGGACTACGTGTTCAGCTTCGTGCGCGTGGGCGGCCTCGAGGCGTTCGCCACCGACATCGACGTGCCCCTGAGGTACGGCGTGGACCAGTGCGTGGGCGACACCCTCGCCCCCGGAGGAATCATGTACGGCCAGCGCACCATCCCAGTGCTGCTGGACTTCTGCCGTGACATCGCGGAGGTGGCCGCGCCGGACTGCCTGTTCATGAATTACTCCAACCCCATGGCCATGAACACGTGGGCCTGCGCGAAGTACGGCGGCGTGAAGGTGATGGGCCTCTGCCACGGCGTCATCGGAGGCCACCACCTGATCGCGAAGGTCCTCGGTTTGGAGGCCGGGGACGTCGACATCGTCTGCGCGGGCATCAACCACCAGACCTGGTACGTCTCCATCCGGCACAAGGGCGAGGACCTGACGGGGAAGCTGCTCGCAGCCATGGAGAAGGACCCGGAGACCGTCCGGGCCGAGAAGGTCCGCATCGACATGCTGCGGCGGTTCGGGTATTTCTCCACTGAATCGAACGGGCACCTCAGCGAGTACCTGCCGTGGTACCGCAAGCGGTTGGAGGAGATTCCACGGTGGATCGACCTCTCCTCGTGGATCAACGGCGAGACCGGCGGGTACCTGCGGGTGTGCACCGAAGGCCGCACCTGGTTTGAGCACGATTTCCCGAACTGGATGAAGGAAGCGCCCCGCACCTTCCGGCCCGAGGACCGGGGCCACGAGCACGGCTCGTACATCATCGAGGGGTTGGAGACCGGCCGGCCGTACCGCGGCCACTTCAACGTGGTGAACCGGGGGACGATCACCAATCTGCCGCCGGACTGCATCGTCGAAGTGCCGGGGTGGGTCGATGGAAACGGCATAGGCATCCCCATCGTCGGGGACCTTCCCATGGGGTGCGCGGCGGTGTGCATGGCCAGCGTCTCGGTGCAGCGCCTTTCGGTGGAGGCTGCGGTGAAGGGTGACGACCAGCTCCTGCGCCAGGCCTTCATGATGGATCCTCTGACCGGCGCGGTGCTGAACCCGCCCGAAATCTGGCAGCTCGTGGACGACATGCTGATCGCGGGCGAGCAGTGGTTGCCCCAGTACCGGAAGGCGATCGACGAGGCGAAGCGGAGGGTGAAGGGCGGGAAGCGGCTTCCCACCCGGGAGTTCCGGGGCGCGGCGCGCCTGGTCACGAAGAGCATCGAGGAGATGGCCCGGGACCGGGACACTTCAACGCGCCTGGCGAGTGCATCCGAAAAGGCAGGCAAGGACCGCCGGATGAAGGGATAGCCGCGGCGCGGCCACGAGACGAGCTGATTCCAGCCCGAACCGCGCTACTTCCGAACGGTGTAGCGCAGCCAGATGATGCCCTGTTTCACCTTCCGGGACTGCAGCAGCTCAAGCTGCAGCACGCCGACCTCGTGCACGAGGTCGGCGGCGCGGAACATCGAGGCCGGGCTGGCGCCCCCGACGAGGAAGGGGTGCACGAGCAGGCTGATCTCATCCACCAGCCCGAGCCGCAGGAGTTCGCCGTTCAGCTTGCCGCCGCTGTCCACGCGAACGGTTTTCACGCCGAACCGCGCGGCGAGCTCCCCGAGGGCAGCCGCAAGGTCTACGCGGTCGGCGCCCGTTACGATCCGCTGGACCCCATGGTTCTCGAGCCACGCGAGGTGCTCAGCGGGGGTCGCTGCGCTGCACAGGGCGACACCGGCCCGCCAGTAGCCCGAGGCGAGCAGCGTGCGCCAGCCCTTCACCTGGCCCCGGCTGTCGACCACGGCGAGCACTGGCCGCCGGTCCGGCTCGCCGGCAGGCTGAGCGACCGGCTCACCCTCGGAACGGACTGACTGGCCGGCAGCGGTGTTGTTCCCCGCGGCAGCCGCGTCTCGCGCTGCCGCGATGGTCCCGGCCGGCGCTTCCGCACCGCCGCCTGCCGCGAGAATCGTACCGCTGCCCGCGAGCGTCGCGTCTTCGTGCCAGGTGGCGGCCAACTCGTAGAACAGGCCAGTGTCCGCGGGGAACCAGTCGACGCGCCCGTCGGCGCTGACCGCGTTGTGGAGGATCACACGGGGCTTCATTCCGACCGGTGTAACGGGGAGGCTGCCTCCCTGTCCAGCGCCTGCCCGGCCCGTCCCGCCGGATGTTGTGCCGGTGACGCTCCACGGTCGCGGGGTTCAGATGGAGGATTCTGGCGACATCCTTGATCGTGGAACCGGCGGCGACCAGGTCGCAGATCTCGGCTTCCCGGGGCTGAGTGCTGCGTGGGCCGATGCGATGCGGCGGGTGAACGGGGAGCCCGCACCCGGGACGTCACCGTCACAGCCATCCTTCGGCCCGGTACCACGCGGCGGTCTCGGCCATGCCCTGTTCCGTGGTGATCGCGGGCCGGTAGCCGAGTTCCTTCCGCGCCCGCCGGTCGCTGACCACCCAGCAGGGGTTCCGCATCTCGTCGAGCTTGCGCCAGCCGAGGAAGGGCGGTCGATGCGCGATCGCACCAGCCAGCTCGTTCACTGCCACGAAGACGGCCGCGACCGCCACGGGCACCGGCACCCGGACCGTGCGCCGCCCCGTCGTGTCGGCCATGATCCGTACGAGCTGTTCGATCGTCCTGCCGTCGCCGTCGGTGAGGAAGTAGGCCCGCGCGCCGGGCAGCGTGCTCTCCGCCGCGAGACGGATGCCCTGCGCGAGGTCCGCCGCGTGCACGATGCTGTACCGGTTCCGGGGACCTGTTTCGATCCGCAGGCCCCACGCTGCCAGCCGGAAGTACGAGAGGGTGTGGCGGTCCCGAGGCCCGTAGACCCACGGGGGCCGGATGAAGGTGATCGGGACTCGGTCGGCGAACCGGGCGAGCTCCTGCTCGGCGAGCGACTTGCTTTCGCCGTAGGCGGAGATCGGCCGCCGGGGCGCGTCCTCCTCGAGGCTCGCGCCCGCGGGGCTCGGCCCCATCGCGGCCTGACTGCTGATGTACACGAAGCGCCTGAGGACGGGGGAGCTCGCCATCGCGGCCTCCAGGAGGCGAACGCTGCCGTCGACGTTCACCCGGATGAACTCGTCGCGGCTCGCAGCCAGGATCAGTCCGGCCGCGTGCACGACCACCTCCTGTCCCGTCGTGAACTCCCGCAGGGCGTCGGCACGGTCGAGGTCACCGTACACAACCCGCACGGGCAGGTGCCGGATCCACGCGAGACGTTCGGGTGAACGTGCGAGCACGGTGACCTCGTGGCCTGCCGCCGTGAGGTGCTCGGCGAGGTGACTGCCGACGAATCCCGTGGCGCCCGTGACGGCGATCCTCATCGCGGACTCCGCGCGTCGGGCGTCAAGCTGTCAGCGAACGGGTCGAACGGGTACTCGCGTTCGAGATCGGGGTCCGGCTCCCGGCCCGAGTCCTCGACCGCCACGTCGAGCGCCTCGCACGCTGCCTCGTGCGTGACACGCACGAGCCGGTCGGGCTCCATGCCCTGCTCGCGGAGCATTCTCATGAACCGGGGCCAGAACGGCAGCACCGGGATGCCCGAGGCGAACCCTTCCCGCTTGTCCGCGAGGGTGTGGGGCGCGTGGTCGCTCTCGACCCAGTCGATTCCGCCGGCGAGTAACGCCTCGAGCATGAGACCGGGCACTCCCACGGGCCGAAGCGGCGGGTTGGTCTTCAGCAGCATGCCATCGGGACGGTCCATGTCAACGGCCGAGAGCAGCGCGTGGTGGGGAGTGAGCCCGCAGGTGACGCGTCGTCCAGCCGCCCGGGCCCGCACGATCGCCTCCAGCGCGCCCGGAACGGACACGTGCGCCACGTGCACCGTGCCCTGGAAGCCGGCCTCCGCGGACAACGCGAGCTGGTCCGCTACGGAGGCGATCTCCGCCTCGGGCGGCCGGGCGCCGGCCCAACTCGACGGCTGGGCCGGGTCCCAGTCCACCGAGCCGTCGGGGAGCCTCGCGAACAGCGATTCCTTCTCGCAGTGCACGGCGACCACGCCGTCGTACCCGAGCTCGGCCAGCCGGGTCCACACCGCGCGCTGCGCCTCCAGCCCCGTCACGCCCAGGGCGCCGGTGGACGGTCCCGCGAAGAGCTTCAGCCCCACCACCCGGGGACGCAGCTCGGCCCAGCTGCGCACGACGTCCTCGATCTGGCTCGGATCGGTGGTGAGCCCGGCCCAGACGCCGTGGAAGATTCCGATGCCGAGACGCCCGATGGCCCGGTCGGCGTCGTCGATGCGCCGGCAGATCGCGTACCAACCGGTGAGGGGCGGATCGGTGTTCGGCATTTCGAAGACGCCGTCGAGCCCGGCACGCCAGGCGACGCCGAGGCCGTGCTCCAGGGTCTCCTTCGCGCGCTCGGCGCCGTCGCGGAGGTGGACGTGCGGGTCGATCATCGCGCGGGCTCGATCGCGGTCGGCAGCGAGGCGATGTACGCCGCGAGGTCGGTCGGCTCGACCTTACGGCTCGTGACCGTATATGGCCTGCGGCAGTACCGGCAGCGGATCGCGCCCCGGTCGTTCCAGAACCGGGGCGGCACGTCCTCGGCCACCGCCCGGGTCACGCAGTTCTCGTTCCGGCACAGGAGGTAGACGAACTTCTCCCGCAACCGGCCGCCGGCGATGTAATTGACGGTCGGCTCGGGGGAGAGGAGGGAGACCTGCTTCAGATCGCGCTCGGTGAACTCGGCGAGGTCCGTCTTCAGGAAGGGGTTCCGCTTCTCGGCGATGACCGCGGTGGTGCAGGAGTGCCCCCGGTGCTCGAGGTCGAGGACCGCGTTGACCGCACGCAGCGAGCCCTCGGCGAGGTGGTCGATCACCGCACCCCGCGTGATCCGGTCGATGAACATGCTCCGGCGCTTCGCTTCGCCCAGGGGGCGGGGGAGCCGGTTGTTCCCGACCGCGAGCTCGGCCGGCAACGCCCCGTCGTACACCACGTACCCGTCGTGCCGGAGCATCTCGTGCAACAGGGCCTTGCGGAGGAAGATTCCGAACTCCGCCTGCCGGAAGAACGCCTGGGCGGGGGTGAAGTAGACCCGGTAGTCGATCTCGGCGATCTCGCTGTTCACGGGCAGCGGGTGCAGCACCTTCGCGTCGAATCCCGAGACCTTCCCGAGGTCGATCCGGTACTGCTCCATCATCGCGAGGATGTCCTTCTGCGTGACGCCGGGCATGCGCTCGAGCTGCGGCCGAGTCATGTAATAGAAGTCGACCTGCCGCATCACGTCGCGCACCGTGGGGTCGCGCTCGACTCGCACGCCCCGCTCGGCGAGCAGCCCGGACAGCTCTTCCGGCATGCCGAGGAAATCCTCGGCCGCCCAGCGGATGGTGACGCCCTCGAAATGCGCGAGCGCGAGGCTGAGCGAGCGCACCGTGCGGCCGTGCGACAGGTCGCCGCCAAAGCCGACGCGCAGGCCGTCCAGCTTCCCCTGGTTCAGCACGTACAGCGTGAGCACGTCGAGCATGGCCTGGGTCGGGTGCTCGTTCTTGCCGTCGCCGCCGTTGATGACGGGCACGCCCGAGCAGTCGGCCGCCCACTGCAGCGTGCCGTCCAGCGGGTGGCGCATCACCAGCACGTCGAAGTGGTTGGCGCACATCATGGCCACGGTGTCGCGCACGGTTTCGTTCTTCATCACCGACGTGCCCTCGGTGCCCGAGAACCCGTCGTAGCGGCCGCCGAGCTCGCGCATGCCCGTGTTGAAGCTGGTCCGCGTCCGGGTGCTGGGCTCGTAGAAGAGGGAGGCGAGGCTGCGGTAGCGCAGGGCGTGGCGGAGGCTGTCCCGGCCGCCGGATTTCTCCAGCTCGTACATGCGCTTGCCAGCCTCGCAGAGGTGAAGGATCTCCTCGCGGGAGAAGTCGGTGATGGAGATGATGTCCCGGTCGCGGAAGCTGATGGCCATGGCTCCCCTCCCCGGGAGGCGAGCGTACCCCAAGGCGGGGTGGGGGGCAAGGTGCACGGGCGCGCGGCAGTCGTGGGCCGGATCTTCA
>JAPLSM010000201.1 GCA_026398635.1 Spirochaetota bacterium | reverse complement strand
CCGATCGTCGAGGCGGTGGCGCCGTACATCGGGCTTGATCTCGAGGCGATCTTCGCTTCCGACCGGCAGCTGCGGCTGTTCTAGACCGCGCCGCAGTCGCCATCTTTAGGGCGGCAGCCCTAGCGCGCCTCTGGCGCGCGAAGGTGAGAGCCCATGGCTGCAGCGCGGTTTAGCCGTAACGGGACGTATGGGGCGCCGACTCGCGGCTGCTCGGGTCGCTGCCTACCGGCGCTTCGCCGGTTTCTTCACCGGTTTCTTCGCGGCCTTCTTCTTCGAGCGTTTCGCCGCTGCCTTCTTCGCGGGCTTCCTGCCGCCCTTCTTCACCGCGCCCCCCGCCTTCCTTTGCGCGAGCTGCTTTTCCAGCGCGTCGCAGCGGTCCTCGAGCCATGCCAGCACCCGGAAAATGTCCTCCATGGCCTCGTTGGACAGCTCCTTCGCCTTCTCGCGGTCGGAGGTCCACAACTCGCGCATGTCGTAGAACGCGATGATCGTACCGTTCTCGGCGGCCACGATGTCGGCCATGCGCCGCTTATTCTCGAAGAGGCCCGCGGCGCCGAAGGTCGAGCCGGGCCGGTAGACGAGGCTCGGGCGGTGTACATTGCGCGCGGAGCCGCGCACCACCTCGCACACCGTGGTGGCCCGCTCGCCCTTTACGATGATCCGGTCGCTCCGGTCGTAGCGCCGGGTGTTGATGGTCTCGCCGAGCCGGGCGGGTGCCGCGGGCGCCTTCCCCCGTGGGACCCCGCCGATCGTCTCGTAGGAGCTGCGGATCTTGTGGATGTCGGGGTCCATCATCGAGTGGCGTTTGCCGTGGATGGCATCGTGCCGGTTGATGCCGAGGTCCTTGGCGAGCTTCCAGGCCTCGCTGTCGACGTCCGCCTCGGTCGCGCCCTGGAGGTTCTCCTTCACCAGGAAGTCGGAAACGAACGGGCACCCCGGCTCCCGGCAACGCACGCGAAACACCGCTTCCTTGAGCTTGAACGCCATGTCGGTCCTCCCTCGCTCGTCGCGATGAGACTACTGTAGCGCGGTGCGCCCCGGTCGTCCAGCGGGCTCCTGCGCCGGCCGGCCCGACGCGTGACCGGCCCAGCGCCCGGTTGCCCCGCCTGCCGCCGCGTGCGGCACGGTCGCAGGGCGCCCCTTCCCTGGCTGACGCTCGCGCCCTTGTTCCGGCGGCACAGGAAGCGCACGCCCGATTGCACCTCCCCACGCTCCTCGTTACACTCGCCCTGAAATCTGCGCCCCCGAAAGGAGCTCGCAGTGCTGAAGTTCGGCATCATTGGGGCCGGCATGATCGCCCCGTCCGGCGTCGAGGGGGCAGCGAAGAGCGGCATCGCGGAGGTGGTAGCCGTGGCGGACATCCACCCCGGACGCCTGTCGGCGTTCGCCGCGAAGCACGGCATCAAAAAAACCTACCCGAAAGCCGAGGATCTCATCCACGACAAGGGGATCGACGCCGTCTACATCGCGGTGCCGAACGCCTACCACGCGCCCTACGCCGTGGCCGCCCTCGAGTCCGGCAAGCACGTCATCCTCGACAAGCCCTTCGCCACCTCGTACGCCGAGGCGAGCCGCGTCGTCGAGGCCGCGCGGAAGAGCGGGAAGGTGTTCACGGTCGGCATGAACCAGCGCTTCGTCGAGGGGGCGCAGAAGATCCGGACCCTGGCCGAGCGCGGGTACTTCGGCGAGATCTACCGGATGCGCGCGTTCTGGCGCAGGCGCCGGGGCGCCCCCCGGCTCGGCACGTGGTTCGGCAGCCGGAAGCTGTCCGGTGGCGGCTGCTTCCTCGACATCGGCGTACACATGCTCGACCTCGCGCTGTACACCGCGGGGGACTTCGACGCCGAGAGCGTCTCGGGCGCGGTGTACACGAAGTTCGGCAACCGGGGGCTCGGCGAAGGGAGCTGGGGCGCCTCGGATCCCGAAGGCATGCCCTTCGACGTGGACGACTGCGCGCTCGCCCTCATCCGCATGAAATCGGGCGCCTCGGTTCAGGTGGAGATCAGCTGGGCCGCGCACCAGAAGGACGGCGACAACCACAACGTGGAGATCTTCGGCACCGAGGCCGATGCCCAGCTGTACCCCGGCGAGGTCTACCGGTTCGACCGCGACCTCGGGACCAACGTGGAGGCCGGCGACCTGAGGCTGCCCCTGAAGTACCCCCACGCGAACCGGTTCGTCAATTTCTTCCGGGCCATTCTCGGCGAGGAGGAGCTCTGCGTCACGCACGAGCAGGCCTTGAAGGTCCAGAGAATCATCGACGCGGTCTACGAATCCTCGGCCACGCGGCACGAGATCCGGCTCTAAAGCCGGCACAGGAGAACGGCATGAAAGCGAAACCCATTTCCCTGCAGCTCTACACGCTGCGCGAGGCGTCCGCGAAGGATTTCCCTGCGGTCATCAAGGCCGTGGGCGACATCGGCTACACGGGCGTGGAGCCCGCGGGCTTCCACGGCCTGAAGCCACGGGAGCTGCGGAAGCTCGTCGAGGACCAGGGCATGACGATCTCCTCGAGCCACAGCCCAAAGGCTTCCCCGGACACACTGTCGGAGGTGATCGACACTACCGGAGAGCTGGGCGTGGACCTCGTGTCCTGCGGCTTCGGCCAGGAGGACTTCAAGGACATGGCCGCGATCCGCGCCACGGCCGAAAAGGTCAACCTGATGTACGAGCGCCTTCGGGCCGCCGGCCGGATCCTGTTCCTGCACAATCACTGGTGGGAGTTCGAGAAGATCGACGGCCGGCTCAAATACGACGTGTTTGCGGAGCTCGCCCCGAGCGTGTCGTTCGAGCTGGACACCTACTGGGCCGCGAGCTTCGGTGCGGTGGATACCGCGGCGGTCCTGAAGCGCTACGCCCGGCGCACCCCCCTCCTGCACATCAAGGACGGCCCGCTCGTCAGGGACAAGCCGATGGTGTCGGTCGGCAAGGGCAAGATGATCTTCCGTCCGATCCTCTCCGCCGCCGACCCCGCGGTGCTGCGCTGGCTCGTCGTCGAGCTCGACGACTGCGCCACGGACATTCTGCAGGCGGTGAAGGAAAGCTACGACTGGCTCGTCGGCCAGGGCATGGCGACCGGCCGCAAGCCGCCGGCCCGCTAGCGCTCGAGCCAGGGCGGCACCAGGACCTTCACCGCCTTCACGCTCCCGGCCCCTGCCACGAGCACGCATCCATCCCCCGCGGCCACCGCGGATGCGTAGAGGTCGCGTCGCGCGCTGACGATGCGGGGTCGGGCGGCATCGGACACGTCGAGCACGGTCAAGCCCCGGTGCCCCTCCGCGACGAGCAACCGTTCGCCGTCCCGGCAGGCATCCTCTGCCCATTCCGTCCGGTAGAATCCCGCCACGTGCGGGATACCGGATTCCGTCCAGTCGACGAGCGCAACCCCCTCGGCACTTACAGCGAGCGCCCAGCCCTTCCCCGCGGACACCCTGACCGCCGGCGCGAGCGGCGGCGCGGTCTCCACGGGGCTCGCCGGGGCCGAGAGATCGAAGGAACGCAGTCCTGCCCCGGCGTCCGCGACAAGGAGGAGCCTGCCTTCCAGCGCCACGTCCCGGGCGTCCGGCGAGGTGATTGAGACGTCGATCACCAGGACACCGGCGGCACCCGCCGCGATGCACGCGAGCGGCCCGGAAACCGACACGGCGTGGACGACGCCGCCGGGCTGGAAGAGGGAGAGCTCCCGTGCACGGTACTCCCCGGCCCCGCTGTCGGCTGACTCCACCGCAATGATCCGCAATCCCGCCGCCCCGTCCGCGACGAACGCGAGAGGGCCGGCTGCGGCGACGTCCTCAGCGAACCGGGCGCCGAAGACAGCCACCGGCCGGAAGGTGCGTCGGGAGGCTTGCTCGGACACCTCGAAGACGAGCAGCCCGGATGAGCGTGCGGCGACGTACGCCCGGTCGCCTTCCACCGCGATCCTGCCGGCATTGCCGGCCGCCAGGACGCAGGCGAGGTCGCCCGCCAAGGCGATGCCGGTGACGTCGGACGCCGGGACCGTATCGATCGGTCTGCCCGTCGGTTCCGCGGCATCGAGGATCGCCACTGCGGAACCGCCGGCGACGATCGCGTATCCTTCCTCGGCCATCGCCGCGCAGGATACGGCCTCCACGACCGTTGCCAGCACCATGGGGCGCGCGGGGTCCCCGAGGTCGACGATCGAGAGACCATCGGAGCCGAGTACGATCGCGCGAGCGCCGCGTGCGGAAACCCCCCGCGCGTCAGGGAGTGCGAGCTCGGCGACCAGGCGCGGTGCTGCGGGCGACGCGAGGTCGAACACCCTCAGCCCGGCTACAGCGTCGGCTACCAGCAGCCGGCCCGCGCACAGGCAGAGCTCCCGGGCATCGCTCGATGCGAGGACGCCAAGGCGCTCGGGAGAGCGGGGATCCGAGATGTCAACCAGCCTCACGCCGCCCGTGCCGCACGCGACGTACGCGACGTCTGACGACATCGCCACCGACCGGGGATCCTGGAGATAGCGCACCCCGGTCACGCGGGGAGCCCGGGGATCCGAGACGTCGAGGAGGACAACGCCCCGCTCTCCGTCGGCGATACAGGCCACGGTGCCGGTCACGGCGACCGCGCGGGCGTCCGCCAGCGCGAGCGACGCAACCTCCCGCGGGGAGTTCGGTTCACTCAGGTCGATCACCCTGATACCGCTGGCTCCGCAGCACACCCACGCGTAGGCGCCCGATACTGCGACAGCGCGGGCGCCGGCGAGCGCGAGCGCACCCACCGGTTCGAGCGCCCGGGCGGCAAACTCGAGGGCTGCCGCGGGCGTCGGGTCGCTGGCGATCGCACCGGTGATCTCCGGGCGGATGCGGTAGTACCAGGTCAGCCCGGCCGCAGCCTGAACGTCGAACCAGCTCGTGCCCGTCTGACCGGCCGCAGCCAGCTCCCAGCCCGTCTCACGCTGCGTTGACCGCCACACCTCGCAGCTCTTCACCCCCGGCACCGGCGCCCACGACACCCGCACGCCCCCGTACACGCCGACCGCCTCGGGCTTCAGGGTGCCGGGTCCCAAGGGAATCGCATCCCGCTCAGGCGACCAGGCATATTGTGCATCTGCCCCTTCGGTGCGGAGACGGAAGACGTAACGCGTTCCGTTCACGAGACCCCGGATCTCGCACGGCGGCTGCACATTCTCGACGACGGATGCCCCGCTCCCGTCGCCGACCGCCCGGTCCTTGGCATAAAGGGCGTCGTAGCGGGTTCCTCCGGCCTGCGCATCCCACCGAAGAATCACGGTCCCGTCGCCGGCAGAAACGAAGAATGAGGGTAAGTCGCTTTCGCCCCGCGCCACGCGAACGACCGCCTCGCCCCGGTTGCCGCTCCTGCCGACGGCGACAACGGAGATCAGCTGCTGGCCTGCCACGCCCCGGGTGGGGATGGCGACGTCGAAGGTCCCGTCGACGCCAAGGGTGATCGGTCCCGACCGGATATCCTCGCGGGAGGAACCACCGAGCGGCGCCATCCGCCAGGAAACCGAATCGAGGCCGCCCATCTCGGCAATGCCCGCGAAGGGATCGATCACGGAACCTGCGAGCTGCAGCATTGACCTGTATTCGCCCCCGTTCGAGGGCGAATCGATCCGTACCTCGGGTTTCTGCCTGCCGTCGCGCAGCGGGACCGAGACCCCGATCTTCCCGCCACTTGCAGTCTCGCCCGCCAGGGAAAGGAGCCGGTCGCCGGTGAGATCGCCGGTCGCCAGCTCCAGCCGGAACGTGCTGTCGCTGTCAACGAGAATCTCCCCCGAGGGTCCGCCCTCACCCGACACGCTCCAGGAGAGGGAATCGACCGGCTCGGACGGCTCGATGAGCCGGCCCTCGACGGTCAGGCGCGATCGGTACCAGCCGATGCCGGTAGGGGAAAGGATTTCGATGACGGGTACGCTGCGTGAGGCCGCAGGCGGAGGTGTCATCTCCACCGCGGTTTGCAGTCCGCCGAGGCGGACCGCGCGCAGCGTGAGGTGGCCGAACCGGTCTTCGACGCGCAGCCACAGGACGGAGCCTTCCCGGCCGGAGCAGTTAATGATCGATGAAAACCCGCCGGCTTCGTCGACTTCGAGCCTTCCGCCCTTTCCGGTAGGCGGCATCGACCACGTCAGGGATTCGAGCCAGCCAGCCGACAGACCACCGGTGGGATCAGCGACCCGGCCCGAGACTTCGAGCTGCGGCCCGCACGCTGAACCATCGGCGGGGGAATCGAGAGAAAGGAGCGGTCCGGGATCCGGGTCAACGAGCAACAGAATCCGTTCATCCGACCGGCCGACCGAATCGCTCGCGATGACCCTCACGCTCTGTGTGAGGTGCAGCCCATCCGTCGCCACCCTGAACGCGAAGGTACCGTCGGCAGCGAGCGTCGCCTCGCCGCCGAGTCCGGTGCCGGGTATATTCCAGGCGAGACTGCCTGCGGGATCGGAGACCGCGCCCCGCACCTCGATCACCGGCACGAGCTCACTGATATCGGCAGGGGCGGTGATCGTGAGCAGCGGAGCACGCGCGGCGCTCGCTGCCGGTGCTGCGACCCCGGTATTCAGCAGGAGCAGGAGTGCAACGAGGCGGATTGCGCTGCCCGGCCCGAGGGTCATGGCTACTCGATGTTCACGGTGTACCACCCGGAATCCGACCAGTTCCCCGCCGCGTCCTGCGCCTGCACGTACAGGGTGTGGGTCCCGTCGTCGAGGGGTAACAGCGGGGTATACGACGTCGCCGTGGTGGGCTCCCAGGGTCCGCCTGAATTATCCAGTGAGTATTGGAATCCCACGGTGTCGGCCGGCGTGTTCCACGTCCATGTCGGCATGCTCTGGTGGCAGGGGTTCGTCGGCCCATCCACATTCGGGGCTGCCGGCGGCGTGGTGTCGACCGTCACGCTGAAGCTGCCAGAGGACGACCAGTTGCCCGCCGCGTCGCGGGCCTGGACGTACAGAGTGTGGTCGCCCTCGCCGAGGTTGGCAGACGGAGTCCAGGAGGTGGCGGTCGTGGTCGTCCAGCTCGGAGGGTCGGGATCGTCCAGGGAGCGACGGAACCCTGTCGCATCGCCTGGCGTGTTCCACGTCCACGTTGGCTTCTTGTCGTTCGTCGGACTCGCCGGACCGCTCACCGTCGGAGCCGCAGGCGGCGTGATGTCAACGGTCAGCGCGTAGCTTCCAGAGACAGACCAGTTGCCGGCCGCATCCCGCGCCTGCACGTACAGCGTGTGACTACCTTCCGCCACATCCGTTACGGGCGTCCATTCAAACGCCATCATCATGGGCGTCCACGGCCCCGTCGCGCTGTCCAGAGAGCGACGGAATTCCACCGTCCCTGTCGGTGTGTTCCACGTCCACGTCGGCGTAGAGTCGTTCGTCGGGCTCGCCGGACCGCTCACCGTCGGCGCCGCAGGCGGGATGGTGTCGACCACGAGTGTATAGGAACCAGCACTCGAGGCGTTCTCGACGGCGTCCCGGGCACAGACGTACAGGGAGTGGGATCCGTCGGCAAGGGAGCCTGCCGGTGTCCACGACGTCGCCACGGTCGCTGTCCACGGCCCGGTCGAGCTGTCGAACGAGAGCTGGAAGTCCGCCGTGGATGCCGGCGTGTCCCACGTCCACGTCGGCGTAGAGTCGTTCGTCGGGCTGACAGGGCCTGACACGGATGGTGAAAGCGGCGCATTGGTGTCGTCGTAGATTGGGTGCTCGACCATCGATTCGATCCCGCGGAGGTCCTTGGCGTAGACCTCGACAGACAGGTTCCCGGCAAGCGTGGTCGTGAGGAACGTGAACGAGAATTCATCGGTGCCCGGGTCGGGACTGAAAAAGCCGCCCAGTGGCGTGCCCGGATTCTGGATCACCTTATAGCGCATTGTGGCGAGGTTCGTCGTATCTACGGTACCGTCGATGGTGATCGCTGGTGTCACGTTGGAGGAGTATTCCGAGGGATTATGGCCGGGCACTTCCGGCGCAAGGTTGATAGCCGGACCGGTGCCGTTGAAGCGCAGCTGGACAGTCGTATAGGTGGAGTTGTTGACATTCCACGCGCTCACCTTCAGGTAGATGGTGCCGCTGTCCGCGGAGGAATCATAGGAGTCCTCGAAGACGCCGGTGGACAGGTCGAAGGTGAAGGTGCCGGACCGGTAGATCCCGTCGGACGGCGGGGTCCCCCCAATGACAAGCTCGTGAGGCGGCTTGCCGACGATCTGCCACTCCAGCCTCCGCACCTCGTCGGCTGTATCGTCGTCGGGTGCGGGTGTGTCGGTCACGGTTCCCTTGATGGTGACTTCCATGTCGTAGACGGAAAAGTCGACTGGGCTTTCCAACTGCAGGTGTGGCCCGTCGGGGTACGCCTGAAGGGCGACCTGCTGCCGTGACTCGTTCTCGTTGACATCCCGGGCCACGAACGTGAGGATCTTGGGTCCCTGGAGGTTCTCCGACGGGAACGAGAACTTGAACGAGCCCGTAGCCGCGTTCCAGACGAACGAAGGGTCCCACGAAGGGTCCGCGGGCGTGATTGTCGCGCTGCCATCCTCGGCAAAGGTGACGGTGAGGTCGAGCGGTGAATAATCGTTCACCGAGAACGACAGCGTCTGCAGCCTCCCCTCGCCGTCGCCGGTCCGGCGCGAGGAATCGGTGACGGTCCCCTCGACGGTCACGTTGCCGTGGTAGTAACTGTACGGCACTGGCGTCGTGATCACCAACGCGGGCACGATCCCGTCTTCGACCACCAGCAGCAGGTCGCGGTCGATCGGATTCGGGCAGGAGACCGCAACTGCAGCGACGACAGCCGCAGCCGCGAAGGTTCGCGCGATTCCCCCGGTTCCTTGCCTCATGGGTCACTCCTCCTCCCCGGCGAACAGGAGGTCCTCCTTCGGGGCCGCGGCCGCCTGCCGTCCCCCGCCCGCGGCGGTTTTCAGGTACGCGTAGCGGTCCGCGAGACCGGGATCGGCGGTTGTTGCACGCTCGAAGTACTGCCGGGAGCGCTCGTAATCCTCAAGCTCGTAGTAGCAGCGGGAGAGATTCATCAGGAACAGCGGCAGGAGGCCGGCGCCGTCCGCGCCCGGCGCCGAGAGCGCCTCCTCCCCCTCGTGGTAGATGCGGAGGGCCTCGGCAAGCTGCTGTTTCAGCACCATCACATTGCCCCAGTTCAACAGCGCCGTGAGGTAGGAGCGATCGAGCGAGAGCGCCATGGCGAAGGCCTGCTCGGCCTGGTCGTAGCGTCCGAATTTCGCGCAGGCCAGCCCGAACCGGTTGTACTCGCGCTTGGTGCCGCCCGTCCGGGCTGACTGGCCGTAGGCGTCCACGATCGCCGTGACGAGACGCTCCGCGCTGGTGCGCGCGGCATCCGCCGCGGCAGCCACCGTCTGCGGGTTCCCGTACTGCAGGCCGAGGTCCGTCTGCTGCAGCCCCACCGGCCGGAAGATCTTCTGGGCGGCCGCCGTTTTCACGAACCGCCGGTCGTCGAGGGAGCCGGCGGCCGTCTCCCACTCCTCCACGCCCCGGCGCCAGGCGCCGAGGAAATCGGACTTCTCCAGCAGGGTCACCTCGACGGGCACCCAGAGGCTGCCGTCCATAGCGAAGGTCATGCGCTTCTCGGGGTGCACGTCCTGCCACGAGGCGGCCGCCACGCCCGTGTTGAATGCGGCGTAGATGTGGCCCGGAACGAGGAGGTATGCGGTGGGGATGCTGACCGCCTCGAGCAGCGAGCAGAAAAGCACGGTGAGGTCGTCGCAGTCGCCCGTGCGCAGCTTCAGCGTCTCCCGGGCGAGGCTCACGGAATCCACGACCTCGGTCCGACCCTGCACGGCGGTGAAGGGAGTCGTCGGGTCCGGAACGTAGACGCAGCGCAGCGCTTTCAGCATGCCGTAGACCTGCATCGCCGTCTGCAGGGTCGGGGCGATGCCGGGGGCCGCGACGTCGGGGGCGACCTCGGTGGCGAGGAAGCTCATGAGGTTGCGCAGCGCGCTGTCCTGGGGCGTGATGAAGGCGCCGACCTTCGCGTCGTCGGACCAGCTGATTGAATGCCGGTCGAGCAGCTGGTAGGAGAGGGGCATGCTCTGGCGGAACGGCCTGCCCCGCGAGACGTACTCCGCCACCAGCTCGCCGGTGAGGGGAATGACGCCGTCGGTCTCGAACACCTTCGCGTTGTACAGGGCCTTCACCCCGACCTCGACCGAGGCGCCCGCCTCGAGCACCGGGATCGACGCCAGCTTCGTGGGGCTGTCCATATACCCGTTCTGGAAGAACGAGATCTCGACCGAGGCGAGATCGAACGCCTCTGTGTTCGTGACGGTCACCGCGCCCAGCGAGTCCGGCGTGTCCGCGTACCAGCTCTGCATGGCCGGATACACCGGGGGCAGCTCTAGGGTCCCGAACCGGATGCTGCGCACGACCGCCTGCGGTGCGTCGGGATCCTGGCCGAACCGGTAGCTCGCAGAAAAGCCGATCCCGAGGCTCGCTCCGTTGAATCGCGTAAGCGGGGTCAAGGCCAGCTGGAACAGCACCCGGGGATGCACGTCGAGCGAGAAGTTGAACGACGGATCGAGGGCGACCCGGGCTCCCACCTCCGCGAGCAGCGTCGGGGAACCCCGCGGCTCGTCCGGATCGAGCTCGGGGAACACAGCCTCTGATGCCCCCACCGCCACTTCGGCGCCGACCTCGAGGGTCTTCGAGAACCGGTGGATGTATGCGAGGCCGGGCATGAGGTACCAGTGGACATGGGCCCATTCCTGGAAGACTGCGGGCGGGACGAGGGTGATCATCCCCGCCTTCAGGAATGGTTGCAGCGAGGGCAGAACGGGGAGCGGCAGGCGCGCGCTCAGCGACAGGTCGTAGTAGGCGGTCGGGGCGAAGCCGTAATCCGTGAACGACGACAGGTTCTGGTACTCGAAGCTGACCGAGAGCGGGAAGCGATAGATATCGTTATAATCGATCCGCTGTGCGCAGAGGCTGGTTGCAGCGAGGAAGGGAAGGATGAGTAAGCATAGAAATTTCTTCATCGCTCGACCCCCGCCCGAGTGCCGGGCGAGGTTACGCCGCGCACCCTACTATCAATTGTATCACAGGGTCGGGGGGTTGAACAGGCTTCCGGTTGACAGGCCCCATCGTCCCGATAAGAATACCGGCGGGGGGACTATGGACGAGGCAGGAGCCCGAGAGCAGGTGATCGAGGCGGGGAAGCGGCTGGCCGGCCGCTTCTTCGTGGCCTCCAACGACGGCAACCTCAGCGCCCGGCTCGACGACGGTACGTTCCTCGTGACGCCGAGCAGCGTCAACAAGGGCGACATGGCTCCCGCGGACCTCCTGAAGGTCGACGCGGACGGCCGGGTGCTGACCGGTTCGCGCAAGCCCACCTCCGAGATGAAGATGCACCTCGCGGTCTACAGGATCCGGCCCGACGTGGCGGGCATCGTGCACGCCCACCCGCCGGCCGCCACCGGCTTCGCCGCCTGCCGCATCCGGCTCGACCAGGACGTGGTGCTGCCCGAGGTCGTCTTCGGCCTCGGCCGCATCGGATTCGCGGAGTACGGCACGCCGACCACCGAGGAGATCCCCCGGGCCGTGGAAAAGGAGATCGGCGGCTGCGACGCGCTGCTTCTATCCAACCACGGCGCCCTCACGGTGGCGGGCGACGTCATGCAGGCGTTCTACCGCATGGAAGTACTGGAGATGTACGCCCGGGTGCGCCTCGTCACGAAGATCCTCGGAGAGGCCCGGCCGCTGTCCGAGGCCCAGGTGACGGAGCTCTTCAAGGTGCGCGAGCAGCAGGGGTGGGGCGGGACGAAGCACGCGCTCGAGGACGTGGACCCGAAGGTCGTCAGCACCATTGCGGAGATCGTGATGGAGGTGCTCAAAGCCCGGGACGGGCGTTGAATCACCGCAGGTGGCGAGCTACCCCAGCATCACCTGCCCGCCCGTTACCGGCAGGGCCTGGCCCGTCTCGTACTCCTGCTCGACGAGGTAGAGGATCGCGCGCACCACGTCCTCGGGCAGGCAGCCCCTGCCCATCGGCACCCTGGACTCGTAGAACCGGCGCACGTCGTCGACGGTCTTCGCGCCGGGCACCTTGCCCGTACGCAGGTACTGCACGAACAAGCCCTTC
>JAPLSM010000238.1 GCA_026398635.1 Spirochaetota bacterium | reverse complement strand
GATGAGTCCCTTCAGTATCTGCACCTTGTAGCGGTTCCTCTCCAGGGGGAATACCTGTTTGGAGGCGACATTTCCCGCCAGCTCGGCCGTCTCTTCATTCGCCGTTCTGCCGACAAGAGCTTCCTCGACATTCGCGGCGCGCAGAGGGATGGGCGCGACCGCGCCGAACACGATCCGGGCTTCCTTGATTTTTGCGCCATCGAATGTCAGGGCGGATGCGACGCTGACGATCGGGAAATCGATGGAATTGCGGATCCTGAATTTCTGGAAGTTGAACCTGGTCCCCGCCTTGGGTGACGGGATGAATATTTCGGTCACGAGCTCGTCGACGGCGAGCACCGTCGTCGTCATCAGGCTGACCGTGAAGAAGTCCTCGGCGGCGATGGTTCTCTTCGTCGTTTTGATCGTGGCCCCGAGAGCGACCAGGGCAGGGGCAACATCCGAGGCGTTGACGGCGACGCAGCTGCAGTCGAGGCATCGATGGGCCTCCGTGCTGACCTTGCCGTCATCGAGCGTCACGTAGTCCTCGGCATCCATGCATCGCTTGGAGGGCGCCACCTCCGCTATGCTGACCCGGTCCGAGTTCTTGAGCGCTTCTTCGTTGATGGCGCGGAGAGTCTCCGGCGCCTTATCGTGCGCGACCCCCTTGCGGGCTTTTCGGCCCGAGAGATATGCTGCGATCGCCATCGCTGTTTTTCGGCCCGCGGCGATGGCCTCGACGGCCGTCGCCGGTCCGGTGACCACATCGCCTCCGGCAAACACGCCGGCCACGCTGGTCTGGAAGGTGTCGGGGTCCGCATCGATGCCGTTCCCCTTGGTGAGCTTTATCGCTCCGAACGACTTGTTGTCGAGACCGAGCAGGTTCTGGTCCTGGCCTATGGCCGAGATGACCCAATCCGCCTTGAACAGGAACTCGCTTCCCTTGATTTCCACGGGGCGCGGTCGACCCGAGGCGTCGCTCTCGCCGAGCTCCATCCGGCAGCACTCGAGGCCGATGAGGTTCTTGCCCTCGAGGACGGCTTTCTTAGGTGCGACGAGGAACTGGAGGTCAACGCCTTCCTTGATCGCGTCTTCGATCTCTTCGTCCTCCGCCGGCATTTCGCTCCGTGTCCGCCGGTACAGGAGGACGACCTTTTTCGCTCCGCAACGGAGCGCGGTCCTGGCGGCATCGACAGCGGTGTTGCCGCCGCCGACGACGGCGACGACGCCGTTCAGGCTGCGCGGCCCATTCCACTTCACCCCTTCGAGGAACGAGATGCCCGGAAGGATGTTCGCATGGTTCTCATTCTTGATGCCCATGCCCTTGGCGACCCAGGAACCCATGGCGAGGAAGATCGCGTCGAATCCCTTGCGCTTAAGGCCGTCCAAGGTGAAGTCCTTGCCGAGTCTCTGTCCGGTATTCGCGACGATCCCGTGCGAGAGGAGGAACGTAATCTCCTTGTCCAGGACGCCCTGGGACAGGCGGAAATCCGGGATGCCGTAGCGGAGCATGCCGCCGAGTTTGGGTTGCTTGTCGTAGACGACGACCCCGAAGCCCTTCCGGCGCAGGAAGTACGCGCAGGTGAGCCCGGCGGGTCCGCCGCCGACGATCGCGACCTTCTTGCCGTTCTCTTTGATGTGCGCCGCGGTGTATGCTTTGGCGTTTTCGAGAATGTAATCCCCGACGCGACGCTCCACCGCTCTCACCGAGACGGCGCTGTCCTGCTCGTTGCGGTTGCATCCCTGTTCGCAGAGATGAGGGCAGACGCGACCGGTAATTGCCGGCATCGGGTTGTTCTCGAGAATGATCCGTCCCGCTTCCGCGATCTCACCGGCCCGTATCCTTTCCATGTACCGGGGGATGTCGATGTTGTCGGGGCAGCT
>JAPLSM010000276.1 GCA_026398635.1 Spirochaetota bacterium | reverse complement strand
GCTCTCGCGATCGCGCTTCGCAGCGATCGCTGCCGCCCAAGGCGTGCTTCGCTCCAAGTTCTCGGCCGGCGCGGGCTCTCGCAGTCTCGCTCCGCGAGACTACTGCCGCCCTGGCCACGCTTCGCGTGGCCGGCCTGCGGGCTTTCCGCTGCACCCGCTCACGCGCTGACGCACCCCGGCCGCGGCCACCACGCAATCGCCATGGCTCTTTCCTCCGTAATGCTAGTCTGTGCAGGCGGCGGCGACCATACGGCCCGACAGGCCCTGGCGCAATACATCGCCCGGGCTCCCTTGCCGTTGCAGAAGCTCACTTATAACCGAGCCGGAGGCAAGGTCCTGTATCACACTTCCTACAACCCCTTCTTCAAGCAGAACACCAGCCTGTGGGACGCCGGACTTCATCGCCTCTCTTACGAGTCCGCTGCATCCATTATTACGGGTTGTATTCCTCACTGTGCAAGGCGCGGTGGCGGACGTGGCCCTACCTCGCGCGTGTCGCCCCCAAGGGGTGGCGGCGGTCCCACGCGGAGCCGATGTCCCCTCAGGCCGACGCCACGGAGCCCACGACGGTGTCGCACGCCGCCTGTCGCTCAGCATGGGCTAGACTGATTGCGGTGTTTGATGTCGGGCAGGCTCGCGCCCAGTCGAGCCGTGCACCATGGTGCAGTGGTAGTTGCGCCGCGCGAGGCTGCCCATGGAGAGCACGAGCTCGCTTATCTCCTGTACCGGGAGCTCAGGGAGACCCGGCTTCGTCAACCAGCGGTGTGGAAAACCCCAGGGCTCGGGCGCACAGGTTCATCTGTTTGTCGTACGAGAAGACCAGCAGCGTTTCGCCGGGATAGTGTTTGGCAGCCCGACGCGCGCAGGCAAGGTGCAGGGCATCCAAAGTCCCGATGACGGTCGGGAAAGGCCCCGCGGCCGTCTGCTTGATCTCCTCATCCAGCAGGTATACCCGGAAACTGGAATAGCAGGCGGCGATACGGCTGACTGCTTCCGCCAAGTCTTGATCGTTCAAGCAACCATCCAGCCGGAGGCGCTGGGCCACCCGCATCGACTCGATCCACAACAATTCGCTGCAGGCCGTGACTGAGGCGGCAAAAGCCTGGTGCAGCGAAATATCGCCCTCCAGTACGAAGCGCAGCACCACCGAGGTATCGACGAAGGCGATCAACGTCGTTCCCTGTCCTCGAGCAGGGCTTCGAGCGAGCCACCCGACACGAGAGGCGCCGGCCGCTGGAATCCGAAAGACTGAAGAGGTTCGCGAACTTCGATGCCGCTCGATTCTGCAAGGGGCACCAATCGAGCCACGGGATGGTCCCGATCCATGACGACCACGGTCTCACCGGCCTGTACAGCTTTGAGCTCGGCACTGAGATGGGCCTTGAGGTACGAAACCGATGACCTTTTCATATGGTCAGTATAGGACCTTAACATGGTCCCGTCAAGACTACTACTAGCTGAGAATTCTTCTTTCCACGGCGCTTCTTGGTGATAGTATGTTCTTGATACGAAACATTTTGGATTGATTTTCGTCCTTGCAGCCTTTGGGACGTTGGCAGGATGTCCAACAGACAGCGGGTCTACCTATACGGTGTTTGGGACTGTCACGGCTGATCATTGTGCCATGATGTGATACCGTGGGGCAGTAGAGCACCCCGGCGGCCGCCGTTAAGTTTCGCGCCGCGGTGAAGGGTGATACGCTGGCCGCGAGGAGGCAGCATGGGATTCCACCGACGCGTGGAACTGCGGCAGCACCCCATCGGCGAGGGGCGTACCAGGGTGCAGGTCAGCACGGACCGGCTGATGATGGTCGTCATCGATTTCACCGGCGGGCCCGGGGCGAAACCCGATCCCCCGCACCACCATCCCCATGAGCAGATCTCGTACGTCGTCTCGGGGCGGGTGCGCTACTTCCTCGGCGACGAGCACGCGGACCTCGAACCGGGCGACATGGTCACGGTCCCCCCCGACGTGCCCCACGCGATCCAGCTGCTGAGCGCCTCGGTGAGGCTGGCGGACGCCTTCCATCCTGTGCGGGAGGACTTCCTCCGGTCCTAGCCCCGGCTGCGCTCCCGCCCCTCGGGCGGGCTACTGCACCGCCCGTGATCGATGACAATCTTGATCGCCCGCGACGGTGGCGCACGCCGCCTGCCGATCGGCATGGGCACGGCTGATCGCGAAGGTGTACGAGACCAACCCGCTCCTCTGTCCCCGGTGTGGATCCGAGATGAAGCTCCTCGCCGTCATCACCGACCCCGCTGAGGTACGCACGATCCTGCGCCACCTGCTGAAGATCGGCAGGGCACCGCCGGGACTCGATCCGAGCGCGCTGAACTGAACCTCTCTTCAACCCCCGGTCTTGCGCATCGAGACCGTTTTGCGCGCCGCGAGACAGGTTTCCCGTATCCCTCGCTCAAGGCCGAGTTTGCGTCCTGCACGAAGGACGGCGGTACTCTTCAGGGGCAGGCTCCTGGCAGAGCCAGCTCGCCTGAGATGCTTGCGGTAGCCCGATCACCGCCGCAGCCTCCTCGCTCGCCACGTCACCCGACCTAGGGAACCACTGCCTGGAAATCGATTTGTCACTATGATGAAAGTCAAGCGCTTTTTCGTTCACCCTTCAGCTCCTCCAACCTCCTCTCATAAAGTTTCAGCTTCTTCGCGTACAACTCTCCCTTGATCTCTCGAAAGCTTTCTCCCCTGAGAAGCATCTGCCGCATGATCCCACACAGCTTCCTGATCACCGCGATGCGCGCACGTCCGCTGCCGCTGCGTTCATTTTAATGCATTACGACGTTCCGTACACGACCCAGCAGCTGCTGTTCCTCGCGGCACTGCTCCCCCTCGCTCTCGCGTGGGGCTGGTTGACGCAGAAGCCGGAAGGCATCTGGGGCTCGGTGCTGTTCCACGCGGGCACGGACATTTCCGTGATGGTCGGCATGTTCTCGAACCTGCCCGGATCCTGACGGGGGGGGGCGCGCGGCGACGGGATCCGGGGCCCTGCGGCGATCCGCCCCTCACCCTGCGTACAGCCGGCCGATCCGTTCCCTTCCCCGGGCCTTGTACCAGCCGTCGCAGGCCTGGACGTGCGACCGCCGCCATCCCGTGTCCGGCGCCCTGTCCACTCGAACCCGAGGGGAAGCTCAGCCGGTCGGAGCCATCAGCTGCCTGACGAGTTCGGGGAGGTCAACGAAGCG
>JAPLSM010000489.1 GCA_026398635.1 Spirochaetota bacterium | reverse complement strand
TGGCCGACCAGGCCGTCCCGGTCGAGTCCGAGGTGGAACACGTCGAGACCGGAGAGGACGACTAGCTTGCCTTCCGGCGCGGCCCTGGGCGGCGCCATCGCCCTCCTGATCCTTCCCCGGGTCTCCCCGGCGCAGGCTCCGTCGGCGCTTCCGCGCGCCGAGCCTCGCCCCCCTGCCGAGCGTCGCAACCCCGTCGTCATCGCCGCGGAGAGATCCCGCGGCGCGGTGGTCAACGTGTCGGCGGAGGAGATGGTCCGCACGCGCGTGGCCACGCCGGGCGCCGACATGGGGCAGCTCCTCTTCGAGGAGTTCTTCGGCAAGCCCCGCTACCGCAGCGGCTTCGCGGTCACGTCGCTGGGCAGCGGCGTCATCGTCTCGCCCGATGGGCACGTCCTCACCAACGCCCACGTGGTGGAGCGCGGCGCCCGTTTCCGGGTCCAGCTCCTCGACGGGCGCGAGCTGCCGGCCCGGGTGATCGGCACCGACCCCGGCACCGACCTGGCCGTGCTGCGCATCGAGATGAAGGAGCGGGAGAAGCTCCCCTTCCTCGCCGCCGGCCGCTCCGACGACCTCATGATCGGCGAGACCGTGGTCGCCATCGGCAATCCCTTCGGCCTGGCACACACCGTCACCACGGGCGTGGTCTCGGCCCTCCACCGCAAGGTGGGCGACCCGCGCCGCTCGCTCTTCGACATGATCCAGACCGACGCGTCCATCAACCCGGGCAACTCGGGCGGGCCGCTGGTGAACATCCAGGGGCAGCTCATCGGCGTGAACACCGCCATCATCGGCGACCGCAGCGCCGGCATCGGCTTCGCCATCCCCATCGACCGGGCCCTGCGCATCGCCGAGGACCTGATCCGGCACGGCGAGGTGCGCGAGGGGTGGACCGGGATCGCCGTGAAGGACCAGCCGGTGAAGTCGGACGTGATCGGCAGCGAGCGGGTGCGGGTCCTGGTGAGCGCGGTCGAGGCCGGGTCGCCGGCGGCGGCGGCCGGGGTCAGGAAGGGCGATCTCGTCGAGTCGGTGGGGGATGGCCCGGTGGAGAGCGCCGCCGAGTACCGCTTCCGCATCCGGGACGTTCCGCTGGGCGGAACGGTCCGGCTCGTGCTCCTGCGCGGCGAGGCCCGGGTTCCGGCCTCGATGCGAAGCGTGGAGCTCTCACCGGATCGGGCCGAGTCTCTGCTCCGCGAGTGCACCGGCCTGCTTCTTGGCGAGGAGCAGCTCCGGGGCGGGACCGTGGTCGTCGTGCGTTCCGTGAAGCGCGGCAGCCCCGCGGCGGAGACCGGGCTCCAGGCAGGCGACTGGATCCGGGAGGTGAACTCGATCGAGGTCTCCTCCCTCGCCGAGTGGAAGAAGGCCGCCGTCCAGGCCCGGCGGGCCGGACAGCTCGTCCTGCTCGTTCAGCGCGGCCGCGCCGCCGAGCGCGTGGCCTTCGATGTGGATTAGAATGTCGGCATGACCGACGCCCATCACCCGGCCCAGGTGGACTTCGGCACCTTCGTGCTGTCGCTCGCCTCCTCGGCTCTCGTTCACCTCGGCGAGATCAACCATCCCGACACCGATCAGGCCGGGGAGAATCTCCTGCTGGCGCGCCAGACCATCGATCTGCTCGCCATGCTCGAGGAGAAGACCCAGGGAAACCTGACCGGCGAGGAGACCCGCTTCCTCTCCGACCTGCTGGCCGACCTGCGGCTCAAGTTCGTGGAGAAGACGCGCCGCCCGACGGTAAAGTAGTCGGCGCTACGGCCCGGCCCGCTACAGCCCCGCCTCCACCAGCGACGCGGCCAGCCGGCGGATGAGCTCGCGGCGCACGACGCGCCGGGTCCGCGCCAGCGCGTCGGGGTCCTGGCATGGGCGCCGGGTCCGGCGTGCGGCGGCCTCCACCACCCAGGCGATGCGACGGGGATCGAGCCGGGCCGGCTCGCGCCGGCGCCGCTTCAGGAAGAAGCCGATGCCGCGCTCCTCGAGAACGCGGTGGAGGGACCGCCGGGCCTCGGCGGCGAGGGTGATGTCGACGATGTTTTCCACGGAGCGATCTCTAGGATCGATCTCCGCATCGATCCATTTTCCTGCCCGGCCGCACAAAACTGGACAGCCGCCCCCGGATCGAGGAAGACGCCGGTCGTTCACCGTAGGTGAACTGCGGCTCGCCGGTGGGATCGTGGCGGGAGGCCAGGCGCAAGGAAGCCTTCCGGCGCAGCGGCGCCGCAGGATCCGATGGGGAAGCCGCATGCCGGGCGCGCGGCGTCCCAAGCGCGCGGGACACCGACCCCCATAGCCCCAACAGGGACGAACGCGCCAGAATGAACCAACAGTGAATTCGCCGCCGGCCAGGGCACCCTTGACCACGGGCGACGCCTGATCGGCGTCAATTAGTATTTTGATCAAATCGAACGACCGATCCAGGCCATCGGACACGGCTTGTCCAAATGAAATTTTCTGCCGTCGCATGCATTTACTTACATGATTTCAGATATTTGCACTTCGCCGTTGTCCCTCGATCTCGGGACGACGGAACTCCGAGCGGGCTGTGTAAGTGACCTGGGTAAACGGACGTGGAGTCGTGCAGTCCACGTTCGGCCTGGGGGAGTCGAGGGCGGAGAAACGGCCCGAAGGGGCCCGCTGTCGGAGGCAACATGAAGCCCATCGCGAATGGGGTTGGCCGCGCTGGCTGCGCCCTCGACTGCATGGGCCCAGGCGACCTGCGCGCGCATCATCACCGCGGACGTGGTCGTGTTCGACCAGCCGCTGATGTTCAACCGCCTCGGTTCACAGAACGTGAACGGCATCATGTACGCGCTGCGCCGCGACGTGGTGAACAAGACCACGCTCCAGTCCTGCGCGACCGGGACCGCCTGCCAGGCGGGCCTCGTGACGCTCCGGCCGGACAAGCGTCCGCGCCCGCTCGTGATCCGCGCCGCTGCCGGCGACTGCCTCGACGTGGCCTTTCAAAACCTGCTGAATCCGGCCGCGAACACGGCCAATGCACCGCCGAACCTCCTCGTCGACGACCAGGTGCTGGATCGCCGCGCCAGCTTCCACGCCCAGGGGCTCGAGCTCCGCACCTCGATGCTGGACGACGGCTCCTTCGTCGGCAGCGCCGCCGTGTCCGGACTGGTCACGCCCGGCATCAGCACGATCTACAAGTACTACGCGCCCAAGGAGGGCACCTACCTCGTCACCAGCCACGGCGCGACCTTCGGCTCCGACGGCGCCGCTGGGAACAACACCAACGGCATGTTCGCGGTCGTCAACGTCGAGCCGGCGGGCGCGAACTTCTACCGCAGCCAGGTCACCGAGGAGGAGATGCGCCTGGCCCTCGACACGCTGAACCCGGCCTCCTGCCCCGCCTCCGCAGCCGGTGTGACGCCCATCGTGGCCGCGACCCCGGGATACACCTGTGGCGGCCAGCCCATCCTCGACTACGAGGCGACCTACCCGAGTCTGGCCGCAGATGGTGTTACGCCCACGGTCTGGGCCCTGGAAGGCAAGGGCGGCCTCCCCGTCCTGAACATGCTGTCGGGCCTGTCGCTCGTTCACTCCGATCTGAACGCCGTCATCACGGGTAACGCCGGGAACGGCAGCTTCCCAATCACCACCTACCCGCTGGAGAGCAAGGGCTTCAACAACCCCACGCTCCCGAACCGGCTCGAGCCCTTCCGGGAGTACACGGTCGTGTTCCACGACGAGGCGGCGGTGGCGAACGCCTTCCCGCTCTGGTTCGC
>JAPLSM010000455.1 GCA_026398635.1 Spirochaetota bacterium | reverse complement strand
AGGGCGACGTGGAGAAGGGCTTCGCCGAGGCCGACGTGGTGGTCGAGGGCACCTTCGAGACCTCCCACCAGGAGCACGGCTACCTCGAACCCGAGGCGGTCTGCGCCGTGCCGTCCGGCGACGGGCGGATGACCGTCTACGCCTCTTGCCAGTCGCCCTTCCACCTCCGCGGCCACATCGCGGCCAACCTGGGAGTTCCGGCCGCCAGCGTGAGGGTCGTGCAGGCATGCACCGGCGGCTCGTTCGGCGGCAAGGACGACGTGGCCACCGAGATCGGGTCGCTCGCAGCGGTCGCGGCCCGCCGGCTGGACCGGCCCGTGCGGATCGCGCACGAGCGCGAGGAATCGATCATCGGTTCCGACCTCCGGCACCCCTCGCGCATCCACGTCGCCACCGCGGCGAAGAAGGACGGCACGATCCTCGCGCGGCGCATCCGAGTGCTCCTGGACGGCGGCGCCTATGCTTCCGAGAGCCCCTTCGTCACGGTGAAGGCGCTCGTGCACGTGGGGGGGCCCTACCGGGTCCCGAACCTGCTCGTGGAATCCACGACGCTGTACACGAACAAAATCTACTGCGGCGCGTTCCGGGGTTTCGGGGTGCCGCAGGCCACCTTCGCCTCCGAGTCGAACGTCGACGAGCTGGCCCGGAAGCTCGGCATGGATCCCCTGGAGCTGCGCCGGAAGAACGCGCTGCGGGCCGGCGACGCCAACGCGACCGGGCAGGTCTACCCCGCCTCCGTGGGGCTGGTGCAGACTATCGACGCGATCGAGGCCCGGCGCAGCGCGCTTCCGCCCCTTCCCCGGGACGACGGGCGGTGGCGTCACGGCCGGGGAGTGGCCTGCGTCCTGCAGGGCATCTCAAACGGCGCCGAGGGCGTCGACGTTGTCGGGGCGAGCGTCCAGGTCTCGCAGGACGGCAGCGCCCTGGTGAGCGTGGGGCTGTCCGAGCTCGGTCAGGGTTCCCACACCGTGTTCGCCATGGTCGCCTCAGAGGTGCTCGGCATCCCACTCGCGAAGCTGACGGTCCGGCCCCTCGACACCGACAGCGTCCACGACTCGGGCCCCACGGTCGCCTCCCGCAGCACGACGGTCGGCGGCCAGGCGGTGAAGATGGCCGCGACGGAGGTGAGGAAGTCGCTCGTCGGCATGGCGGCGAGGATGTTCAAGGTCGAGGAATCGCTCGTGGAGCTGCGGGACGGCTTCGCGATGCTCTCGGTGGACCCGAACGCGCGCATCCCCCTGTCCGACGTGGCCACGGCCGCGTACTGGACCGGCTACCCCCTGATGCACCTCGCCTTCTCGAAGGCGCCCGACGCCTGCTTCGACCACGAGACGCACCAGGGCAACGTCTACATCGCCTACAACTACGGTACGCACCTCTTCGACGTGCGGGTGGACACGCACACCGGGGCGGTGGAGGTGCTGCGGCACCTCGCCTGCCACGACGTGGGGAAGGTGATCAACCCGCTCGGGCTCGAGGGGCAGATCGAGGGCGGGTCGCTGTTCGGCTTCGGGCTCGCGCACCTGGAGGAGGTGCTGTTCCGCGACGGCCGCATCGTCAACGCGAACTTCGCCGACTACGCACTGCCGTCCGTCAAGGACCGGCTGCCGACCGAGGCGATGGTGGTCGAGGACCCGAACCCGACCGGTCCCTTCGGGGCCAAGGGGGTCGGGGAGCCCCCGGTGGCCGGGGCGGCGGCAGCGTTCGCCAACGCGGTCGCGGACGCCACCAGCATCCGGTTCCACCGGCTGCCCATCAGCCGGCAGGAGATCCTCCTCGCGCTCCAAGCGAAGCGGAGAAAGGGGTAGCGCACCATGGCCATGCTCATCAGGAACGGACTGGTCGTCACCTTCGAGCCGGACGCGCTGCGGGGGCGCGTCATCGCAGATGGCGCGGTCGCCGTCGAGGACGGGAAGATCGCGGCCATCGGCGAGTCCCGCGAGCTCTCCGGCCGCTACGCGAAGGCGAGCCCCGTAATCGACGCCTCGGGCAGGATCGTCATGCCCGGCTTCATCGTCACGCACACCCACATGCCGTACGTCCTCGGCCACAACATACCGGTGGATTTTACCCAGCTCAAGACTTTCTGGGACATGCTGCAGAAGATGGGCTGGGAGTGGCTCGAGGACATCACCACCGCCGAGGGCATCTACGCGGCCACCCGCTACGCCGCCGCGAAGATGCTGAAGAGCGGCACCACCACGGTCTGCGAGCTGGTGGAGGGCCCCAACGCGTTGCCCGGCGCACTCGACGCCAGCGCGAAAGCCATCGACGAGGTGGGCATCAGAGCCCAGCTCGGATTCGAGGTGACGGAACGGATCCCGGGGGTCTCCATCCTCGAGCGGCTCGACCCCGCGATGGCCGGGAAGGCCTTCGACGAAAACCTGCGCCTGATGGAGCGGTACCCCGCGAAGGGGAACGCCCGGATCCAGGCCCGGCTCGGCGTGCACACCGCGTTCACGAACTCCTTCGAGACCCTTCGCGAGGCCCGCCGCATCGCCGACGAGCGGGGGTGCGGCATCCAGATCCACATCGCGGAGATCCCGCGGGCGTTCCTCGTCGAGAAGTACGGGAAGTCCGCGCCCATGGTGCTGGAGGAGCAGGGCGTGCTCGGGCCCGACGTGGTGGCAGCCCACTGCATCGACCTCACGGACGAGGACCTCGAGATTTTGCGGCGGAACAAGGTCAACGTGGCCCACACCCCGATGACCAACTCGCTCGGCGGCAACGGCGTTGCAAGGGTCCCCGACATGATCGCGGCCGGCATGAACGTCACCCTCGGCCACGATTGCTTCTTCACGCTTGACGTCTCGGAGTACCTCCGGTACGCCTATCTCGTGCACAAGGCCCACCGGGCCAACCCGGGGCTCATCCCGCCGTTCCAGGCCCTGGACATGGCGCTGGGGAACGGGGCCCGGGCGCTCGGGCTCGGCGACCGGATCGGCAGTCTCGCGGTGGGCAAGTGCGCGGACATCCTCGTCGTGCGGCCGGACAGCCCCAGCCCCGTCGTGCCGTCTTCGGTCCAGTCCTGGTACACGATGACGTTCCAGGGACGGAGCGTGGAGACCGTGATCGTCGACGGGAAGGTCGTGGTGAAGGACGGCCGCCTGACCACGGTGCGTGAAGACGAGGTGGAAGCGGCCTGTGTGGCCGAGGCGAAGAAGCTGTGGCGCAGGAACGGGATCGCGGTGTAGCGGGGGAGCGGGAATGGCAGTCGACCTGAGGACCGACTTCTGCGGGCTCGCGTTCAGGAATCCCGTCATCGTGCCGGCCGGGGTGCACGGCCGGGACGGCCCGACTATCCGCGAGATCGCGAAGAGCGGGGTGGCCGGCATCTGCACGAAGACCATCGTCTCCCGTCCGTCGCCCGACGTGTTGCCCTGCTTCACCGCGGTGAAATCCGGGATGCTGAACGCCGTGTTCGGCTCGGACAAGCCGTCCACCTACTGGTTCGAGGAGGGCATCAAGACCGCGAAGGAGGGGGAGGCCCTCGT
>JAPLSM010000173.1 GCA_026398635.1 Spirochaetota bacterium | reverse complement strand
GTGGAGTGCTTGTAGACCAGGCAGTCGGCGGGCAGGCTCTGTTCGACCAGCGGGATAACGGTGCTCACGTCGATGTCGCTCCTCTAAGGCGGCAGTCGCGCGTTTTCGCGCGACGGGAGCCTCGCCGCGCAGGGTACCGGCTGCCTCGCCACGGCGTCAAGGACATGGGCTCCCGCCCCCGCACGCCAGAGGCGTGCTAGGGCTGCCGCCCTGGGGATGTCCAAGGTCGGCCGTGCGCATGGATGCGCGTAAGGCCGACCAAGGACATGGGCGGTTGGGTGGGCGGTTGGGGACATTGACCTGCGCCCGCGATCGACCGCATGATGCCCGGGTGAAACAGGTCACCATCCGGATCGAGCTGCGGATTTCAGAGAAGATGAATGAATACCTGGCCACTGAGGCGCAAGCCCGCAAGCTCAGCTTCGAGGGGCTGCTCGTCTTGTGGATCGAGGAGCGCATGAACGCGCAGCGCGAGCAGGCCCGGCGCCGCTCGCCGCGCTGATCGGCGGAAGACACCATGGACAACGCGACGGGTAGGAAGAGCATGCTCGGCCCCTACGGCGCCTGGGCTGCCCGCGAGCTTGGCGAGGGCCCGGGGCGTCTATCGCTGCGGTCGTCCGACTGTCGGGATGTTGATGCCTGGCGCCGATCAGCGCGCGAACGGGTCGGCGATCTGCTGGCCGAACCTCCGGGGGAAGCGGCGGACGTACGGATCGAGACCCGGGCGACGGTGGACGGGCTCGACATCGAGGTGCTCTCCTGGCAGCTCGCCTGGGGACCGCGCACCTCCGCCTGCCTGTTGAAGCCCGCGGGAGCCGCCGGGCGATTGCCCGGAGTGCTCGCGCTCCACGACCACGGCGGGTTCAAGTACTTCGGCTGGCGGAAGATCGTCCGGTCGCAGCTCTCCCCGCTGCACCCGATGGTGGAAATGCACCAGCAGCGCTACTACGGCGGCGTCGGATGGCCGGACGAGCTCGCCCGGCGCGGGTACGCCGTTCTGTGCCACGACGTGTTCACGTTCGGCAGCAGGCGCATCAGAGCTGCGGACCTGCCGGACATCGTGGTAGGGCGACTCATGCAAGCGCCCGGGGAGAGGCGCGAGCTCGAGCCCGGCGAACCCGGATTCTCGGGTGCCGGAGAGGCTTGCGACGTACCCCCCGGGGAACCGTCCGACCGGATCGAGCGCTACCACGGGTTCGCACACCAGCATGAGTCGGTCGTGGCCAAGTCCCTCTTCTGCGCGGGACTCACCTGGCCGGGCGTGGTCCTGGCCGAGGATCGGGCGGCGCTCTCGTATCTCGCCTCGCGTCCCGATGTGGATGCCGGGCGCCTGGCCTGCTGCGGCCTCTCGGGCGGCGGACTGCGCAGCGTCTTCCTGGCCGGCATGGACGACCGGGTGCGCGCGGCGGTCACGGTCGGCTTCCTCACCACCTGGCGCGACTTCCTTCTCGACAAGAGCCACACCCACACCTGGATGATCTACGTCCCGGGCCTGCCGCGCGACTTGGATTTCCCCGAGATCCTCGGCCTGCGGGCACCTTTACCGTCGCTGGCACTCGCTACGACCAAGGATCCCTTGTTCACCCGGGCGGAGACGGAGCGGGCGGGCAGGATCCTCGCGGAAGTCTACCGGAAGGCCGGCTCGCCCGGCGCCTTCCGGCTCTCGTGGCACTCCGGGCCGCATCAGTTCGACCGGGCCATGCAGGCCGAGGCGTTCGACTGGATCGGGAGGTCGATCGGGTGAGCCCCAACAGGGACTGAGCGCCTCGCGTCAGTCGGCCGGTCGGACTCTCGCGGTCGTGTCGCCCGGGAACGCGCACCGGTACCCGGTGACCGGATCCGGCTCGCTCGGCGGGTAGTCGGTGGAGACGACCTGGGCCCCCGAGTCGAGCGCTGCCCGGTATTGGGCGGGGTCGATCACCAGGTCAGCGTCGGCCCGGGTGCGCACCAGGTAGCCGCGCCGCACCAGGTCCCGGATGCGCCCGCCGTCCGCCAGCGGGTCGTTCAGGATCAGCACGCCGGCGTCGGGGCTGCCGGGAGGCGCGCAGGTGAACATCGCCCTGCCCGAGAGCGTCGGGTTGCCCGCGATGAAGAGCCGGCGATACTCGTCGTTCTCGTGCAGGATGAACATCACCCGTCCCCGCGCCTCCCGCAGGAGCGGCCACCCGTGAGCGAGGATCGCGGACTCGAGGCTTTCGGCACCGGCTCGCACGTCGTCGGGCGTGAGCAGCCCGCCAGGTGGGAACACGTCACGGATGAGGCCGTCCAGCCGGTCCAGGGCCGGGCGGTCGAATGGCTTCAGGCGCGGATCGAGGAACGTCCAGTCCTCCTTCAGTTCGAGGAGCACGATGATCGGCACGTGGCCGGGCGTGTGCTCCGACCAGAGCCGGATCTCCTCCAGTGCGGATCGGAAGTCGGGACAGGTGGTCCGGTCGTCCACGAGGGGGACGTGGGAAATGATGAACCGGCCGCTCCGATTGCGGACATCGAGCTCGATGCTGCGCACGCCGCTTTCGAACTGCTCGGAAAGCGGCGCATGGGAATACCGGAGCTTGGCTGGCTCGCCGGGTTGGGCGAGCCCGATCAGGAACAGCCGGAGCGCGTCGGAGCGCAGGTGGTAGCTGTTGTGCGTGCCCACGAGCTGGATCCCGTCGAGGCGCACGCTGCCGTCATCGGGGAGGGCCCGGGCAGCCCGCTCGTTCTCCACGCCCGCGGAATCGAGGCGGCGAAGGGCCTCCACGCGTCTCGTCTGCCGGGACCCGTCGAGCCCCCGGCTGGCGAGGAGGAATACGAGGACTGCGAGGATGCACAGGACCAGTACCGCAGCGAGCCCGGCCACGGAGAGCAGAACGACTCGTACAACCCGCATGCCGCACCTCCGATCAACGGCGCCTCGGCCCCGTTCGTGCTGCTGAGCCGCCTCCAGGAATGCTCGCACGTCGGCGGGCGGCGTGTCGACGGTCATCTCGCAGCGGACCTCCGCGTCGCCGAAGCGCGCGCCGAAGCGTGCGCTTGTCCAATCCGGTCGGCCCGGGATATCCTCGCCCCCTATGACCAGCCGCGACCGCGTGATGGGCAGCCTGCGTTTCCGGACCGTCGACCGTGTGCCCCTGGACCTGGGCGGCATGCGCTCCACGGGCATCAGTGCATTCGCCTACCCGGGCCTGCGCGAGGCGCTCGGTCTTCCGGCACGCCTGCCCCGGCTCTACGACACCGGGCAGATGCTCGCCCTGCCCGAGCGGGACGTGCTCGACGCTCTCGGCTGCGACGTGGTGCACGTCACCCTCGACGAGTGCACGAACGCCTTCGACGAGCCGGCGCGCTGGAAGCCCTATGGCTTCAACGGCAGGCTGGACGCGCTGGTCCCGCGTCCCGGGGCGTTCGTCGTGCAGCCGGACGGCACCATCGAGCAGCGGTGGGAGAACGGCGGGGTGTCGCGCATGGTGCCGGACTCGTACGTGTTCGACTTCGAGCACGCGGGCGAGAAGCTCGACCTCGAGGCGGAGATCGCGGAGCCGGACTGGGACGCGAAGCGCCGCGAGCTGGACCAACGCTCCTACAGCGAAGAGCGGGTGGCTGCGGTCGCCGCCTACTGCCGCCGGGTGCGCGAATCGACAGACCGGGCCGTGTTTCTGAACGGGTGGCAGTCGGCCATCGGCTTCCCCGGCGGCATGGCCGCCTTCTCCATGATGTGCCTGCTGCATCCCGCATGGGTGCGCGAGATGCACCGGATGGAGGCGGACCACATGGCCCGGCAGGCGGAGCTGCTCCTGCCCGCGGTCAGGGATTACGTCGACGTGGTCATGCTCGCAGCGGACGACCAGGGCACGCAGAACGGCCCGATCCTCCCGCCCGCCGTCTACCGCGACTTGTACGTTCCCGCCTACCGGCGCATCACCGATGCCTGCCACAGCGCCGCCCCCCGGTTGAAGCTCTTCCTCCACTCCTGCGGCGCCATCTTCGAGCTGCTGCCCTCCGTGATCGAGGCGGGATTCGATGTTCTGAATCCCGTGCAGTGGTCCGCCGGGGGCAGGTCGTGGTCGGAATGGAAGAACGCCTGCCGCGGGCGCATCAGCCTGTGGGGCGGGGGAGTCAACACCCAGCGCACGCTGCCGCTCGGAACCATCGCGGAGGTCGAGCGCGAGACGCGCGAGGCGGTCTCGTGCCTGTCGGAGGGCGGCGGGTACGTGTTCGCGGCCATCCACAACATCCTTGCCGAGATCGACCCGCGCAAGGTGGTGGCCATGTACCGGGCCGCTGCGGGCATCGTCCCCCGGCAGGCGGGGGCGGCGTGGTAGCCGTCCCCTCCCTTCGCGAACCCCGGGACGAAGTTTCGCTCCGCCACCTCGCGACCATCGCCTTCCCCATGATCGTCTCGCAGGGCTCGGAGACGATCATGCTGTTCTTCAACCGGTACTTCGTCTCGTTCCTCGGATCGGACCACATCCCCGCCTCGATGAGCGGCGGCCTCTCGCAGTTCGTCTTCACCTCGTTCTTCACGGGAATCGTGGGGTACGTGAACGCCATGGCCGCACAGTACCACGGAGCAGGGAAAGACGAGCGGTGCGTGCAATCCGTGTCGCAGGGGCTGTGGCTCTCCCTGGCCTTCACGCCGATGCTCCTGGCCCTCATCCCGCTCGTGCACCGGGGGTTCGCCTGGGCAGGGCACACCCCCGCGCAGGTGGCGCTCGAGTTCGCGTATTTCCGCATCCTGATGTTCGGCTCCCTGCTGTACCTCTTCCAGGCGGTGCTGACAGGCTTCTTCGTCGGCATCGGCCGGACCCGGATGGTGATGGTCGCGAGCGTGATCGGCATCTTTGTCAACGTGCCGCTCAACTGGGCGCTCGTGCTCGGCCGGCTCGGCATCCCGTCGCTCGGCATCGAAGGAGCCGCGATCGGGACCCTGGCGGGCACCCTCTGCATCGTGTCGATTCTCTTCGCCGCGTACCTTCGCTCGCCCGAATGGCGCGTGTACGGCGGGCCGGGCGCCTGGCGGTTCCGGTGGGACCTCGCGGGCCGGTTGCTGCGGTTCGGCACGCCTGCCGGCGCGGAGTCGCTGGTGAACGTGTTCGCGTTCAACGTGTTCGTGCAGCTCATGCACAGCTACGGGCCCGCGGTGGCCTCGGCGGTCACCATCACCTTCAACTACGACCTCGTGGCCTTCATCCCCATGCTCGGCATCGGCGCGGCGGTGACCGCCCTGGTGGGCCAACGCATCGGTGCGGGCGACCTTCGGGGTGCCCGCCGGACGGCATTCCTCGGGCTGCAGGTGGCGTGGGGCTACGCGGGAATCATGATGATCGCCTTCGTAGCGGGAGCCCCGGCACTCGTGCGGGTCTTTTCACGCGGGTTCACCGCTGCCGACGCGGCCATCCTACCGCTGGCCGAAACGCTCCTGCGCCTGGCCGCTGTCTACACGCTCGGCGACGCCACGCAGGTGGTCTTCTCCGGGGCGCTGCGCGGCGCTGGGGACACCACCTGGGTCATGATCATCTCGGGCATCCTGCACTGGTTGATGGCCATCGCCGCCTTCGTCCTCATCCGGATCGTCGTACTTCCTCCGGTCACTGTGTGGCTGGTTTTCATCGGCTTCGTCGCGTCGCTCGGAGTTTCAATGTGGCTGCGCCACCGCTTCGGGGGCTGGGAGCGCATCAGGCTGGTGGAGGAATCACCGGCGGCTGCGCTCTGAGCAGGCAGCGGGGTGAGCCGCGGTTGTCGCGCGCATCAGCCGGCCGCGCTGTGATTGGGGCCCGCACCGGCCGGATCCGGCGGATCCGCAACGTGCCCTGAAAGGGAATCCGACCCGCTGTTCGCGCCCGGAGTTCCGTGCTACACTCGTTTCCCGTCTGGGAGGGGGGGTGAAGGCACTCGTCGGTGTCGACATCGGCGGCACCAAGACGGCGGTCGTACTGGGCAGGCTCGCGGGCCGGGAACCGGAAATCCTGGACCGGCAGGCCTTTCCCACGGAGCACGGACGGGGACACGGCCCGGTCGTCGACCGCATCTGTTCCACTGCACGCGCCATGTTGGCCTCGCGTTCCATCCCGCCTGGGGAGCTTTCGGGCATCGGCATCAGCTGCGGCGGTCCGCTCGACAGCCGCAAGGGTCTGGTGCTCTCGCCGCCGAACCTTCCGGGATGGCGCCAGGTGCCGATCGTCGACCTCGTGTCCCGGGCGCTCGGCGCGCCGGCCCGGCTCCAGAACGACGCGAATGCCTGCGCGGTCGCCGAGTGGCGGTTCGGGGCCGGAAGGGGCTGCCGGAGCATGGTGTTCCTGACTTTCGGCACGGGCATGGGGGCGGGGCTCATCCTCGACGGCCGGCTCTACGAGGGACCGTCGGACCTCGCGGGCGAGGTCGGTCACATCCGTCTCGCGGAGGACGGGCCCGAGGGATACGGCAAGCGGGGATCGTTCGAGGGTTTCTGCTCGGGCGGCGGCATCGCACGGCTCGCGCGGGCGGAGGCCGAGCGCCGGCTCGAGGTCGGGGAGCCGGCTGCGTTCTGCCCGGACCGGGCCGGCCTGGACGGCATCACGGCGCAGGCCGTGGCCGAAGCGGCTGCCC
>JAPLSM010000070.1 GCA_026398635.1 Spirochaetota bacterium | reverse complement strand
TCGCCTTGTCGTCGGCGGGAACCGCGAGGGCGTGGTCGGCGAACAGGTCGACGAGGTACCGGATGTGGGACTCCTCGGCCTTGATGATGTTGGAGAACGGCCGGGAGGACCCGAACGTGTCCAGGATGACCTCGTACTCCGCCCGGGCGATCCGCTCGTCCTGCATCGCGTACGTCAGTATGTCCGCGAGGGTAAGATCCCGGTCGGCCAGGGCGGCCTTCGCGCCGCTCAGGGCGACGGCGGCCGACGCCGTCGGGACGAGAACCACGGCCGCGAGGATCGCGGCAACCATCAGCTTCTTCATCGTGCACCTCCTGTCGTCTGTGCTGACACGAGGATCGATCCGGGAGGTGGGGACGACGAGGAATTCCCGTGAAGATCGTGTGAAGATGCCGGGGGCCGCCTACGGCAGCGTTTTCGACGCCGCGGGATCGTCCGTGCCGGGAGCGGCCTCGCCCCCCGCGATCCGGGCTACCCGGTCCCCGAACTGATCCACCTTCCGCTGGCACTCGTCGAACTTGCCCCCGGCGTTCTTCAGGTGCCGGCCGAGCTGCGCGAAGTCGCCGGTCCACGCGCTGAAGGCCTCCTGCACCGCCCGCAGCTCGCCGACGATGGTGCGCGCCCGCTGCTCGATGCGCATGCCCCTCAGGCCGTAGGCGATGGCCATGAGGTACGAGTAGAAGCTGTTCGGCGATACGGGAATCACCCGGCGGCCCCACGCGTACTGGAACAGCTCCCAGGGGCTCTCGGCGCCCGGCTCGGCGGTGATGATCTCGTAGAAGATGTTCTCGGCCGGCACGTACATCATCGCGAAGTCGAAGGTGCCCTCGTCCGGCTTGATGTACCGGTCCGCGATCTCGTCGATCCGGACCTTCACGCTGCGGCTGAATTCGCGCCGGGCGCGCTGCCGGTCCGCCGGCGCGTCGGAGAGCGAAATGCGGCGGAAGCTCTCGAGCGGGAACTTGGCATCCACGGGCACCAGGCTGCCGGCGAGGCGGATGACGGCGTCCACCTGCGTGCCGTCGCGGAACCGGTGCTTGACCGCCCAGTTGCCCACGGGCAGGACCTGGCGCAGCAGGTCCTCGAGCAGGTACTCACCGAGGTTGCCGCGCAGCTTTGGCGCCTGGAGCACCTCCTGCAGCGAAGCCACGTCCCGGCCGATCTCCTGGATGCGCCGGGCCGCCTCCCCGAGAGATCCGAGCTTCTGGTTGACGTCCGCGATGGACCGGTTTGCGCCCGCGAGCTGAGCGGTGAGGGAGTCCTGCGTCCGGGTGAGGTGGCTGGCCAGCGCCTGGAGCGACTGGTTCTGGGCTTCCACCTGCCGGGTCCGCATGTCCGTGATCTCCTTTTTCAGGTCCAGGAGCTGCTGCGTGGTGGAGCCCCCGGCGAAGACCCGCACCAGGATGACGAGGAGCAGCACCGCGACCGCGGCGAGGACGGCGAGCGTGACGGGATCCATGGCGAAGGTGTAGACCCTGCGGACCGGCCGCGTCAACGCGCAGCGTCGGTCTGGGTGCGGTGCCTTGCCCCGCGGCACGGTCTCGCGCTATGGTCGGCGGGACGATGCACCGAAAGCCGCTCGCGGGCGCTTCCGTCGTCCTCATCCTCGCGCTCGCGTTCGCCGCAGCCGCGTCCGGCGCCCAGTCGGCGGCGGACCCCCCGCTGCCCCCCGGGCGCGAGCTGATCCTGCCGGCCTCGGAGGTGAAGGACACGTTCTTCGCCTGGCTTGTGGGCGTCGTCGACGCCGGGCGCGACGCAGAGCTCGACAATGCGACACTGCGTGCGGTGCTCACCGAGTTCCGGTCCTCCATCGCGCTGCCCTTCGACCGGATCAGCGTCGTACGCCACGAGGCCCCCCGGCCGGACGGCTACGGGAGCCTGGGCATCCTGTTCGACGGGGACGTCGACATTCCCGTGCCCTTCTCGCTGCTCTGGTACCACCCCGGGTCCCTCAGGTCCACCCGGGTGGTCCGGTTCGACGAGCGCCGCTTCGCCTCCCTGCCGACGGCCAGCAGCCCCGCCGAACCCGTCTACTCCTTCCGGCTCGTCGAGGGAGCCATGGTGATCGACGTCGACGAGTGGATCGACGTGCTGCTCGGCCACATCGTGGACGACCTCTCCATCCGGATCGTCGCCATCGCGCGCTGGCGCGGCTCGTGGCGGTGCCTCATAGGCGGCACGGGCCGGGAGGACCGGCGGATCATCGCGGCCTTCGACCTCGTCCGGAACACGATCACGTTCCCGGTGCCGTCCGAACTGACCCGGCTGGGCCTCTGGCTCTGGAACGCCCGGTAGGGGCGTGCTGCGGCACTGGCGCCGTGGGCGCCGGCCCCGGGCGCATGGGGGCGAGCTTGCCGGGGGGCGACCGGGCGTTTATGCTGTCACCCATGAGACTCGCGCTGGCCTGCGCGCAGTTCGTCGCGGCACCGGCAGAGGTGCCGGTCAACCTCGCGAAGGTGGACGCCCTCGCGCGCGAGGCTGCCGCGCGGGGCGCCGAAGTCGTGGTGTTCCCCGAGCTGTGCCTGTCCGGGTATCTCCCCGCCGGGGAGATCGAGCGGTTCGCCGTGGCGCTCGACGGGCCCGAGGTATCCAGGGTCGCAGGGACGGCGCATGCCGCGCGCATCGCGATCGCCCTTGGCTTCGCGGAGCGCGCCCCCGACGGTCCCCTGTACAGCAGCATCGTGTTCATCGGGCCGGACGGGGCGGTGGTCGCGGTGCAGCGGAAAGCGCACCTCTTCGGCCAGGAG
>JAPLSM010000138.1 GCA_026398635.1 Spirochaetota bacterium | reverse complement strand
CGTACGATGACGAAGTCGATGTCCTCGGGTCCCTTGTTCGCGAGCGGGGTCTCCACGTTGGGGTAGAGCTTCACCGGCCGGAGGTTGATGTACTGGTCCAGCTCGAACCGAAGGCGCAAGAGGATGCCCTGCTCGAGGATGCCGGGCTTCACGTCGGGGTGGCCGATGGCGCCGAGGTAGATGGCGTCGAACTTCCGCAGCTCGTCGCCTCGAGCACCTTGCGGCCCTCGCGGATCACCTCGGGCCCGGTGCCGTCGCCGGGAATGACTGCGATGCGCTTCATGCGCGGACGGTACCGGTCGGCGCGGGGGCTGTCAACCAGCGTACGATCGCGTCGGCAGCGGGCGCGCGGTCGTCGCCCGAGAGGATCTGGTGCACGCTTTCAGGGAACTCCACCCGCTCGAGGACCGTGCTGCCGATCCTCGCCCTGATGAAGTCCCACGAGGAGAGCGGAACGGTCGGGTCCTTGCCCCCGAGCACCACGAGCGTGTCCGCGGTCACCCGGCTGAGCACGCGGTTGGCCATGCGCTGGAGCCGGAGGAACGACGCGCTCTGGCCGCCGAACCGCCAGCTCCAGTACTCGCGGGCCAGCACTTCCTCGTCCTCGGGGCTCACGCTGCCGTGCGGCCGCACGTACGGCCACCGCATGCGCGGGGCGAACAGGGCGAGCAGCGGGACGAAGGGCAGCAGCGGGTTGTTGACTCTCACGGCCGGAGCCACGAGCGCGACCCGGCCCACGGGAAGCCGGGCTGCCAGGATGATCGCGAGCAGCCCGCCCATGGAGAACCCCACGACGTGCACGCGCCGGTGCACGCTGGCCAGCTCGAGGTACGCATCGGTGGCCGCCCGCAGCCAGTCCCGCCACCCGGTCTCCATGAAGTCGCGGGAGTTGGTGCCATGGCCGGGCAGGCGGGGAATCGACACGGCGAGTCCCCGTTCGGCGAGCCGGTCGCCGAGGAACGCGAGCTCGCCCGGCCACCCGGTGAATCCGTGAATCACGAGCACCGCGTCGCCGCGCCCCGGCATCCTGCGTGCCGCCGCCGTGGGCAGCACCTTCGTGTCGGACGGCACCCGTGCGGGATTTATGTTTTCCTCCCCCCCGTGATTTCGGCAAACAGGGCCTGCGCCCGCCTTCCGTACTCGAGGTAGATCGCCCGGGCGTCCATGCCCGCGGTCGGACCCTTGCCGGTGTGGATCTGCGTCGCGATGTGGGGCTCGATCGAGAAGGCGCCCGTGTAGCCCGTGGCCAGAAGGTCCACGACGATCTCCCGCACCATGCCATGGCCCTCGCCCGGGTACGTGTACATCTCGCCCTTATCCCCGGGCACACAGTCCTTGATGTGGAAGTACTCGATGAACGGCCGGGCAGCCCGGTAGAAGGCCCAGGAGATGTCGCGCGGTCCGCCGTGGGCAACGGGGTTGCCCGTGTCGAACACGATGCGCAGGGCGGGGGAATCGATCTCGCCGAGGAGCGCTGCGAGGTTCTGCGGGCTCTCGCCGCCCCAGCCAGAGCAGTTCTCGTGCGCCAGGACGACGCCCCCGTCCTCGGCGATACGGACCAGCTCCCGCAAGCGGCGGAACACCTCGCGCCGCCACTCGCGCTCGGCCATTCCGTCGTTCGGCCACGACATGATCCGGATGAACCGGGTGCCGAGCTGCCGCATCCGTGGCGCGGAGCGCCGCAGGTCGGCCACGTCGACCGCGAAGTCGGCCGTGATCTTCCGTGCCCAGTTGGCGATGGCGGACGAGAAGCAGGTGACGCCGAAGCCGCGGCGCTCGAGGGTCGCGCGCACCCGGTCAAATGCCGAGTCGTCGAGCTGCCCGACGTTGACGCCGTCGATGCTGCGCAGCTCCACCGTCTTCCAGCCCAGCTCCGCGTGCGCGTCGAGCTGGCCCTCGAGGGTCGGGGACGCCTCGTCGGCGATTCCGGTTATCTGCATGGGATGGGAGTATAGCGGATTCCGCCCGGTTGCCGCTATACTCGCCGGAAGGAGGCTCGGGTGCGATGACGGCGAAGGACCGGGTGCTCGTCGACCTGGGCATTGGGTGCGGCGGCCCGCGCCCCGTCCGGGCTCCGCGTGGCGCGAAGATCGCCTGCCGGGGATGGCTGCAGGAGGCCGCGCTGCGCATGCTCTGCAACAACCTCGACCCGGCGAACGCCGAGGACCCGGACCGGCTCGTGGTGTACGGCGGCACGGGCAAGGCGGCGCGCGACTGGGACTGCTTCGACGCCATCGTGCGCTCGCTGCTGGACCTCGGCGACGAGGAGAGTCTGCTCGTGCAGTCGGGCAAGCCCGTGGGCGTGCTCCGCACGCACCGGATGTCCCCCCGGGTCATGATCGCCAACTCCAACCTCGTGCCACGCTGGGCGGACTGGGAGCACTTCCGCGAGCTGGAGCGCAGGGGCCTGATGATGTACGGCCAGATGACCGCCGGCTCGTGGATCTACATCGGCACCCAGGGTATCCTGCAGGGCACCTACGAGACCTTCGCCGCGCTCGCGGAGAAGCACTTCGGCCCGTCGCTCTCGGGCCGCATCGTCGTGAGCGCAGGCCTCGGCGGCATGGGCGGCGCCCAGCCGCTCGCGGTCACCATGAACGGCGGGGTCATGATCTGCATCGAAGTCGATGCACGGCGGATCGCCCGACGGCTCGAGACCGGCTACCTCGACGCGGAGTGCCGCGACCTTGACCAGGCCGTGGCCATGGCGCGCGAGGCAGCGGCGGCTGGCCGGGCGCTCTCCATCGGTCTTCTCGGGAACGCAGCCGACGTGCTGCCCGCCATGATCGAGCGGGGGTTCGTGCCTGACGTCGTGACCGACCAGACCAGCGCGCACGACGAGCTGGGCGGGTACGTCCCCGCCGGTCTGCCCTACGAACAGGCGCTCGAGCTGCGCAGCGCCGATCCGAAACGCTACGTGGACCTCTCGCTGGATTCCATGGCCCGGCACTGCAGGGCCATCCTCGCCTTGAAGGCGCGGGGTAGCGTGGCATTCGATTACGGCAACAACCTCCGGGCGCAGGCGGCCCGGCGCGGCGTGGAGGACGCGTTTTCCTACCCCGGCTTCGTGCCCGCCTACATCCGGCCGCTGTTCTGCGAGGGGCAGGGACCGTTCCGGTGGGTCGCGCTCTCTGGCGATCCCGCGGACATCGCGGCCACGGACGCGGCGCTCGTCGAGGCGTTCCCGGAAAAGCAACGTATGGTCCGGTGGCTCACGATGGCCGGTGAGCGGGTGAAGCACATGGGCCTGCCTGCCCGGATCTGCTGGCTTGGCTACGGCGAGCGCGACCGGGCGGGCAGGATCTTCAACGACCTGGTGCGCCGGGGCGCGGTGAAGGCCCCCATCGTCATCGGCAGGGACCACCTCGACGCGGGCTCCGTGGCGTCGCCCAACCGGGAAACCGAGCGCATGCGCGACGGCACGGACGCGGTTGCCGACTGGCCGCTGCTGAACCTCATGGTCAACACCGCGTCGGGCGCTGCGTGGGTGTCGTTCCACCACGGCGGCGGCGTGGGCATGGGGTACTCGCTGCACGCGGGGCAGGTGACCGTGGCCGACGGCACGGACGAGGGGGAGCTGCGCGTGACCACGGTGCTCAGGAACGATCCCGCCACCGGGGTCCTGCGGCACGCGGACGCCGGCTACCGCAAGGCCATCGAGACCGCTGCCGAACGGGGCATCAGGATCCCGATGCCTCCGCGCGACCCCGAGGCCTGAGGATTCCGCCGTGACGGGCAGGTTGATCGAGTGCGTCCCCAACTTCAGCGAGGGCAGGCGGCCCGGGGTGATCGAGGCGATCGTCGCCCCGTTCCGCGGCAGGCCTGGGGTGCGGCTGCTCGACCACCGGGCAGACCCCGACCACAACCGGCTGGTGGTCAGTCTCGTCGGCGAGCCGGGTCCGGTGTCGGGTGCGCTGCTCGAATCCTGCCGGACCGCGGTGGCCTCCATCGACCTGCGCACGCATCGTGGCGCGCACCCGAGGATCGGCGCCGTGGACGTGGTGCCGTTCGTCCCGCTGCGGGGCATGCCGATGCGGGAGTGCGTGGAGCTGGCGCGCGATTTCGGCCGGCGCTTCAACCGGGAAACCGGCGTGCCCGTGTACTTCTATGAAGATGCCGCCATGCGCCCCGAGCGTCGCAAGCTCGAGGACGTGCGCAGAGGCCAGTTCGAGGCGCTCTGCCGTGAGATCGGCAGGCCGGAGCGGGCGCCGGACGTCGGAGAACCCGCCGTGCACCCGAGCGCCGGAGCGACCGCGGTGGGCGCGCGCAGGTTTCTGGTGGCGTTCAATGTGAACCTCGCCACGCGCGACCTGTCGATCGCGAAGGCCATCGCGAAGGCGGTGCGGGCCTCCAGCGGCGGGCTTCCGGACGTGAAGGCGGTCGGCGTGGATCTCGCCGACAGGGGCATGGTGCAGGTCAGCATGAACCTCACGGACCACGAGCGGAGCCCGATGCATCTCGTGCTGGAGCGCGTGCGCGCGGAGGCGCGCAGCCGTGGCGTGGAAATTGCGGAGACCGAGATCTACGGCATGGTCCCCGCGGCAGCCATGCTCGACGCTGCAGCCCACTACCTCCAGGCAACGGCTTTCGAGCACTCGCAGGTGATCGAGATGCGGTTGCTCGACGGCGAAACGGACGGGGAGACGGGCAGGTGAGCGTCACGCTGTTCAGGAACGCCCGCATTTTCACGGCCGAAGACCCGGGCAAACCGCCCGCAGGCTCGCAGCAGGGTCGGGTGACCTCATGGGACCGCGGCGCGCTTCTCTGTCAGGACGGGATCATCGAAGCGGTCGGACCCGAGAAGGAGGTACTGGCGGCCGCGGGCCGGGCGGGGCCAGCCGACGAGGTTGACTGCGGGGGCCGGTGCATGATCCCCGGCTTCGTGGACCCGCACACCCACCTCTGCTTCCTCGAGCCCCGTGAAACCGAGTTCCTGAAGCGGCTCGACGGCGTCCCGTACCTCGACATCCTCGCTGCCGGCGGCGGCATCCTCTCCACGGTCGCCTCGGTGCGGGCCGCGTCCGAGGCGGACCTGGCCGAGGCCACGCGGAAGCGCGCGCTCGCCTGCCTGCGTTTCGGTACGACGACCATCGAGATCAAGTCCGGCTACGGCCTCTCGACCGAAGCGGAGCTGAAGCAGCTGCGCGCGGCCGCGGCGGTGGGACGGAGCACGCCGCTCACCGTGGTGCCGACGCTCCTCGGCGCCCACGCGGTGCCGCCCGAGTTCGCAGACGATGCCGAGGGGTACGTGGAACTGCTGGTACGCGAGACGGTCCCCGCTGCGGCCGCTGCCGGCCTGGCCCGGTACTGCGACGCGTTCTGCGAACGAGGCGTGTTCACCGCGGCGCAGTGCCGGCGGGTGCTCGAGGCCGCGCGGCAGGCGGGCATGGGCCTGAAGCTGCACGCCGACGAGGTGCACGACACCGGCGGCGCCGCGCTCGCCGCGTCCCTCGGCGCGGTTTCGGCGGAGCACCTGCTCTCTTCGGGCGAGGCCGGGCTTCGCTCGCTCGCCGCCGCGGGAAGCGTGGCCGTGCTGCTTCCCGCAACCGCGTACGCCCTGCGCAAGCCCTTCGCCGCCGCCCGGCGCATGGTGGAGCTGGGCCTCGCGGTCGCGATCGCCACGGACTGCAACCCTGGCTCTTCGTACACGGAGAGCATGCCTTTCGTCTTCGGCCTCGCGGTGCTCGGCATGGGACTGTCCGTGAGCGAGGCCCTCGTGGCTTCGACATTGAACGCGGCGTATGCCGTGGGCGAGGGCAGGCGAGCGGGCAGCCTCTCGCCCGGCAAGCGGGCGGACGTGCTGCTGCTCGACGGGGAGACTCCGGGCATCGTCGCGTTCCATGCCGGTGTTTCACCGGTCGCCGCCGTGTACGCGAATGGCGTGCGGGCCTGGCCCGCCGAAGGACTCCAGCCATGAACCTGTCGAACCTCACCGTCAAGGCGTTCCTGGACGAGCTCGCCTCCGGCTCGCCCGCTCCCGGTGGAGGGAGCACGGCCGCCCTGGCCGGAGCCCTCGGTACCGCGCTCAGCGCCATGGTGGCCCGGCTCACGCTCGGCCGGGAGAAGCTCCGGGATTCCTGGCCCGTTGCGGAGGAGGCGGCTGCCGAGGCGGACCGGCTGCGGGCCCGGTTCCTCTGCCTGGTGGACGAGGACGCGGAGGCGTACCTTGCGGTGGCTGCCGCCCGGAAGCTGCCGAAGGCAACGGAGATCGAGCGGGAGGCCAGGGGCAGGGCCGTTGGTACGGCGGTGCTGCGCTCGGCGCGCGTTCCCCTCGAGACGCTGCTGCTCGCGGGCCAGGCCGTCGGCCTTGCGGCCAGGTTGATGGAACGCGGCAACCCGTCGTGCATCTCCGATGCCGGCTCCGCGGTCCAGGCTGCCCGGCTCGCCGCCGAGGCGGCGGCGTACAACGTGAGGATCAACCTGCCGGACATCGCCGATGCCGCGGAGCGGACGCGGCTCGCCCGGGAGACGGACGCGGCGCTGGCCTCGGTGCGCTCGGAAGCCGATCGCCTGGCCGGGATCGTCGAGACGCTGCTGGGACGGCCGGCCTGAGTGCAACGGAGGAACCATGGATACGGTGACGCTCGGGGCCGCGCCCCTGACCATCGAGGCGCTCGAAGCGGTCGCCCGGCGCGGCGCGAAGCTGGAGATCCATCCCGATGCGATGGCCCGTGTGCAGCGCTCGCGCGCGCTCGTCGAGCAATGGGTGGCCGAGGGCCGGCCCGTGTACGGGATCACCACCGGCTTCGGCGCGCTGTGCGAAGTGGTCATCCCGCTGGCTGACACGCGCACCCTCCAGGAGAACATCCTCATGAGCCACGCGGCGGGCGTCGGCGACCCGCTGCCGGCCGAGGTGGTGCGCGCGGCCATCGCGGTGCGGGCGGCCGACCTCGGCCAGGGCCTGTCGGGCGTGCGTCCCGGGACGCTGCAGGCGCTCGTGGATCTTCTGAATGCGGGGGTGGTGCCGGTGGTGCCCGAGAAGGGATCGGTCGGCGCGAGCGGCGACCTCGCGCCCACCGCGCACCTCGCGCTGGTATTGATCGGCAGGGGCGAGGCCTTCTTCGAGGGCAGGCGCATGGACGGGGCCGAAGCCCTGCGCGAGGCCGGCCTCGCGCCGATCCGCCTGGAGGCCGGGGAAGGCCTCGCCCTGATCAACGGCACGCAGGTGATGACGGCGATCGCCGCGCTCGCGGTGAACGACGCGGCGCGCCTGGCCCGGGCATCGGACATCGCGTGCGCGGTGAGCCTCGAGGTGCTGCTCGGTACCCGGGTGGAATTCGACCCCCGGATCCACCGGGCCCGTCCCCACCCCGGACAGGCGGCCGCCGCGGACAACATGTTCCGCATCACGCAGGACAGCGCCATCGTCTCGTCGCACAAGGACTGCCACCGGATCCAGGACGCCTACACCCTGCGCTGCTCGCCGCAGGTGCACGGCGCGAGCCGGGACGCGGTCAGCCACGTGCGCCGCGTGGTCGAGACCGAGATGAGCTCCGCCACCTCGAACCCGCTCATCTTCGCGGACACCGGCGAGTTCCTGCTCGGGGGCAACTTCCACGGCCAGCCCATTGCGCTCGCCGCGGACTACCTCTGTATGGCGGCCGCGGAGCTCGCCAACGTGTCCGAGCGCCGCATCGAGCGCTTGGTGAACCCCACCCTCAGCGGCCTTCCCGCCTTTCTCGTGGCGGACTCGGGCCTGAACTCGGGCTTCATGATCGCGCAGTACACCGCCGCCGCGCTCGTGTCCGAGAACAAGGTGCTCGCGCACCCCGCCTGCGTGGATTCCATCCCGACTTCCGCCAACAAGGAGGACCACGTCAGCATGGGCACCATCGCGGCGCGCAAGTGCCGGACGGTGGTGGGGAACGCCGAAACCGTGCTCGCGATCGAGCTGCTGTGCGGCTGCCAGGCGCTCGACCTGCTGACGCGCGGGGACCCGGGCCGGGGCACGGGCGCCGCCTATCGCGCCGTGCGGGAAAAAGTGAGCCGGCTGGACCGGGACCGGGTGCTCGCGAAGGACATCGAGGCGGTGGCGGAGCTCATCCGCTCAGGCGCGGTCGAGCGGGCGGTCGCGGAGGCTGTCGGCCCGCTGGCCTGATCAGCGCAGCGAGTCCAGGAATCTGCGGACCCTGAGGATTGGAATCCCCTTCCAGGATCCGAGATCGAGCAGGTGGGCATCACCGCTGACAACGAGTTCCGCCTTGCCGCCGATCGCCAGCTCGAGGAACCGGTTGTCGGCCGGGTCGTTTCCGACCGCATCGACGCGCGCGGTGACGGTCACTGGTTCCGCCCAGCGCAGCAGCTCGTGCCGGATCAGCCAGCCGATCTCTTCCTCGGTAAGGGCGAACTTCGGATACGCCAGAACCCGGACGTATTCGTCCAGCACCGGATGCGAAACGAGCGGCACGAAACGTCCGGAGGTCCAGGCCGCGTGCACTGCGGCAGCCGGCCCCCGGAACAGGAGGGCTGAGACGAGCACGTTCGTGTCCAGCACGACCCTCATGGCTTCGCGCGCCGCCTTGAAGTCCGGATGGCAGCTTCGAGGTCCTTCCCGGTGATTCCCAGCGTCTCCATCTTCGTCCGGATGGATTCCAGGCTCGAGTCGTCCTGCGCGTCGATTTTCACGGGCTTCAGCACGATCCGATCCCCTTCGAGCACGGCATCGAAGTAGTTAACGCCGGGGAATTGATCCGCGATTGGCTTGGGAATTGTGAGCTGGTTCTTGGAAGTCCGTTTGCAGAGCATAGGGTACCCCCGCGGAAAGAAAGGTTATCCCTCGGAAAGGATTATGGCAAGTAAGGAATCCTTACATCCGCTCGAGCACCGGCGGGGCCGGTTGACGGGTGGGACCGCGGGTCGAGCGGGCGGTCGCGGAGGCTGTCGGCCCGCTGGCGTAGTCTGTGGGCCGCGGCCCTCGTTCCCTACAGCCCCAGCAGCCGGCGGTTGACGAACTGGTCGAGCTTGCCGATCTGCAGCGCCGCGCCGTTCACCTTCTCGTAGTCCGCCGGGGCGCCGAGCACGTCGGCCGTCCCGCCCTGCGCGAGGATCCGCGCGAGGCCCGGCTCCCGGTCCCAGAGGGCTGCCTGCAGCTTCAGGAGGTCGGGGTCGGAGGCGAGCGCCTGGGCCTTGCGCTCAGCCATCCGGTAGTTCTCCACGTTCTGCCGGACGAAGTCCATCCGGATCCGGGCCGAGTTTTCCTTCCCGGGCGCCGTGTCCGTACGCAGGACGTGGTTGTCGAACTCCACGTGGCCCTGCCACCCCATGCGCTCGAGCAGCCACAGCGCCGCAACCGTCTCCTTCAAGCCGTCCATGCCCACGAGCGTGGGGTTGTCGTTGTCGAATTGGCCCGGCTTCTGGTTGCCGAGGTGGATGAACGGCAGCCGGCCGGCCTGCGCGGCCATGGCGACGGCCACGACCGCGGTGAGGTTGGTCATGCCTTCGTGCTGGAGGATCTCGGGGTTCACGGCCCAGAACGAGGGGTCGGCGAGCTGGGCGATGAGGCCCAGCGCGTGCCCGGTGGTGGGCAGGTACATCTCTCCGCGCGGCTCGTTCGGCTTGGGCTCGATGGTGCCGTGCCGGACGCTGCCCGCCAGTTCGTGCGCGTAGCGCTCCGCGAGGTTCAGGCCTTGGACCAGGTAGCCGTAGGTCCGCTCCCAGGGCACCGCGAACTGCGTCTCGAACCCGTCCCGGGCCACCCAGTACGTGAGGTACTCCGCGCCGAGGAAGTTGCCGATCCGGATCGTGCGCATCACCTTGCGCGCGGCGAGGAGGCGTATCTCGGGATTGGGGTTGGCGAGCCCACCGTTCCTGAACACGGTGTTCCCGTGCAGGCCGCAGGTCACCATGATCACCGGAAGCTCCGCGGCCTCCAGCTTCTCCTTCAGCGCCCGCAGGGTCTCGGATGCCGGGCTCGCGGGGTCGCGGTCGTCCTCGAGTTGCTCAGGGTCCCAGGCCACGAGGTCGTCGTCGTGCGCGGCGGTGTAGTCGATGAGGTGCTCGGACCGGGCCCGGCAGAGGATGTCGCACACCTCGAGCGGGGAGAGGCGGTCCATGACCGCGGGGCCGAACGGGTCGCCGACGGGGTTACCGACGCACCAGAAGGGCATCGAGAGCCTG
>JAPLSM010000387.1 GCA_026398635.1 Spirochaetota bacterium | reverse complement strand
TGTCCAGCTTCAGCTTCAGATCCTGCACCTGCTGTCTGCCGAGCGGGTAGAGTCGCAGCGCAACCAGCAATATCGCCACGGCGACCAGGGGTAGAATGGTCATCCCGAGCCGGATGCCGAGCGACACCGTGCCGGGCTGCGCGGCGGCGGCTGCGTCGTACCGGCTCAGGCTGAGCACCAGGGCCGTGGCCCCGCCGATGAGCACCAAGACGAGCCGCTCGATGAAGGCGCACACGCCGAAGTAGCTGCCCTCCCGGCGCCTGCCGGTGGCTAGCTCGTCCTCGTCGATCACGTCGCCGAGGAGGATTTCGCGAACGAGGGTGATGCCCGAGTGCGCCGAGCCGACGAGCAGCATCATGACGATGGCCTGCGGAAGGGTCCGCACGACCAGCACGGGCAGCAGGAAGATCACGAAGAGGCTCACGGAAATGGCGAGCGTGGCCCGCGAGCCGATCCGCAGGGCGACCGCGCGCCACGCCGGGTACAGCGCCAGGGCCGTCGCGATCATCGCGGCGAAGAGGATGCTGGTCTGGGCGTTGGAGGCGCCGATGACGTACTTGCAGAAGAACGGCACCATGACGGAGAGCCAGCTCCAGATGAAGTTGATCATGAGATCGGCGACCATGTAGGTGAGGAACGAGCGGTTCACCAGGGTCGTCCGGAAGGCCTGCAGGAGCGGCATTGCCTGCCGGGGCTCCGCGCGCGCGGGCTCGCGGCTGCCCATCAGGGACACCCCCAGCGACGCGGCGCCCACCGCGCCCAGCACGAGGCCCGCACCCCTCCACCCGGCCAGTGTTCCGGCCCGGGCCCCGATCCCGCCCACCAGCAGCGGCATGATCGCAAGCCCGAGGGCCGTGCCGATCATGGCGAACACCTGACGGTAGATGGAGACCTCGGTCCGTTCGCGCAGCTGCGGGTACAGCTCGGGGAACAGGGAGACGTAGGGCACGCTCACCGCGGTGTTGGCGAGGTCGAACAGCGCGATCACCACCGCGAACCAGGCCAGCAATCCCCAGCTTCGGGGATCGGCGAGGGGATGACCGCCGAGCGGCGGCGACCAGACGAGGAAGAACAGCAGCAGGACGAACGGCGTCCCGAGGGCGATGTACGGCACGCGTCTCCCCCAGCGGGTCCGGGTCCGGTCGGAGAGCGCGCCGATGAGCGGGTCGTTGATTGCGTTCCAAACGCCGTAGGCCAGCGCGAAGGCCAGGCCGACCAGCCGCGCATCCAGCCTTACGATGTCGACGTAGAAGAAGATGAGCCAGGTCTGGGTGGTGTTGAAGAACAGCGCCACGCCGAGGTTGCCGGCGCCGTAGGCGATTGACTTGAGGCGTGCGCCCATGGGGCTCCTCCTTACCGCGGCCGCGCGCGTTTCTGGCGTTCGGGCCGCCGGGCGATCCGCCCGGCCTTCTCGATCCGGTGCATGTCGCGCAGGGGCAGGCCGGCGAGGCTGGTCATGCGCGTCCCGTCCGGCACGGTTGTTCCCCGGCGCAGGAAGGACCTGATGCCGATGAGGCAGTTCCTGCCGATCGTGACCCCCGAGGAAACGTAGCAGTGGGCGCCGATGAGGGTGCTGCTGCCGATGTGGATCGGCTCGAGGATGAGGTGGTTGTCCTCGAACTGGTGGGGGGTGATGTCCGTGCCGCCGCCGACCACCACGTCGTCGCCGAGCTCGATGAGGTA
>JAPLSM010000086.1 GCA_026398635.1 Spirochaetota bacterium | reverse complement strand
GCGAGCACGCTGCACACGGGCAGCGTGAGCCTCCGCTGGGATCCGAACCCGTGAGGCCCGTTTGACAATGACCGCCGGACCCACTATGATACGCGGAAACGGCGGTACGTCGGCGATCGGGAATTGCGTTGCAGCGAAAGGCCGCGCGCGTTATACTTTGAGGGATGCTGGGATGCGGAAGGTAGTCTGTCCAGGCAAAGGGGCGCCATGAGCAACAACGACATTGTACCGGGATTCGACGACGAACGGGACGACAGCCTCAAGATCCGCCTGCAGAAGATAGAGGACACCCAGGGCTGCCTCGTGCTCTATCTGACGGGCTACATCGACACCTACAACTCCAACTACTTCCAGAAGCGCGTCACCAAGGCGATCGAGGGCGGCTTCATCCGGCTGGTCTTCCACTGCAGCGGCCTGAACTACGTTTCCAGCACGGGCATCGGCTCGATCACAGCGTTCCTCAAGGCCGTGAAGCCGCGCGGCGGCGACCTGGTCCTGCTCGAGATCCAGCCGAAAGTCTACGAGGTCTTCCAACTCCTCGGCTTCTCCCAGTTCTTCAACATCAAGGAGAACCTCGACGAGGCGGTCTCCTTCTTCGCCGCCAAGGGCGAGGAGGGAAAGGGGACCGTGTTCCCCAAGATCTTCAAGTGCCCCATCTGCAGCAAGAAGCTGAAGGCCTCCAAGTCCGGGCGCTTCCGCTGCTCCGAATGCAAGACGATCCTCGCCATCGACCCCGCCGGTCAGGTGTTCCTCGGCTGACGGGCGCTGACGCGCGGATTGCGACAATGAGGAGGGTCTCATGATCAGCCGGGAGAAGCTCGAGGGCTATCTCGTGAAGCTGGCGCTCACCTTCCAGGAGGCGGGCAAGGGCACGTGGGTCGTGAGGGAGCCCGAGAAGGGCCTCGCCAACCTCTTCATCATGATGGCGGACCCCCTGGTGGTGCTGCGCCTCACCGTTATGGAGATCCCGAAGAACGGCAGGGACCGGCTGTTCGAGGAGCTGCTGCGCCTCAACGCCACCGACATGGTGCACGGCGCCTACGCGATCGACGGGAAGAACGTGGTGATCGTCGACACCCTCGAGGGTGACACCCTGGACGTCGAAGAGCTGCAGGCATCGATCGAAGCCATCAGCGTGGCCGTGGCCCAGCAGCACGGCATGCTCGCGAAGTATCCGGCGTAGGTCCGGAGGCAGGAGGATCCCATGGGAATTCTTGAGCGCATCCGGACGGTGCTTAAGGCCAACATCAACGCCCTCATCAGCAAGGCTGAGAACCCCGAGAAGATGCTGAACCAGCTGATCATCGACATGAACGAGCAGCTGGTCGAGGCCAAGCGCCAGGTGGCGATGTCCATCGCCGACGAGAAGAAGCTGGAGCGGCAGCTGCTGGAGAACCGGGGCCTGGCCGGCGAGTGGGAGGGCAAGGCCATGCTCGCGGTGAAGGCGAGCAAGGACGACCTCGCCAAGGAAGCCCTCGTCCGAAAGGGCGAGTTCGACGGTTACGCGGCGGGGTATCAGAAGGAATACGACGCCCAGCACGCGGCGGTCGAGCAGCTGAAGGACGCCCTGCGGCAGCTCTCGGCGAAGATCGACGAGGCGAGCCGCAAGAAGAACCTCCTCGTCGCCCGGGCGAAGCGCGCCGAGGCGCAGAAGCAGATCCAGTCCACCATGGGCTCGCTGTCGAACACCTCGTCGTTCGACACCTTCGAGCGCATGGCCGAGAAGGTCGACCAGATCGAGGCGGAGGCCGACGCCATGGGCGAGCTCAACAAGTTGAGCGGCGACCAGAAACTCGAAGACAAGTTCAAGGAGCTCGAGGGGCCCGCGAGCGCCGACGCGATGCTCGAGGACCTCAAGAAGAAGATGGCGCAGCTTGATTCGAAGTGAGGCCGGGCGGCCGAGGGTGAACCTCGTGGCCGCCGGGCGCCTGCTCTCGGAACGGACAAGGGCCTCCCTCGCGGGAGGCCCTTTCACATTGCGGTGCTCGGACGAGCCGCTCGCGGCCGGGGAGGCCGACCTCTGGGTCGTGCCCGCGGCGCTCGCCGTGGAGGCGGTTGCCGCCGCGCGCGGGACGCCGGTCATCGCGCACGGCCCGCCGGGCCTCCTTCGCGCCGCGTTCCTCGCGGGCGCGGTCGACTACCTGCGCGAGCCGTGGACGCCCGGGGAGCTCGTCGAGCGCGCGGCAGCCGTGCTGACGCGGACCGCTGCGATCGGGTGCGGCAGCGTACGTCTCGAGGGAACCCGGCTCAGCGGCCCGCGCGGTTCAGCGGAGCTGACCGGGCACCAGGCCGCGGCGCTGCGCCTGCTCGCCTCGCGACGCGGGACGCCAGTGGACCGGGCCGCGCTCGCCTGGGCGGTCACGGGCCGTCCCCCCGCGCGGGGCAGCCGCAGCGTGGACATGCACGTGTCGGCCCTGCGCGCGAAGCTCGCCCGCGTCGCGCCCGCCGGCGACAGCCCGCGCATCTGGGCGGTCCGGGGCCGCGGTTACCAGCTGGGCTGAACCTAGCGGGCTGCGGCCGCCCAGCGCGACGTTATCGCGCCGCCGCCGCGTCCCGCTCCCGGACCTTCGGCAGGATCCGTTCGTCGTAGTACTTCCGGGTGATCGGGTAGAACGAAAGCACCACGATACCGATCACCACGAACACGGCTGCGATCGGGCCGACCAGGAGCCGGATGCCGAGCTTCGAGAGGGCGTCCTGCGCCACGTTGGGCACGTATCCGAACCAGCCGAGCACCCAGCCATTGAGCGCGAGGGCGAATGCCACGCCGAGCTGGTTAATAAAGTTCCACAAGCCGTAGAACACGCCCTCCCGGCGCACGCCGTGCTCCGCGTAATCCAGCTCGACTGTGTCCGGGATGATCGCGAAGGGCATCACGTAGTTGGTGGAGAACCCGACACCGGCGATGGCCATGAGCACCCGGAGGAACCATGTGCCCCGGCCTTCCGCCAGGAAGTAGACCCCCAGTACGGCCAGGGCGAACAGGCCCATGCCGAGGTTGTACGTCCACTTCTTGCCGATGCGCTTCGAGACCAGGGTCCAGATCGGGATGAACAGGAGGGCGGCCACGATGAAGAACATGAGGGCGAACGCGAACTCGCCCGACGCTGCGTCCGCGCCGCTGCCGTTCCACACGATGTACTTGTAGTAGAACAGCAGCGCGGCCTGCACGATGTTCGTGCCCATCATGTGCAGGGCGTAGGTGACCAGCGCGATCACGAACGGCCGGTTCTTCAGGGCGGCGGCGTAGGTCTTCCACACCCCCTGCTGCTCCCCGGCCTCCTCGGCCGCGCGAGCCGGTTCCTTCACGGCGAAGAACGTGATCAGGGCGGTGATCGCGACGACCACCGACATCACCACACCGACCGCGATCCAGCCGTGGTCCTGGTTTGCGAACATCGCCCGCACCGGGTTCACCGCCTGCGAGCCGATGAACGTGCCGACCACCGCGAAGCTCATGCGGAAGGCGTTCAGGCTCGTGCGCTCGTCGTAGTCCTTCGTGAGCTCGGGGGTGAGGGCGCCGTAGGGGATGTTGATGATCGAGTAGGCCGTCACCATGAGGATGTAGACCACGAGCACCCACACGAAGAGCAGACCCTGGCTGCCGATGTGGGGATTGGTGAACATCAGGGTCATCAGGAACAGGATCGAGATCACACCCGCGAGCATCCATGGCCGGCGCCGGCCAAGGCGGTTGCGGGTGCGGTCGGATAGGGTGCCGATGGCGGGGTCTATCGCCCCGTCCCAGATCTTCCCCACCAGGAGCGCGGTGCCCGCGAGGCCCGCGCCGAGAAGCAGGTTGTCGGTGATGAAGTTCAGCAGGTAGAACCCGAGCACCGTGACGAAGAGGTTCCCCCCCACGTCGCACACCCCGAACCCGAGCTTCGTCCCGAGGCCCAGTCGCTTCGTTTCAGCCATGTCACGCTCCCTTCGTCTGCGTGGCGCGGCGGCGAAGCACCTGGAAGGCGGCGATGCCGCCGAGCACCACGATGCCTATGATGTCGGTCCAGAGCCCAGGGTCGACCAGCAGCAGACCCGCGGCCACCAGCAGCAGCCGCTCGATCCAGTGTAAGCGCGTCACGAGGAAGCCGGCAAGGCCGGCTCCGATGGCCGTCATGCCCACGGCCGCGGTGAGCGCGGGCAGCACGATCCCCAGCGGTGTCGCGCCGATCAGCAGCAGCTGCGGATTGGCCACGAAGATGTAGGGCAGGATGAATGCGCCCACGGCAAGGCGCGTGGCAATGACGCCGGTCTTGAACGGGTTGGCTCGGGCGATGGCTGCGCCCGCGTAGGCGGCAAGCGCCACCGGCGGGGTGAGGTCCGCGATGATGCCGAAGTAGAACACGAAGAGGTGCGCGGGCAGCGCGGCAACACCGAGCATCAGCAGCGCCGGAGCAGCGATGGTCGAGGTGATGATGTAGTTGGCCGTAGTCGGCACGCCCATGCCGAGGATGAGCGACGTGATCATCGTGAAGAACATCGTCAGAAGCAGGCGGCCGTTGGCGATGTCCACCAGCGCGCTCGCCAGCTTGAGGCCGAGGCCCGTGCGGGTCACTACCCCCACGATGACCCCGGCGAGGGCGCACGCGGTGGCCACGCCGAGCGCGCTGCGCGCGCCCTTGATCAGCGCCCCGAAGAACTGCACGACCCCGGCCTTCATGGAATCGAAGACGAACCGGCCGGCGGTCGCGACCCGCGTCGGCCGCACCGAGGCCCACTCCGGCGGCTTCCCGCCGGCGATGATCGCAGCGAGGCGCACGAGGAACAGAACCAGGGGCGCGAGGATGGCCGAAGCCGTGGAGAGCAGGGCGATGCGCAGCAGCGAGAACCCAGACGAGGTCAGCAGCACAATGATGGCGATGAGCGGGATGAAGTTGATGCCCTCGGTGCGCAGGATGTACAGGAACTTCGGCAGCTCGCTGCGCGGCATACCGCGCAGGCCGAGCTTCTTCGCCTCAAAGTGCACGCCCGCGAAGATGCCGAAGAAGTACAGCACCGCGGGGATGGCCGCGGCCGCGGCGATCGTGGTGTAGGGCACGTTGAGGAACTCGGCCATCAGGAACGCCGCGGCTCCCATGATGGGGGGCATGAGCTGCCCGCCCGTGGAGGCGGCGGCCTCCACCGCGCCCGCGAACTCGGGCCGGTACCCGAGCTTCTTCATCATCGGAATCGTGAAGCTGCCCGAACCCACGACGTTGGACACCGAGCTTCCCTCGACCATGCCCTCGAAGGCGCTCGTGATCACCGCCACCTTGGCCGGGCCGCCCGAGGCCCAGCCCGCGAGCCAGTTGCCGAGATCGATGAAGAGCTTGCCCACGCCGGTGATCTCGATGAACGCGGCGAACAACAGGAACATGAACACGAAGGTCGCCGACACGCCGAGGGGGATGCCGAACACGCCCTCGATGGTGAACCACAGGTGGTTCACGAGCTGGCGGATGAGGATGTTCTTGTGGGCGAACACCCCGGGCAGCGGCTCGCCGATCAACGCGTAGAGCACGAACAGGGCCGCGATGATCACCATGGGCAGGCCCACGATGCGCCGTGCCGCCTCGAAGAGCAGCACGATGCCGACTGTGCCGACCCACACGTCGATCAGGGTGAGCCTGCCCGCCTGAGTCACGATGGACCGGTAGTTGACCACCAGGTAGCCGAGGCACACGAGGGAGGCGGCCACGAACAGCAGATCGACCGGGTTGACCCGGTCGCGCCGCATGCGCTTCGACGCCGGGTACAGGAGGTACACGAGGGTCAGCACGAAGCCGAGGTGCACGGCGCGCTGAAGGTGAGAGTCCAGCACGCCGAACAGCGCCGTGTAGATGTGGAAGCCCGAGAAGGTCACGGCGATCACCGCGATCACCGCGGCCTGCCACCCGTGCAGTTCCCGGTGCGCGGACTCCTTGTCCACCTTCTCGAGGGCCTTGCGGATCTCCTCGCCCCCGACCGCTTCCGGAGCCGTGTCCACGGCGTTCTGCTCGTTCACGATCAGTCTCCCTCCCCCGTTCCCGCCACTGGCTCCGAACCCGCTTCCACCGCTGATCGGCGCAGGACGCACGCATGGGCGAAGGTCCACGCCACGAGCAGGCCGAGCGGCTGGCGGTCGACGGCCATGGTCACCGGCGTGCGGCCGGCCACGAGCGGCCACAGCGCCCATGCCCGCCTGCCGATCGCGAGCCGGTGCTCCGTGAAGGAGCTCGGCGAGAGGGCCACGCGCGGAAACCGCCGGTCCATGCCGTCGATCACGATCCAGCCGTCCTCGAGGCTCACCGTCCCGCCCTCGTCGCCGGAGGGCAACCCGGCCCCGAACGCTCCGTAGCGTGTCCGGTACAGAACCATCACGTCGCCCGGACCGACCCGGAACCACTCGACCCATGGCAGCTTCGCCACGCTGTGCCGGTGCGAGAGCTCGAACCTGGCGTCCGGGCCTAGCGGGAACAATCCGACCGCCCGGCCTGCCGGATCCCGCAGCGCAAGACACGCCGGCCGGATGAAAAACGCCGCGGCAACCGCGATCGCGGCAGCCGCGGCGATGACGAGCGCGGTGCGGGAACGCCGCCCCACGACTCCCGTCCTACTTCTCCTTGAAGAACCGCTCGGCGCCCGGGTGCAACAGGATGGACATGCCGTCGAGGGCCGTCGCCTTGCTGATCAGCTTGCCCTTGGCGTGCGCCATGCCGAGCCGCTCGAGCCCCGCGGGCGAGAAGAGGGCCTTGGTGATTTTGTACGCGAGATCGGCGCTCATGCTGTCCTTCACGACCAGCATGGCCTTCACGACCACCGTCTCGACGTCCGCGGTCTGCTTGGGATAGGTGTCCTTGGGGATCTTGTACGTGAAGTAGTACGGGTACTTGGCGATAAGCTTCGCGGCCACGTCCGCGGGGACCGGGATGAGGTAGATGTCCTTCTGCGCCGCGATGTCCCGGATGGCCGCCGTGGGCTCTCCCGCGGTGTTGAACGCCGCGTCGCAGTTGCTGTCGCGCAGCGAGTTCGCGGCGTCGGCGAAGGTCTGGTACTGCTCGTTGATGTCGTCGTAGGTGAGGCCGACGGCCGCGAGGATCTGCCGGGCATTGACCTCCGTGCCGCTGCCGATCGCGCCGACCACGACCCTCTTGCCCTTGAGGTCGGCAAGCGTCTTGATGCCCGAGTTGGCGAGCGTGACGATCTGGACGGTCTCGTTGTACAGGCAGGCGATGCCCCGCAGGTTGTACATCGCCCGGTTCTTCGCGAAAAGCTCCGTGCCCGTGTACGCGTAGAACGTGACATCGTTCTGGCTGATGACCATCTGGAACTCGTCCTCGGCCAGCCCGTTCAGATTGGCGACCGAGGCGCCGGTGGCCACGGCCGTGGCGTTCAGTTCGGGGACCGACTTGTTGAGGATCTCGGCCATGGCGCCGCCGAGGGGGTAGTACGTGCCCGCCGTGCCGCCGGTGGCGATGCTGAGGAATACTTTGCTTGCCCCAGTGAACACGAGCACGCTCGCCGCGACAATGAGCAGGATCGGGATAGCCCTTCGCATGAATTTACCCTCCTTGAAAGAATATGCCGTAGTATGAGTGGCGCTCGATCCCTTGTCAACCGAACGGGTGCGCGCGATAGTTGCTGCCATGAAGCACCCACGCGCCCGGCCTCTGGTTCTCGGCCACCGGGGATACCGCTCGCTCGCCCCGGAGAACACCCTCCCAGCCTTCCGCGCCGCGCTCGAGCACGGGGCCGACGGCGTCGAGTTCGACGTGCAGAAGGCGTCCGACGGCAGGTACGTCGTCATCCACGACCCCCCCGGTCGGGACTGCGCGGCACCGCCGCTCAGCGACGTGCTCGCCGGCCTGCCGCGCGGCATCTACCTCGACATCGAGCTGAAGGGCGAGACGCTCGCCCCGGCCGACTGCCCCCGCATCCTCGCCGAGATCACGGCCGCGGGGATCGCCGCCGGCCGCCTGATGATCTCGTCGTTCGCCCCGCAGCTCCTCCCCCCCTGGAAGGCGTGGGGCATCGACACCGCCCTGCTGCTCGGCAGCGAGACGATGCGCATGGGCATTCGGCGCCTGGCCGGGCACATACGCCGCGTCGGCCCCGCGTGGCTCAACCCGCCGGTGCAGGCCTTCGACGTGCTCGGCCGGCGCCGGGCCCGGCTGCTCGCCCGCATCGCCCGGTTGGCGGGCCTACGCCTGGCATTCTGGACGGTCAACACCCCGCAGCAGCTCGAGTCGGTTGCGGGCATCGCGGACATCGTGATCGCCGACGAGGTCGACCGGGCGGTCGCGTTCTTCCCCAAGGGCACGTGACCGGCGTCATCGAGACGATCGCCGCACGGTACTCCTGCCGCACCTACGACGGCCGCCCGCTGTCCGACGACGAGCGGTCGGCGATCGAAGAGCTGCTCGCCGGGCCGTACGCGGCGCCGTTCGGCAGCCGGATGCGCTTTTCGCTGCTCGACGCCCCGGCGGCCGGAGTTCCGGGATCGGGGCAGGCGCGGCTGGGAACCTACGGCATCATCCGCGGCGCCCCCTGCTTCCTCGCGGGCGCCGTGCGCGACGGCCCGGGGGCGCGCGAGGATTACGGGTTCGCCCTCGAGCGGATCGTACTCATCCTCACGGCGATGGGCCTGGCCACCTGCTGGCTGGCCGGCACGTACCGGCGCGGGGCCTTCGCCGACCGGCTCGCGCTGGCAGACGGCGAGATTCTCCCGGCCGTCACCCCCGTCGGCCATCCCGCCGTGAGGCCCTCCCTGATCGACGTCGTGATACGGGCCGGCGCGGGATCGTCCCGGCGCCGTTCCTGGGCGGAGCTCTTCTCGTTCAAGGAGGAGGAAGCGGGGCCCTGGGCGCCCTGCCTGGAGGCCGTTCGCTTGGGTCCTTCGGCGACGAACGGCCAGCCATGGCGCATCGCGAAGGAACCGGGCAGGCCGGTCTTCCACCTCGGCCTCGCCGGTCCGGCCCCGGAACGCTCGACGCGGCGGTTGGACGCGGGAATCGCAATGTGCCACTTCACGCTCGTGGCCGCAGAGCTCGGCCTCGCGGGCGCCTGGGCAACGCCCGACGCGGCGCGGAAGGCCCGGCACCCGCTTCTGCCTCCCGGCGCAGTGCACGTGGCAAGCTGGTTTCCGGCGTGACAACTCTTGCATTCTGTTCTATGATAGAGGCGGGAACATGCTGAGTGAGCAGGTACCGGGCCATTGAAGCTGCCCGGCAAGCGATATGTGCCGAGGAGGAGGAAGGTATGAGCACGGAGTCCATCACGCTCTGGGAAATTTTCCCGGCCAGCCCGCGGGAGATCTACGACGCTTGGCTGAGCTCCGCTCACGGAAAGATGGTCGGCAGCACCGCGACGGTTGATCCCCGCGTGGGCGGCGCTTTTACTGCCTGGGACAACTACATCAGGGGCACGACGCTCGAGCTGGAGCCCTACCGGCGCATCGTGCAGGCGTGGCGGACGACCCAATTCTCCGCCGCCAGCCCCGATTCCCGGCTGGAGCTGCTGCTCGAGCAGGTTGAGGGGGGAACCCGGCTCACCATCCGGCACACCGAGATCCCCGAGGGGCAGAGCGCCATGTACGAGCAGGGCTGGATCGACAAATACTTCCGACCCATGAAGGAGTACTTCGCCCGCAAGCGCGAGGACGAACGGCGTGTCGCCATCGCGCAGCGCGAGGCTACCCAGGCCGCTACGGAGAGCCGGATGCCGCCCGCCCTGCAGCCGCTGGCGGTGAAGCCTCCTGCCCAGGTCGCGGCCAAGCCGGTCGCGAAGAAGCCGGCGAAGAAGCCGGCGAGGAAACCAGCGAAGAAGCCCGTCAAGAAGGTGAAGAAGGCGAAGAAACCGGCCAGGAAGGCCGTGAAGAAGACCGCGAAGAGAGGAGTTACCATGGCCAAGAAACCCGTCAAGAAGGCAAAGAAGGCCGTCAAGAAAGTTAAGAAGGTCGCGAAGAAGAAACCCGTCAAGAAGGCAAAGAAGGCCGTCCGCCGCAAGGCGAAGAAGTAGACCATCCCCCGGGGGCCGGCCACGCCGGCCCCCGTTCCCCTCCCTCGAAATTGACACGCGGGGACCACCCATCTATCATGGTCCGCCGTGACTACGCGAATGACCCTGCTCTCGAACCCGCGTCTCGCCGTCTTCGGCCTCGTGCTGCCGATCCTGCTGGCCGGAGGCATCGCGGTCTTCTTTCTGCTGGGACCGTTCTACGGCATCGCTGCCACCGGCATCGCGGTCTTCGTCGACTGGACCCTGCTCAAGATTTTCCGCCGCCAGATGCGGACCACCGTCACCGTCGACGGGGACGGCGCCCGGTTCAACCTGTACGGCGAGGAGAAGATCGATCTTGCGTGGCCGGAGGTGACCCTCGTCGGCCTCACCGTCGAGCAGGGTAAGCGCGGCCGCCGCGCCCGGCAGCTCTTCCTTTATAAGGAAGATGGTGACCGGCTGATGGTCATCCCCGCCGAGTTCGCCCGGTTCGAAGACCTCGTGGCGGAGACGCGCCGCAGCGCGCCCGGCTTCCGCGACATCGCCCTCGCGGCCGGCGAGACCTTGAAGGAACGCCTCCGCTCGCTCCTCGTGCCGCCCGCCGGGACGCCGGCGCGGAACTGACGTGGCGATCGCCGGCAAGCTGATCGGTGCCCTGGTCGGTTCCATCGCCGGCCCGCTCGGCACGCTCTTCGGCGGCTTCCTCGGCCACCTCATCGACCGGGCGGTCGAGGAGCGCCGGGCCGCGGGCGCATTCGCGCCCGGCATCGGTGTGGCTGCCGATCCCGTCTCCCAGGCTCAGGTCAATTTCCTCACCTGCCTCATCGGGCTCTCGATCGCGGTCGCCAACACCGAGGGCAGGGTCAGGCAGTCGCAGATCGAGGCGATGAAGGCCTTCTTCCGCGACCACCTCCCCTACGGCCAGGCCGACCAGGAGCTGATCCAGGGGCTGATCGACAGCATGTACCTCGAACGGGACCGCATTGACGTCGAGGCCCTCGCGACCTACTTCCGCGGCACCACCTCGCCCGCAGGCCGGCTGCTGCTCCTCCGGCTGCTCCTCCAGATCGCCCAAGCGGACCGGGAGGGCGTGAGCCGCGCCGAAGAAGAGATGATCCGGCGCATCGCGGCGCTGCTCGGCATCGCGGATCCGTTCTACCGGCAGGCGCGCGCGGAGACGGGACGGGGCGCCGGACGCGCGTTCGAGATCCTCGGCGTCAGCCCCGATGCGGGCGCCGAGGAGATCAAGGCCGCCTACCGTAAAATGGCGATGGAGAACCACCCGGACCGGGTGGCGAGCCTCGGCCCCGAGCTGGTGAAGATCGCCGAGGAGAAGTTCAAGGCGATCCAGGAAGCCTACGACCAGGTGCGGCGCGAGAAAGGTTTCTAGCGGGGCCTTCAGCCCGTCCGTTCCACCCGGGTGATGCGGGCGCCGAGCGACTGCAGCCGGTCGGTGATGTTCTCGTACCCGCGCTCGATCTGGTAGACGTTCTGGATCGTGCTGCGGCCACGGGCGCATAGCGCGGCGGTCAGGAGCGCCATGCCGGCCCGCACGTCGGGGGAGACGAGCTCCGCGCCCGAAAGGGTTGCGGGCCCGGTCACCACCACCCGATGCGGGTCGCAGAGGATGATGCCCGCGCCCATGGAGATCAGCTTGTCCACGAAGAACATGCGGGACTCGAACATCTTCTCGTGCACGAGGATGGTGCCCTCGGCCTGGGAGGCCACCACCACCATGATGCTCACCAGGTCGGCGGGGAACCCCGGCCAGGGCGCGTCGTCGATCTTCGGGATCCGGCCCCCGAGGTCCGGCACCACCTTCATCGGCTGCTCAGCCGGAACCCGGATGGTGCGGCCGTCTGTCTCCCAGCTCACGCCGAGCCGGGCGAATGCCTGGCGTGCCACCCGCATCTCGGCGGGTCCCGCTTCCTCGATCTCGATGGCCGACCGGGTCGCCGCTGCCAGCCCGATGAGGCTGCCGACCTCCATGTAGTCCGCCCCGAGCCGGTACTCGGCGCCGTGCAGCTTCCGCACACCCTCGATGGAGACGACATTACTGCCGATGCCCGTGATCCGCGCGCCCATGGCGTTCAGAAGACGGCAGAGGTCCTGCACATGCGGCTCCGAGGCCGCGTTCTAGATCGTGGTAGTCCCGTCGGCGAGCGCCGCCGCCATGATGGCGTTCTCCGTGGCCGTCACGGACGCCTCGTCGAGGAATATGTCGGTGCCGACGAGCTTCCGGGCGTTGAGCTCGAAGAAGCCGCCCATGGCGAAATGCGCGCCGAGAGCCTGCAGGGCGAGGAAGTGCGTGTCGAGCCGGCGCTGGCCGATGACGTCGCCGCCCGGCGGCGGGAGGATCACCCTCCCCACCCGGGCCAGGAGCGGCCCGGCGAGCAGGATCGAGGCACGGATCTTCTTCGCGAGATGCGGCGGCACCTCCTCGCTCTTCACGTCCAGGGTGGCCAGCCGGTACTCGCCGTGCGAGAGCTTCTCGACGGAGCACCCGAGGGTCTTCAGGATCTCCATCATGACGTGGGCGTCCTCGATCTCGGGCACGTTGCGCAGCACGACCGGTTCCGAGGTGAGCAGGGTGGCGGCGAGGCACGGCAGCGCCGCGTTCTTGTTCCCGCTGGCCCGGATGCGCCCCTTCAGCGGGTGACCGCCCTCGATCTCGTAGTGCATGGACCGAGTATGCCCCCGGGCGGGTGGTCGATCAAGGAGCGCGGTCCGGCCCTAGGGCGGGCGACTGCACCGTCCCTAGGGCGGGCAACTGCACCGCCCCTTGGACGGGCAACAGCACCGTCGCGGCGAGCGCCTCGCGGGCGGCGCGCTCCCCCGCAGCCACGAGCTGGTCGACCCGGCGCAGGTCGCGGTAGCCCATGCGGCCCAGGTCGGGTGCCACCACGATGTCTGCGCCCCCGAGTCCCTGCTGGATGCCGTGCAGGGCAACGATCGCGAAGGAGGAGGTGAGCACATCGACGATCGAGCGCGGCCGCACCGGCTGCCGCACGCCGCCGTTCAGCCCGACGGCCAGCACCGGGCCGCCGGCGAGCGCCCGCGCCACGTCCGCGGGCACGTCGTTCAGGAGGCCGCCGTCCACGAGCAGGCGTCCACCGATGACGGCGGGTGCGAAGATGCCGGGCACGCTGCAGCTCGCGCGGATGGCGGGCGCGAGCGGGCCGGTGCGCAGCACGACCTCTTCGCCCGTGGTGATGTCCACGGCGACCGCGGCGAAGGGCAGGCGGAGGTCCTCGAAGCGCTGCACGCCGAGCAGGCGATCGAGGAGCCGCTCGAGGCGCTCGGTGCCGAGCAACCCCATGCGCGGCACCACGGGTTGCACGAGGTCCGACCACCTCAGCCGGCGCGCCTCCGCGAGCATCCAGCGCCAGTCCCGTCCGGCGCACAGGAAGGCGCCCGCCACGCTGCCTGCGCTCGTGCCGGCGACGCCGCGCACCGGGATGCCCTCCTCGGCGAGCACCTTGAGCACGCCGATGTGGGCGAGACCCCGCGCGGCACCGCCGCCGAGGGCGAGCGAAACGCCGGAAGCCCGCAGCCGGTCGATCGTCGTCATGGGTGCCTTCTAGCGTAGTCCCGCAGCCGGGAGCGGTCAAGCGATGCGGCGACGCGGGGCCGCCTGCGACGCGCAACGCGGTCAAGCTTTACTTTCGCCCGTTTTTTCCGTACGTTTTCGGTAGACATTCGATGGTACCCGGAGACCCCGGGCGTCAGCCAAACCACCCGCGGAGGGAGACGAGATGCTCAAGGAAAGCGTGCAGAAGGCCCTGAACGAGATCAAGCCGGCGCTCGAGGCCGACGGCGGCAGCGTGGAGCTGGTCGAGGTGAACGAGCAGGGCGTGGTGAAGGTCCGAATGACGGGCGCCTGCTCGGGATGCCCGATGGGCATGCAGACGCTGAAGCTCGGCATCGAGAAGCAGCTCAAGCAGAAGGTGCCCGGCGTGACCGAGGTCGTGCGGGTGTAGGGAAGCGCGGCGTGTCCGCGCCAAGAACGTTCCGTACAAGGAGAAGCACATGGCAGGAATGAAGGACCTCTATCAGTCGGCTGACTGGAAGAAGGAGAAGCACGCGCCGGTGATCGAGGCGCCCGAGAAGGCCGCGAAGGGCCAGCCGGTCTCCGTGACGGTCAGCGTGGGCAAGGAGATCGCGCACCCGAACCAGACCCAGCACCACATCCGGTGGATCGAGGTCTTCTTCCACCCCGAAGGCGCGAAGTTCCCCTTCCAAGTGGCCCGGTTCGACTTCACGGCCCACGGCGAGTCGCCGGACGGGCCCGACACCAGCACGGTGTACACGAACCCGAGCGTCGTCTGCACGTTCAAGACCGACCGGCCGGGCACCATCGTAGCCGCGTCGTACTGCAACATCCACGGGCTCTGGGAGAGCTCGAAACCGCTCGCGATCGCGTAGAAAGGCGCCGTATGGACAGCAAACTCCAGGATCTCATTCAGGAACAGATCGGGCACGAGTACTACTCCTCGTACCTCTACCTCCAGATGGCCTCGTACTTCGAATCGACGAACCTCGACGGGTTCGCGAAGTGGATGAAGGTGCAGACCCGGGAGGAGCGGGAGCACGGCGACAAGATGTACGAGTTCCTGCAGGACCGGGGCGTGCGGGTGATCCTCCGCGCCCTCCCCCAGCCGCCGTCGAACTACACCTCCCCACAGGATGTGTTCGAGAAGACCCTCGAGCACGAGCAGAAGGTGACCTCGCTCATCAACGGCATCGCCGACCAGGCGGACAAGGTGAACGACCGGCCCACGAAAGTCTTCATCCAGTGGTTCGTGAGCGAGCAGGTGGAGGAGGAGAAGAACGCCACCCGGATCCTCGAGCTGCTGAAAAAGATCAAGCCCGACTCGGGCGCCATCTTCCAGCTCGACCACCATCTGGGCAAGCGCGAGTAGCCCGACCGATCCGCAACCAGGACCGCCGCGGCGCACGTGCGTCGCGGCGGTTTTTTCATGTCTCCCCGTTTCTTGCGCCCCGCCCCCCCTGCTGATATACTGGACACCTTCACACCAAGGAGGTGCAGATGAGAAAATCGATGACTGTCGCCATTGCCATCCTCGCGGTGGCGAGCCTCGTGCTCGTCGCCGGCTGCGGCGGGAAGGGCACCGGGGAGCCGAAGGCGAAGAAGGGCGGCGTGCTCGTGTTCGCCCGGTCGGGCGACGCGGTCGGCCTCGACCCCGCGCGCGAGGACGACGGCGAGTCCTTCTACATCGCCGACAACGTCTACGAGACGCTGGTCGAGTTCAAGCCCGGCACCACGGACATCATACCCGGCCTGGCCGAGTCGTGGACCGCGTCCGCCGACGCGCTGGAGTACACGTTCAAACTCCGCAAGGGCGTGAAGTTCCACGACGGAACCGCCTTCAATGCGGAGGCGGTCGTGTACTCGCTGTCGCGCCAGTTCAAGAAGGACCACCCCGAGTACGGCAACGGGCCCTGGAAGTACTGGGGCTACATGGACATGGACAACATCATCCAGGACGTCGCGGCGGTCGACAACCTGACGGTGAAAATCAGCCTGAAGAAGCCCGAGGCGCCGTTCATCGCCAACCTGGCCATGAACTTCTCGGCCATCGTCTCGCCCACCGCGGCGAAGAAGTATGGTAAGGATTTCTCCAGCAACCCGGTCGGCACCGGGGCGTTCAAGTTCGTTTCGTGGGTGAAGGACGACAACATCGTCCTCGAGCGCTACACCGGCTACTGGGGCAAGAAGGCGTATCTCGACCGGGTCATCGTCAAGGTCATCCCTGACGCCACGGCCCGCTACCTGGCCCTCAAGAAGGGCGAGGTCGACCTCATCGACTTCCCCAACCCGTCGGACATCTCCGCCATCGAGGCCGACACGAACCTCAAGGTCGTCAAGCAGGCCGGCATGAACGTCGGCTACCTGGCGCTGAACACTCAGAAGAAGCCCTTCACCGACAAGCGGGTGCGGCAGGCCCTCAACTACGCCGTCAACAAGGCCGAGATCCTCGAGGCGGTGTACGGCCCGCTGGGCGTGTCCGCGAAGAACCCCCTTCCCCCCGACATGTGGGGATACAACAAGGCGATCGAGGAGTACGGGTACGACCCCGCGAAGGCGAAGCAGCTGCTCGCCGAGGCCGGCTACCCGAACGGGTTCAAGACCACCCTGTGGGCGATGCCCGTCTCACGGCCTTACAACCCCAACGGCCGGCGCATGGCAGAGATCCTGCAGGCCCAGTTCAAGGCTGTCGGCATCACCGCCGAGATCGTGAGCTACGAGTGGGGCACCTACCTCGACAAGACCGACCACGGCGAGCACGACATGTGCCTGCTCGGGTGGACCGGTGACAACGGCGACCCCGACAACTTCCTGTGGGTTCTGCTGTCCGCCCCCGCGGCCGAAGTACCCGCGGGCAACGTCGCGTTCTGGAAGAACGACGAGTTCACGGCCCTGATCAAGCAGGCGAAGGAGACCGCGGACCAGGCGAAGCGGACCCAGCTGTACGAACAGGCGCAGGTGATCTTCCACGAGGAAGCACCCTGGGTGACCATGGCGCACTCGGTGGTCGTGGAGCCCATGAAGAAAACCGTCGAGGGCTTCGTACTGTACCCCACGGGCAAGCGCTACTTTGCGCCCGTGTGGCTGAACCAGTAGCTCCCGCGTACGGTTGACACGTTCGGCCCCGCCCGGGGGATCCCTCGCGGGATCCCCCGGGGGGCCGTTTCTTCGCACGCATGATCAAGTACATCCTCAAAAGACTGGCGCTTCTGATCCCGACCCTGTTCGGGGTCGTCACCCTCGTGTTTGCCATGATCGCCCTGGCGCCTGGCGACCCGGCCCGGGTCATGCTCGGCGAGCGCGCCACGAAGGAGACGGTCGAGCGGCTGCGCCACGACCTCGGGCTCGACCGGCCCCTGATCGAGCAGTACGCATCGTACCTGAAGCGGGTGGCCGTGCTCGACTTTCAGAGGTCCATCAAGACCGGCCAGAAGGTGATCGACGAGATCAGGGCCCGGTTCCCCGCGACCATCGAGCTTTCGATCTGCGCCATGGTCTTCGCCGCCGGGCTCGGCATCCTGCTCGGCGTGCTCTCCGCGACGCGCAAGAACACCTGGATCGACTACGGGTCCATGGTCGCGGCATTGACCGGCGTGTCCATGCCCATCTTCTGGCTCGGGCTCGTGCTGATGCTCGTGTTCTCCGTAGCGCTCAACCTGCTGCCCACGGGCGGCCGGATCGACCTGCGGCTCTATTTCACGCCGGTGACGGGGTTCTACGTCATCGACTCGCTGATCCTGCTGTTCCGTGAGGGCAATGCCCGGTACCTCGGCTCCACACTGCGCCACCTCATCCTTCCTGCGGTCACGCTCGGCACCATCCCGATGGCTATCATCGCACGCATCACGCGCAGCTCGATGCTCGAGGTACTCAAGCAGGACTACATCCGGACCGCACGGGCGGCAGGCATCCCGGAACGCCGGGTGGTCTACCGCTACGCGCTGCGCAACGCGCTGCTGCCGGTGATCACGGTGATCGGTCTCGAGTTTGGGCTCCTGCTTTCTGGCGCCATCCTCACCGAGACCGTCTTCGCGTGGCCGGGCATCGGCAAGTGGATCTACAACGCCATTGAGGCCCGGGACTACCCTGCCGTGCAGGGCGGCATCGCCGTGATCGCCGTTACGTTCGTGGCCATCAACCTGCTGGTCGACATCCTCTACTCGGTGATCAACCCGAAGATCAGGCTCGGCTGATGCGGACGCAAAGCGCGGTGTCCGCCATTTCCGACGGGGCGAAGCCCCCCACCCTCTTCCGCGAGACCGTCTCGATCCTCGCCCAAAGCCGCACGGCCGTGGCCGGGGCGCTCATTATTTTGGTGTTCATCCTTTGCGCGATCGCAGCCCCCCTGCTCTCGCCCCACGACCCGGTCGCGCAGGTCATCGCCGACCGGCAGACCCCGCCCTTTTCGCCCGGGCACCTCCTGGGCACCGACGAGCTGGGCCGGGACCTGCTCTCCCGCATCATCTACGGCGCGCGCATCTCGATGGTCATCGGCATCGTGTCGGTTGGCATCTCCCTCTCCCTCGGCCTCCTCATCGGCACCCTCTGCGGCTACTACGGCGGCTGGCTCGATCGGATCGTGATGCGCCTCATCGACATCATGCTCGCGTTCCCCTACATCCTGCTCACCATCGTCATCGTTGCCATCCTCGGCTCGTCGCTGGTGAACGCGATGATCGCCATCGGCATATCGCAGGTCCCCGTGTACGCCCGGGTAGTCCGGGCCTCGGTGCTCGCGGAGAAGGAGAACGACTACGTGGCTGCCGAGCGCTCGCTGGGGGCCGGCGACCTCAGCCTGATGGCCGGCACCATCCTGCCCAACTGCCTCGCGCCGATCTTCGTGCAGGCCACCCTCGGCATCGGCGACGCCATCCTGAGCTCGGCCGCGCTCTCGTTCCTCGGCCTCGGCGCCAAGCCGCCGACGCCGGAGTGGGGCCTGATGATCGCGAGCGCCAAGGAGTTCGTGACGTCCGCGTGGTGGATCGTCACCTTTCCCGGCATCGCCATCCTGCTCACCGTGCTCGGCTTCAACCTGCTGAGCGACAGCCTGCGCGACGCGCTCGACCCGCGCCTCCGGGACTGAAGCGCATGAGCGACGCGACGGCGCGCGAGAAGCTGCTCGAAATCAGGGGACTCTGCGTGAACTTCCACACCGCGCGGGGCGTGGTGCGGGCTGTGAACAGGCTGGATCTCGCCATCGACCGTGGCGAGACCCTCGCGCTCGTCGGCGAGAGCGGCTGCGGCAAGTCCGTGACAGCGCTCTCGATCAACGGGCTCGTCCCGTCCCCGGGCAGAATCGAGGCGGGAGAGGTGCTGTTCGAGGGAACGAACCTGCTCGGCTTGAGCGAGCGGGAGATGCACGAGTGGCGAGGCGACCGGATCTCCATGATCTTCCAGGAGCCGATGACCTCGCTGAACCCGGTCTTCAAGGTCGGGAACCAGATCGCGGACGTGCTCCTCACCCATCACCGGCTCGACCGGCGCGAAGCCTTCCGCCGGGCGGTCGACCTGCTCGACCTGGTGAAGATCCCCACCCCGGGGCGCCGAGCCCACGCCTACCCCCACCAGCTGTCGGGCGGCATGCGCCAGCGCGTGATGATCGCCATGGCGCTCGCCTCGCCGAACCCCGGCCTGCTCATCGCCGACGAGCCGACCACCGCGCTCGACGTCACCATCCAGGCCCAGATCCTGGACCTGCTCAAGGATCTGCAGCGGCGGATTCGGGTAGGTATTCTGCTGATCACGCACGACATGGGCGTGGTGGCCGAGAACGCCGACCGGGTGATCGTGATGTACGCGGGTCGCAAGGTCGAGGAAGGGTCCCGGGCTGCGGTGCTCGCGTCGGCCGGCCACCGCTACACGGTCGGCCTGTTGAACTCGCTGCCGTCCAACCCGAAGTACCGGGACGCGAAGCGCCTCGAGGCCATACAGGGCACGGTGCCGAACCTGATCGGCCTCGGAGACGGCTGCCCGTTCGAAAACCGGTGCCCCCGCGCCGCGGCGGTCTGCCGGCAGTCGTTCCCCGCGACGCGCGCGATGGGGCCGGGCCACTCCGCGTGGTGCCACTTCCCGGAGCAGCGATGAACGGCGAAAACCTCCTCGAGGTCCGCGACCTGTCGAAGCACTTCACGATCCCCTCGACCAGCATCAGGGAGCCCGTGGCCGTGTTGAAGGCGGTCGACGGTGTCACCTTCGATGTGGTCCATGGGGAGGTGCTCGGCGTGGTCGGGGAGTCCGGCTGCGGCAAGTCCACCCTCGGCCGCACCCTGCTGCGGCTGCACGAGAAAACCGGCGGATCGGTCCTCTACCGAGGCCGGGACGTCTTCGCGCTCGGCCGGCACGAACTGGCCGGACTGCGCCGGCACGCGCAGATGATCTTCCAGGACCCGTTTTCGTCGCTCAACCCGCGCAAGAAAGTGCAGACGCTCATCGGCCAGCCCCTGCGCATCCATCGGACGCTCGCGAGGCGCGAGATCGTGGAGCGGGTCGACGAGCTGATGGCCGAAGTGGGCCTCAGCCTCGAACAGCGGGGCCGGTACCCCCACCAGTTCTCGGGCGGTCAGCGGCAGCGCATCGGCATCGCGCGCGCCATCGCCCTGAATCCCGAGTTCGTCGTCTGCGACGAGGCGGTCTCGGCGCTCGACGTGTCGATCCAGGCCCAGATCCTGAACCTGCTCCTCGACCTGCGCGAGCGCCACGGCCTGACCTACCTCTTCATCGCGCACGACCTGTCCGTAGTGCAGTTCATTTCCACGCGCATCCTGGTGATGTACCTCGGCCGGATCGTCGAACAGGCGGAGACCCGGCTGCTGAAGCAGGAGCGCCTGCACCCCTACACGCAGGCCCTGTTCGCCGCCTACCCGAGCATGGATCCCGACCGGCCGGGCCGGATTGAGCGCCCGGTGATGGGCGACGTGCCTTCGCCGATCAACCCGCCGTCAGGGTGCTACTTCCACCCCCGGTGCCCGCATGCGATGGGCGACCTGGGCACCTCGCGGCCTGCCACCTGCACGGATAAAGCACCATTTGCCAGCAGCCCCGCGATCGGCTATCGTCGGCCGCAACGGGCGCCGGGCAGCCGGCCGATCCTTGAAGGCAACGAGCCTGCCTTGCTCATCTAAAGAATGCCAGGACCGTCCCTGGCACAATTCCGAGTCGGTTCCGAATCGCTTTGGGAACGATGACCCGGCCTGTTTCGGAGACCGCTGCGTTCATGTCCCAATTGTCCTCTTTCGCCCCGCTTGTCATTGCCGGCTCCTCGGGGTACCGTACCCCCCGCTCCATGACCACCCTGTTCGTCTCCGACCTCGACGGCACCCTGGTCCGTGACGACCTCACGCTCTCGGCCGAAGCCCGGCGCGACCTGTGCGCCCTCCTCGGCGAGGGCGCTCTGATCACCGTGGCCAGCGCCCGCAGCGTCACCTCGATCAGGGCTA
>JAPLSM010000219.1 GCA_026398635.1 Spirochaetota bacterium | reverse complement strand
CATTGGCTGAAGATCGTTCGGGACAACGATGCCCGGGTCGACTGGTTTCTCGAGACCATGGACCGAAATCCCCGGTCCCCCACCCGCGGCGGGATCTGGATGGAGGGCCGGTATCATGACCCCAAACCGACGATGATGCTCATGTCCGCAGCCCTGGCGGGATACCTGAACCCGGACTCTCGCTACCGCGGGGACGCTCGGATCCCCGAGGCTGTCGCGCTCGCCCTGGAATATGCGGCGAGGGTCCAGAACGACGACGGGACCTTCGACTTTACGCCGGTCAATTTCCGCTCGCCTCCCGACACGGCCTTCATCGTAAGCCGCATGCTTGTAGCGTACGACCTGATCTCCGTTCCGGGCAGGCAACCCGGCCTCACCCGGCTCCTGAATCCTCTCCTGGCCGTCATCCGCAGGGCGGGCGCGGGCATGTCCGGGCTGGGATTTCACACGCCGAACCACCGGTGGGCGCTGGCCGCGGCCCTCATGTCCTGCGCCCGGCTCCTCAATGACGATTCGTACAAGGCCGCGGCGGAGCGCCTCCTCGTGGAGGGTGTGGACAACAACGAGGACGGGGAATACTCGGAGCGCTCCGCGGGGAACTACAACGTCGTCAACAACGAGCAGATGATCGTCCTTGCCGACACCCGCGGGGATTCCACGTTCCTGGACTGCGTAACCCGCAACCTAGAGATGATGCGGTATTACGTGGAGCCGGACGGAAGCGTCTTCACGGGCAACTCCACCCGGCAGGACCGGGGGGTGAAGACGTACCTCGACCAGTACTGGTACCACTACTACATCGTGGGCCGGCGCCGGGCGCGCGCCGACTTCCTGTCCACGGCCCGGCGCATCATGACTGGCATCGTCGAGTCGGGCAGGCAGGCTCCCGACTGCCTGGACCGGCTCATGCTGGAGGGAAGCCCGATCGACTACGGATCGGAGGAGATCCCCGCCCTCGCTTCCTATGAAAAGCACTTCACGGATTCCCGGATCGTGCGGCTGAGAAGGGGGCAGTGGAGCTGCTCCCTCCTGGGCAACGCGGGGAGCTTTCTCTTCTTCCAGTCCGGTGCCATCGCCGCGTCCCTGCGGCTCGGGGTGACCTGGTTCGAGCAGCGCGAGTTTCGGGCTCAGACCATCGAGCACGTGGATGGCGCCTGGGTGCTCTCCTGCCTCATGAAGGGCTGGTACTACCTCCCCTTCGACCAGCCCCCGGGAACGAGCGACTGGTGGAAGATGGACCACACGAAACGCAGGAAGACCGAGGGGCCCGACATCGTCTTCACGGTGAAGGTACGGGAGCGACCGGGGGGCGACGGCGTAGACGTGGACGCGGAGATCGCGGGCTGGGACCACGTGCCCGTCCGGTTCGAGATCTTCCTGACCCCAGGGGTGCTTATCCAGGGCGACTCCTTCGCTCTGGAGGCGAAGCCCGGGGAGTCCGTGCTCGTCACGTCGGGGGTCCTTCGTGCGCAGCAGGGCCTGGACGCCATGGCCATCGGCCCCCTGTTCGCAGAGCACCGCGAGACCAGGGGCGTCTACGGCAGCGAAGCGTGCAGCCGGGAGCTCTTCACCGCGTATGCCACGACCTTCACGCCCGTCAGGCGATCCCTGGTCTTCCACAGAATACCCTGGGCGGACGGCCTGCTCCCCGGACCTCCACCGGCGCGGTGAATCGGCTCGATCGGCTGAAACGGCTTCTGGTTGTCGGTGCCCATCTTCGCTACACTGGCGAGTAGACCGAAGGAGCCTCATTGACCGGAATCAAGCGGCCCAATCTGTATCTCCACCTCGCGGAAGCAGGGTACGCACTGCTCGTCCTTGCGTGGTTCATCGTTCCCCTATTCCTGAAAACACCCGCAGCCCTGGTCCCGCCCCTGCTGCCGGTCTCCTTCCTGGATTCGGCTCCGGGCGCGATCATTCCCTTCCTCCTCGTCGCCTGCGTCGTTTCCCCCATCCCCCTGCTGGCCGCCTTCAAGATCGTTGCCCCGTTCCTCGAGTCGCGAATCCCGTCGATCACGGACCCGAAACGAATCGTGGCGATCGTTCTCGACATCCTCCTCTCGGGGCTCGTCCTGGCGACGCTTTCAATCCATCTGCTGAAGGAAGCTTCCGGCCCCGGATACTTCCGCCAGCAATCCGGCCTCTCCTGGGCCGTCTTCGCCGCTTCCGCCGTCGTCAACACGTTCTCCGTCGCGCTCCTCATCGCCGGCCTCGCTCGGCGGGATGAAGTCTACCAGGAGTACCTCGAGTTCAAGCGGGAAGGGCAGCAGCGGGACGGGAACCTGCTGGCAACCCTGCGGCGTCCGGGCATCCAGAAACGGATCGCCCTCACCTTCCTGCCGTTCATCCTCGCGATCATCGTGCTTCCCGCCGCCGTCGTTCTGAGGGATTTCCG